>NZ_JAKILT010000003.1 GCF_023283535.1 Shewanella sairae | reverse complement strand
GTGTAGTCACGTTGTGTACGTTTACTGCGGATTGCACCTGAGGGTTTCATAGATAAGTCTCCAAAGTGTCAACTTATCTCAGGACGGGACACTGGCAAAAGTTACTGAGTTATAACTTAAAAGTCGGCTTTTTATACACAGTAAAGTCACTATTGGCATTTGATACAGAGTTGTCGAGTCAAGATTCAACTGTTAGCTTGTGTAATTGATTTAGAAATTCAAGGAATGAATAGTGAAAAAACTACTTATCTTAGCCTGTATGCTGCAGTTGATTAGTATTCAAGTATTGGCGGCCTCAAAACTGATAGCAGAAAATACCGAGTTACTAACGGTCAATTCGAACCTAATCGAAAAGGCTGATTTTGTGGTGACCTTGCCACCTAGCTATGGCAAAAAGCCTGATAAACAATATGTGGTGCTACTTGGCTTGCATCCTCGAAGTCACGCTTTACTTGCTGGTATGCATGACTGGATGAGCCATAACGGTGACTGGCCTTGGCTAGAAACCATTATTGTTACCGCGCCAGATGGTCATCAAGGTTTTGGCGAGTTAAAAGTTGCAGCGATAAAAGAGCAGGGCAATCAAAAACTACTCGATTATTTTGAGCAAGACCTACTGCCAGCTATTGATAACAAGTACCGCACTAATGGCTTTCGCATTTTTAATGGTTTTGTTGGTGATGCAGGGCTTGGGTTGTACACCTTGATTAACCGTCCAAGCCTGTTTAATGCCTACTTTGCGGCAAGCCCTGCACTAAGCCAAGATTTTGCCTATGTCATCAAAGATGCACCGAAAAAGCTTGCTGCTATGCAAGGTAAATCGCGGTTTTTGTTTATGAGTAGTAGCGATAGCAGTCATGATCAACAGCAACTCGCTACATTTACAGAAATGGAAGCCATTGTTAAAGCCAATGCTAATGAGACTTTAGATTATCGTATTAAGCGTTTTGACGGCAGTTACTACATGACTCAGCCGGTGCTGGCTGCAGCCTATGGTATTGAAGCCTTGTTTGATGACTACCACCAAGCGTTAGCAGCAGATTCAGAGATTTCAAAGCAAGGTCCACAAGCGATTGTCGCGCATTATCGCTATTTATCGGAGCAAAAATACGGTTTTAAAGTGCCCGCAACTGGCTCACTCATCAAGCTAGGTAATAGCTACCTTGAAACTGAACCGACTAAGGCGATTGAAGTATATAAGGTGGCAATCACTGATGACCCGAACACCGTCTCCGCCTATGACGCCGTGGCAGGGGCTTATGCAAAGCTAGGGGATTTTGAACAAGCGATAAAGTATCAAGGATTAGCGCTAGATAAAACTAACCACTCTTTTTATAAAAAGAAGTATTCGCAAAAGTTGGCTGAGTATAAGCAGCAGAGCAAGCTGTAATGGATTAGTTCTGTGAAAACCAAAACGATAGCCTTGTGGCTATCGTTTTACGTTAAGTTTAGCCCGATTATAGGTATTTCTTCTGTCGACTACTGACCTTTTTCAAATAGTTACGGGTTTCTTCGCGGTTATGGCGGTGAGTTAAAAACCAATAAAACTCGCTAACGGTCATCTTATTAATCCGCGCTAACGCTTTGGTGCGATTGCCGCGTGAGTCTAAGCTTTTCCACAGATTCCCAGCACCGCCGTTATAGCTAGAGATCACCGCATACTCGCGTTTTTTAGGATGGGTGATCCCCTTAAGGTAACGGCTTGAAAGGATCTTTAAATAGCCTGTGCCTACCTCAATATTTTTTGCCGGATCATAAAGGTAAGCCGATGACGGCGTATGTTTATAACCTTGGATTAAATTGAAGTAATCGCGCCCAGCGGTATTGGCCTTAATCTGCATTAAACCAAGCGCATTAGAGCGTGAACGCGCCAGTGGGTTAAACGAGCTTTCAGTCTCGATAATTGCCATGATCAAATCGGTACTAATACCATGTTTACGACTGGCACTGCGGGCATAATTAATATACTTATTACCGGCAATTGTGGTGTGCTCTTTCACCATGTGAATCGCCACTTGAAAGCGCGAGTTGCTGCGTTTGCTCTTGCTGACTAAGTAATCGGCATAGCGCGATGCACGCCATTCAAACTCAATGGCTTTGCCGTCTTTATCGAGCACTTGCCCCCAAAAGAACGGCTTTTTCTTTTTGCTGATTAAGCCAAAGTCTTCAGCGGTTTGCGCATCAATAACAGTTGGATCAATTTGGGTTAATAGCACCTGTACCACAGCCTCTTTAAGCTGCGCTTTAGTTCGGGTTTCTACCAAGATCAAACCTCGTTTAAAGTCGACGTAGGTCGAGGCTTGTTCGGTATCCTTATACACCAAAACCGATGGCACGATTGGCCTTGAGTAAGAGTCTTGCCCCTGATATTCCAGTAGCAGCGCTGCAACATCGTCTTCGTAGTCGTTTAAGTCTAATACACTACTAGCATTGGCGAAGCTTGCGAGTGTTATCGCAATGACGCTGCAGAAAATGACAACGAGTTGGCAGAGGTATTTAGACATTTATCAGAGGGTTAGGTTTGGTATGTTTTGATTATACCTTGATTGACTATGTGCCACATAGTTGAGGTTTGATTTTTCAAACTTTGAGAAAGCTATAGAAGCCTATAGTTAGACTGCGTCTAACACAAAGTCGTGAGCTTCCAGCTCACACTTGGCCAAAAGGGGAACAACAGCTTCCCCTCTTGGCCATTTCTTTCATAAAGAGTCCCAGCCGCCCCGACGAAGTTGTTGATCCTCAGTCATTTTCGAAAATTGCTATCGCCTCATATTCGCCATCCATGGCTCACCCGATTGTCTTCAATGACCTCAGCAACTCCGATGGGGAATAGCTGTTTTCTATAACTTCTGAGTGAGTGTTCGTTTTATTCTTGTTCTTCTTTCAGTAAACGCAAAACTTGAAGGTGGGTGCTTTTCTAATCCAGTGCAGGTGCAGCTTAGGCCTTTGATGGCATAGCTTTTAAATAATGGACACGCCTTTAGGAGGCTGATAACCAGAGTCTAATAGGTACTATAGCTTCTAGCATTATCGTTTTCGCTCAATAGAGCTCTAATTAGAGCATCTTTTTGCTTTAAATTTGGCACCATAGCTTCAAACTGACTGAGCATTGGAGTGGGTAAGTTATCGTACAAAATTAAATAGGGCTTATCTAACTGTAAAGTCGGCAGAGATTTGGCTAGCATGTCATTGTTGGTTGAAAAAAGCTCAGTACTTTTAGTCCATTGGACAGTAAGGTCAACTAAAAGGGGGTCGTTATCTAAGGTTTGCAGATAGGCGGCTGCGTCACTTTTAGTAAGAAATTCTTGTTTGTTAGTATCATAAACATAAAGAGCTGGAAATTTATGTTTTTGTTTTGGTGCTGCGTTATCTAAAAGGGTCGATTTGTTATGTGGCCCTAGAGTGGTTAGCTGACTAGCTGTTGCTGAGTGGGATAAAAGCAATAGAGATAATAAAAATAGAATACGCATATTAGGTCTCAAATTTGGGTTTACATAAAGGGAGGAAGCCTCCCTTTGATTTTATATTTTGTCTAGCCGATAGTGTCGTAGCACTCTAAAACCCCATCTTTCACTTCACAACAGATTGCTCCACCTCCCCCGCCTGGGCCTATGTCTGTACATGATGCCATAACAGTTTGAGAGCTAAAGGCGAGAACAGCTAAAAGTAAAAGTGATTTATACATTTTTCATCCTTGATTTAATAAAGTTAATTGGTTGGAGATACATCCTTATTCTCCACTTTCTAAACTAGCTATTGTCGATGCGGTGTGTCAACAGTTTGTTGTAAACTTGTTTTGTTGTTGGTAATTTCGTATTGTTGGTTGTTAGTAGCGCAATTAAATGGAATTTGATTATGTTTGATATCCCTAAGGATAGGAGTCCGCTAAATAAAGCCAGTTGGTCTTTGCTTGTTGTCATTGCTGTAGCTTGCGCTATTTTGATTGCCTTTTTAAGTCGTCAGGCTTTCTCTTCCAGTGCCACGGATAGCCGTTCACTCATTTCAAGTGTCGAAAATGCATCTCTACATATTTCCATTTCTGGCTATGGCAAGTTTGTGCCAAAAACTCAACGCGGCATTAATGCCTTAAGTGGGGGGCACATTGTTGAAGTGTTTAAAAAGCCCGGTAATTTGGTTGGAAAAGGCGAAATTATCTTGAGCTTAAATAACCCAAAACTACTTAGATTATTAGAAACAAGTGAGTTGGCATTACTTGAAGAACAAGCCAACCAACAAAGAGTTGAGGCCGAGTCCGCTCAAGAAATAGAAGACCAACGAGGCAAAATTCGTTTAGCCAAAGTCAAGCTGGCTTTAGCTGATGCTGAATTGAATGCTCATAAAAAACTAAAAGATAACCAAGTTATTTCGACCTTAGACTTACACAAAGCTCAGGTTGCTTGGGAGCAAGAAGATGCCATACTCAAAATGGAGTTAAGCCGTTATCAAACACTCACTAAAACCCGGCAAGCAATAGAAGACTCTGCGCGTTATCGTCTAGAGAAAGCCATTAAACAAAAAGAGCTATTGGCATCTGAAGTTGAGCAACTTAATGTGCGCGCGAGTATGGCTGGCATGTTAACTGAGTTAGCTGATGAGCTTGAGGTTGGCCGCCATGTTGAGGAGGGGCAAGCCGTTGGCATGATAGCCGATCTCTCCTCTTATTATGCTCGAATCAATATTACTGCTGCCGATGCTGAATATGTCAGTCTAGGTTTAATGAGTAAAGTTCAGTTTAAGGGAATAGAGATAAACGGCAAAGTATCTCGTGTTGATCCCACAGTAAACAACGGTAGCGTTGAAATAGATATTAGTTTTGATGGTGTATTACCAACTGCAGTCAGACCAAATATCGATGTAACAGCTGCTGTGGATATTGCTGAGCATCATGACATATTAGTTGTTGCAAGACCTGCTGGAGTCATTCGTGCTCATCGTGAGTATCCGTTATTTGTATGGGATCAAAATCAAACATATTTTCAGAGACGTAATATCATGATTGGCGATATCGCAGATGAGCAGATGCAGGTGTTAGCAGGGCTCTATGTTGGCGATAAAATTTTGCTTAACGTCCCTAAAAACCGCGAGAACTCAGCTCAAATTATCATGGAAGATATTTATGAATAACTGCGTTATAGCGCTTGCTAATTTAAATAAATCCTTTGTTAACGGTGCTGGCGGCAACCATGTTCTAAAGCAGATAAACCTTGCTGTTTTAAGCGGTGAAATGGTGGCAATTTTGGGCCAATCTGGTAGTGGAAAATCAACCTTACTATCGATAATGGGCTTATTAGATAGCGCGGATTCAGGCCAATATCACCTATGTGGCCAAGATGTCAGTACATTTAGTGCTTATCAAATGAGTCAGTTGCGAAATAATCACATCGGTTGGGTCTTTCAGAACTTTAACCTAATAGCAGATATGACCGTCGCGGAGAATCTAGCTGTTCCTTTAAGTTTTAACCCTGAAATTAAACCTGCAGATTACCAGACAAAGATTAGCTATGTATTACAAAAGGTCGGTCTCAGTGATAAAACGGCTTTTTATCCTAATGAACTCTCTGGTGGTCAACAACAGCGAGTAGCAATAGCTAGGGCATTGATTTGTCAGCCAGATATTATTTTATGTGATGAACCAACAGGTAACTTAGATTCGAGTAATTCAGATAATGTGATGGAGTTGCTTTGTGCCTTGCACCAAGAGGGGCGTACGGTATTGATTATCACACATGATCCTGCTGTTGCAGCTTATTGCCAAAAAGCGTACAAAATTCATGATGGAGAAATAGCGGAAGTTTCTTCACAGGAGTTTAAGCATGCTGTTTGATGTTATCTATGGTTGGCGTAAGTGGCGAGAGCAGCGTGGATTCTGGAGCTTGTTGGTTGTTAGTCTTTGTTTTTTTTGCTGTCTAATTGGTTTGGTCGTTAACCTATTTTGGCTATTAAGTAGTGATCGTCCAAAGTGGGTTGCTAATCAGCAAGCTATGATGACGATTGCGAAAAAGGATCTTAGTGGCAATTTGCAGCCCTCGTCTGGCTATGATATCGATTTGGTGCAACGACTAGCGGGTGTTGAAAGGGTCGCGAGTATAGCGATCGAATCGAGCTCGGTCAGTTTAGGTCTAAAAGAATTACCAAAAGTAACCATTGGGTTTTACTCCCAAAGTGCACTCGATTTACTTGGCTTGGCAGCTCCTTTTTCGCTGCAAAATTTTGAGGCTAAAAAAGGCATAGTGTCTCAGCGTTTTTGGCAGCAGCATCTAGAGTCTCAATCTGCATTATCTGATACTCGTTTATATTATCGAGATAGCGCCTTTCTTTTGGCGGGGGTGGCACCGCAGTCGATGCAACGTTTGGGGGATGCTGATGTTGATATCTGGCTACCAGACTCATATTTGCAGCTTAAGGTTCCGGACATGTTTGTTGATAATCCGCAACTTTATCTGAATACGCTAAGTAACCGCTATGGCTTTGCTTTATTGAGTAAGCAAGCAGATGTTGCGCTATTGCAGCATGCGTATCGAGATTTGCGGCGCCAAACGCCTTGGCCTGAAGGTGGGTTTTCTGACAAATATTATCAGCCTTGGTTAATCAGTGGCATGGAGCTAAATCCAAATGGACGTCAGTTGTTGCAGAGGCAAGCTTGGATACTCGTTGGTCTGCTTGTTGGTTTTGGTTTTATTATTTTTAGTGGCATCGTTTCAGCTTATTCACAACAAGGTATAGCTCGCCATGCTGAAATGAGTTTGAAGTTGGCGTTAGGAGCTAATAGGCGAGGACTAATTGTACAGCTATTAAGGGAGAATCTTCCGGCTCTATTTTTAGTTGCAGGTTTTAGTCCATTGCTTGGCTTGGTTATCACTCACTTTGTCGGCAACATAAGCGTTTATCAGAAGTATTTTGTCGAAGGTATAGATTTCAATATTTGGCTTTGGCTTATTGCTGTTATTTGTTCGTTGTCACTATTTATTGTTTGTGCATTAATGCCGTTGCTTGGTTCTTTAAATACGCTTTTTTCTCGTGGTAAACAGAGTCATATGACTAAGCTGCAGCTTGGCACTAAAAAGCTAATATTGGTGTTACAGTTAGCGGTGATAACCGCTGTGATGATGATATCGTTAAGCCTGATGTATCAAGAGCTACAAAAATATTCGTCAGTGGCTATCGCAAAGGATGTTGTTAGCTATCAACCCAGAGTGGATGGTCGTTTAAGTGTCATGTTAACGGTTGAGCAATTTGAAGGAAATTGGAGTGTGGGAGATTCGCCAATTGCTTTATCTTCGGCTCAATTCACGCAATTAGGAGCACCATCCTTAAAGTATCAGCCACAGACGGGGGAGATGCCTGAAAAGCCAATTAATGGCTTATATGTTTCACATAACTTTTTTAGCTTGCTTGGTATCCCAGCTTTATATCGAGGCCAATTGGCTGAAAATGCAGTAATCATTAATCGCACTATGGCGATGCAGCTAGCAATTGAGTTAGGTTTAAATGATTGGCGGGCGGCGAAAGACGTAGCCTTAAAGGTGACAGGTTTTTATTATGAAAAGCAGGTGAGAGTTGCGGGGATAGTGAATGACTCTCCCCATTTTGGTATTGCCAATGAGGCTAAACCACTCATTTACTTGAGCCTTAAAGATCAAAACCCGTTACTTGCTAGCCGTATTGCTCCAGTTTTTTACAGCAATGAGGGTAATAGCGAGGCGATTGCATCTCACTTAAATGACTGGGCTTTATTGTTATCTCCTAAACTTCGTTATGCCGAAGGGCGTAGTGTGATAGAACAGATTGAAGACACAGATACAGCAGGTAAATTACTGTTTTTAACTTCTAGCACTATGGCGTTACTGATCCTATTTTTAGTGGTGTTTACCCTGTATAACAAATTTAGTTATGCGGTAAAAAGCGAACAATTAAAATGGGCAATAATGTTGGCAGTTGGAGGCAAAAAACAAGTCTTAATTGCCCGTATGATATGGACAAACCTACTATTGTCTTTGTTGGCCATTATGCTAACTATTGGCCTGTTTATTCTATTAGAGGGCTATAGTTTGTCATTGGTTAATGTTTCACTGTTTCAACCTCTAATATGGGGAATATGCATTGTAACCACTTTGTGTTTCATCATAGTTATTACGTTATGGGCAGCTAGAGGCGTATTGAGACAGAATATTAGCGCGTTACTTAGAGGTTAGAGCTTTTTGTTAGATTTCATCTAACAACCCAAACAATGGGATTCCACCTCACACTCGGGTAAAAGGGGAACAACAGCTTCTCCTCTTGGCCATTTCTTTCATAAAGAGTCCGAGCCGCCCCGACGAAGTTGTTGATCCTCATGCTCCAATAAAAATCGCCTAACGGCTCTGATGGACATCCATGTCCCTCCGAGCCTGAACCATCATCCATGATGGTTCTACGGCATTCTTGAAGGTGAAGAGTTCTCTACGGATCTCGGCAACTCCGATGGGGAATTGGCGTTTCCTGTTGCAATGGTGGGCAGCTATTACTGCCTTCTGATATTTAAGACACTACAGTGAAATGATTGTGCTTTTCTAACTCAGTGTAGATGCGGCTTAGGCCTTCGAAAACATGGATGTTTTCGCAGAGCGGTCAGGGACGACGTAAAGCGTGCCTAAGAAGTGTCTGCACATACGCCTGCTGCAAGCAATTAGCTGCATCAGATGTAGAAAGTCACAACAGAGGTGGTTAGATACAAAAAACAGAAACAGTTAAGCTGCTGTGCTTAAACGGCAGAAGCCACCGTAGCTAAATGATTGTGCTTTTCTAATCCAGTGTAGATGCGGCTTAGGCCTTCGAAAACATGGATGTTTTCGTAGAGCGGTCAGGGCCAGCTCTGTTATGAAGAGAAAAAGCGTGCCTAAGAAGTGTCTGCACATACGCCTGCTGCAAGCAATTAGCTGCATCAGATGCTAACAGCAACTGATAAACCATATTGGAAGCACCGCAGTTTGCAGGCCGAAAAAGGCAGAAGCCACCATAGCCTAATGGTGGCACCCAAAACGATGAAGCATGCCTCATCGCTCAGGCATTCCCACCTATTGGTGTACTAGGTGACCATTTTTCACCACATCCACGCACGAGGCCACACCATAGGTGTACGCCAACTCCGCTGGCGTGCTGATATTCCACATGCAGAAATCGGCGGTCATGCCGACCTCAATAACGCCAACTTTATCTTCAATGCCCAAGGCTTTGGCGGCATTGCGGGTCATGCCTGTTAGCGCTTCTTCTGGAGTTAAACGCAGTAAGGTACAAGCCATATTAAGCATTAATAGGCTTGAGCAAAGTGGCGATGAGCCTGGGTTGTAATCGCTGGCAACCACCATAGGCACCTTGTATTTACGCAGTAAATCGATAGGTGGGTGCTGGGTTTCACGTAAAAAGTAAAATGCGCCGGGTAATAGCGTGGCGCAGGTGCCACTTTCGCTTAGGGCTTTTACGCCGTCTTCATCTAGGTATTCAATATGATCAACTGACTTGGCGCCTAGCTTAGCGGCTAGCGCTGAGCCACCCATGTTAGATAACTGCTCGGCATGGAGCTTGATTTGTAGACCAGCGGCTTTGGCGGCGCTAAGTACGCGTTCGGTTTGCTCAAGGTTAAAGGCGATATTTTCGCAAAATACATCGACTGCATCGGCAAGATCTTCGGCAATCACTTTCGGCAGCATCTCGTTGATCACTAAGTCTACATAAGCATCACTATCATGTTTATATTCTGGTGGGATCGCGTGCGCGCCTAAAAAGGTGGTTTTTACATCCACATGGTGGTGTTTGCCTAGCTCACGGGCAACGCGGAGGATCTTCAGTTCGGTTTCGATATCTAAGCCGTAACCTGACTTGATTTCCACTGTGGTGACACCTTCTTTAGCCAGTGCGTTTAGGCGTTGGCGACCAAGCTCAAATAACTCGGCTTCGTCGGCTTCACGACAGGCGTTAACGGTTGAAATGATGCCGCCGCCACTGCGAGCGATCTCTTCATAACTGGCACCTTGCAGGCGCAATTCAAATTCATTGGCGCGATTGCCGGCAAACACTAAGTGAGTGTGGGCATCAATTAACCCCGGGGTGATCCAACCGCCTTTGCCTTTGTAGATTGGCGTGGCGAATACATCAAATTCTGGCAGGTCGCTGCGTTTACCGACCCAAGCAATTTTACCATCTTGAACCGCAAGGGCTGCATCGGTAATTGCACCGTAAGGCTCTGAAATATTTGGCGACATTGTAGCGATATTGATATCTATCCAGACTTGATCCCACGACATGATGCAGTTCTCTTTTTGGTTGCTTTTTGCTGTATAGGAATACTAACACTAAAAATAATTTGTGAGCTAGCTTGTATTTACTTGTATATACAAGCTAGGATTGTAGCCGAGTTTTTGAGCACGTTAAACAAAAAGCACCTAAAGATAGCGACAATAGGATGGCCAATGGCAACGCCAAAATTTGAAGAGATCAAGCAATACATTTTAACGCAAATTGAATCAGGCGAATGGGCTGAAGACAGCCGCGTGCCTTCTGAAAACCAGCTGTCGGAACTATTTAGTTGCAGTCGCATGACGGCGCGCCGTGCATTAACGGAGTTAACAGAGTCGGGTGTGTTAGAACGCTCTCAAGGCTTAGGGACTTTCGTTGCAGGGCTTAAAACTCAGTCTTCGATGATGGTTATTCGCAATATTGCCGATGAGATAAAAGACCGTGGTCATGGTTATAGCGTGCAGCAAGTGCTGCTGACGCAAACAGTCGCAACCGGCGCGATTGCCATAGCCTTAGGGCTTGAAGAAGGCAGCCAAGTTTACCAATCAGTATTAGTGCACTGCGAGCAAGGTACGCCGCTGCAACTAGAAGAACGTTTCGTTAACCCTAGATTAGTGCCTGAATATTTAGACCAAGATTTTACCAAGCAAACTCCCCACGAATACTTGTCGATGGTGGCTCCGCTAACTGAAGCTAAGCACACCATTGAAGCCAAAATGGCTGATATAGCTCAACTGGCGCTGCTGGAAATTGCCGCTGTTGAGCCTTGTTTACAGATCACTCGCCGCACTTGGTCGCGCCAAGGTGTGGTGAGTTTTGCACGTTTAGTGCACCCAGGAAGTCGTTTTAGATTAGGTGGTCATCTGACGTTTAGTTAGCGCCAGTTGCACACGGCTCATAGAGCAAAGCAGTAAATATAAAAGCTTCACAAGCAGATAAGAAAAACATAAAAACAAATTGAACGAGGTAGTACCGATGGATAAGAGACACGATCCGAGCCGCCGCATTATCGCGCCGACAGGAACCGAGCTAAGCTGCAAAAGCTGGCTGACCGAAGCACCGCTGCGTATGTTGATGAACAACCTACACCCTGATGTGGCCGAGCGTCCTGAAGACTTGGTGGTTTATGGCGGTATTGGCCGTGCGGCCCGTGACTGGGAGTGCTACGACAAAATCGTTGAAGTACTGCAACGTCTTGAAGAAGACGAAACGCTGATGGTGCAGTCAGGTAAGCCGGTTGGGGTATTTAAAACCCACAGCAATGCACCTCGTGTGATCATCGCTAACTCAAACCTAGTACCGCATTGGGCTAACTGGGAACACTTTAATGAGTTAGATAAAAAAGGTTTGGCTATGTATGGCCAGATGACCGCGGGTTCTTGGATTTACATCGGCTCACAAGGCATTGTGCAAGGCACATACGAGACCTTTGTGGCTATGGCTAAGCAGCACTTTAATGGCTCATCTGCTGGCAAGTGGATCTTAACTGGCGGCCTAGGTGGCATGGGGGGGGCGCAACCGCTAGCTGGCACTATGGCGGGTTACTCGGTATTGACCTGTGAAGTGGATGAGACTCGCATCGATTTCCGTCTACGTACTCGTTATGTCGACAAGAAAGCCACTACCCTTGATGAAGCGTTGGCAATGATCGATGAAGCTAATAAGAGCGGTAAGCCTGTTTCTGTTGGTCTATTAGCTAACGCGGCTGACGTATTTGCCGAGCTAGTTGAGCGCGGCATTACCCCAGATGTGGTGACTGACCAAACATCGGCGCACGATCCGCTAAACGGTTATTTGCCGCAAGGTTGGACGTTAGAGCAAGCCATCGAGATGCGTAAAACTGACGAAGCTGCTGTGGTTAAAGCGGCGAAGCAGTCAATGGCTGTACAAGTTAAGGCGATGCTAGCACTGCAAGCTGCAGGCGCGGCGACGACTGATTACGGTAACAACATCCGTCAAATGGCATTTGAAGAAGGTGTTGAAAACGCATTCGACTTCCCAGGTTTCGTGCCTGCCTATGTACGACCATTGTTCTGTGAAGGTATTGGTCCGTTCCGCTGGGTAGCGCTTTCTGGCGATCCGGAAGATATCTACAAGACCGACGCTAAAGTAAAAGAGCTTATTCCTGACAATCCACACCTACATAACTGGCTGGATATGGCACGTGAACGCATTGCGTTCCAAGGTTTACCATCGCGCATCTGTTGGGTAGGTCTAAAAGACCGTGCTCGTTTGGCACTCGCCTTTAACGAAATGGTTAAAAATGGCGAACTTTCTGCGCCAGTAGTGATTGGTCGCGATCACTTAGATTCTGGCTCTGTTGCTAGCCCGAACCGTGAAACCGAATCTATGCTTGATGGCTCTGATGCGGTATCAGATTGGCCATTAATGAATGCACTGCTGAATACGGCAAGTGGCGCAACTTGGGTATCGCTGCATCACGGTGGTGGTGTAGGTATGGGCTTTAGTCAGCACTCAGGTGTAGTCATTGTGGCTGATGGTACTGATGATGCGGCAGCGCGCTTAGATCGCGTGCTGTGGAATGACCCTGCAACGGGCGTAATGCGTCACGCCGATGCAGGTTACGATATCGCTAAAAATTGTGCAAAAGAGCAGGGCCTAGACCTGCCAATGCTATAAGCCGCTCATACCGAGCAGTATAAGAATAAGAGGCATTTAAATGAGTCATTTAGTATTAACTCCGGGTACCTTAACCCTTGCGCAAATCCGTGAAATTAGCCGCGGTAAAGTCACACTAGAACTAGCCGAAAGCGCTATCGCTGACATCAATACTAGCGCTGGCTTAGTGCAGCAAGTATTGGATGAAGGCCGCACGGTTTACGGCATCAACACCGGCTTTGGTCTGCTTGCCAACACTAAGATTGCTGCTGATGATTTACAGCTGCTACAACGCTCAATCGTATTGTCGCACGCTGCAGGTACTGGCCAATACATGCAAGACGCCACAGTGCGCTTGATGATGGTATTAAAGATTAACTCGCTAAGCCGTGGTTTCTCTGGCATTCGTTTAGAGGTGATCAACTTCCTTATCGCTTTGGTTAACGCGGGAGTTTATCCATGTGTGCCAGAGAAAGGTTCTGTGGGGGCGTCGGGCGACTTAGCGCCGCTATCTCACATGTGTTTGCCACTACTTGGCGAAGGCGAGATGAGCTATCAAGGTGAGCTAATCACTGCGGCTGAAGGTCTAGAAATTGCTGGGCTTAAGCCAATCGAACTGGCTGCAAAAGAAGGCTTAGCCTTGCTTAACGGTACGCAAGCGTCAACGGCATTGGCACTGGAAGGCCTGTTTAACGCAGAAGATCTGTTTGCAGCAAGCTCTGTGATCGGCGCTATGAGCGTTGAAGCGGCAATGGGCAGTCGTAGCCCGTTTGATCCACGTATTCACGCGGCTCGCGGCCAAAAAGGTCAGATTGATTCAGCTGCTGTGTTCCGTCACTTGCTTGGCGATGAGTCTGAGATCAGCCTAGATCATGTTAACTGTGAAAAGGTACAAGATCCGTATTCACTGCGTTGTCAGCCACAGGTATTGGGTGCATGTTTGACTCAAATTCGTCATGCGGCAGAAGTGTTGGGCACTGAAGCGAACGGCGTTACTGATAACCCATTAGTGTTCCAAGACACAGGCGATATTATTTCGGGCGGTAACTTCCACGCCGAGCCTGTAGCTATGGCTGCCGATAACTTGGCGATTGCGATTGCCGAGCTAGGCTCGATTGCTGAGCGTCGTATTGCGCTGCTTATCGATTCAAACTTATCTAAGCTGCCACCATTCTTGGTTGAAAACGGCGGAGTAAACTCAGGCTTTATGATTGCGCAGGTGACTGCCGCGGCATTGGCTTCAGAGAACAAGACTTACGCCCATCCAGCATCAGTAGATAGTTTACCAACATCGGCTAACCAAGAAGACCATGTGTCTATGGCAACCTTCGCGGCGCGCCGTCTGCGTGACATGTCTGAAAACACTCGCGGCGTATTGGCGGTTGAAGTTTTAGCTGCAGCGCAGGGCTTAGATTTCCGTGCACCATTACAGCCGAGTAAGGCTGTTGCACAAGCAAAAGCTGAGTTACGTGAGCTAGTGACTTACTACGATAAGGACCGTTTCTTTGGTCCTGATATTGAAGCGGCAACAGACCTACTGCTAACAGCAAGCTACAACGCTTACCTGCCAGCAGATATCTTGCCAAGCCTGTAAGTGGCTAATTAGCTAAGAAGAACCATTAGCAACAAAGAGCCTACGGGCTCTTTTTTTTGACTGTCGCTTAGTGAAAATATGCTTAGGTGTTTTTTTAAGCTGACTTTGATAGAAGTCTGTTGCTGACGGAAAAGTAGCGCCAGAATATTTTTAATTAATATTTAAAATGAAATCATCTGTATAATTTCGTGTGTAATATTTTAATTTGTGAGTTGTGTAATTGAGTTTGTAGTAATTTATCTGCGTTAGTGTGTGCTTACTTGTGTATCTGTTTTTATTTTTTGGTAGTTTTTTTTATGAATTTTTATCGTGATTTTTGTTGGTTAAATAAATGTTTTTAATTTAATGAAATAGCTAGAGGCAGGGGGCGATATATAAAAAGCCTGCTTGGATAAACCAAGCAGGCTTTTATTGTTCTATTGGTTGAAATTGTGTTTGGGGCGGTATTACATACGTGAATCCATCTCACCCATTTTCAAGCTCATTAACTGTTTGGTCCACTGAGCCTTATCGATGCCTTCTATCCAAAATACGCGGCTGTCGCGAGTTTGGCCTTTACGTAAGTAGGAGTCTGGCATTCTAAAAATGGCCTGCCATGCTTTGACATTCTCTTTCTTAATCAGAGTGCCAGAGTCAGCAAACAAGCTGATCTCTAGCTCTATCAGTACATAATGTTCTGTACTGTTACTGCTTAGCTCGAAAGTCAGTCCCAAGCGACCATCGTCATCCCATTGGCTGTTAGCAAAGCTAACTTTGACGCCGCTTTTGGCAGTAGATTTAAGTAGCGCAGATTGAGCGATAGCGCTAGAGGTGAGTGTTTCTTTAGTTGCAGCAGTGGGAGCATTTTCGGTAATTATTGCTGCGGTATTTTCTACCGTCGAAGCTGCAGCAACAGTTGCAGGTAAAGTTACTGGTACAGCGGCATCTGGCTTAGCTTGGCTTTCTAAAATAACGTATTCCCAAGTGAAATCATCATTGAGCTTTACGGTAGCACCATTCTCTAGGGTGACTCTTGTCACCTCTGCAGCAAAGGCTGGAATGGAGCAGATTAGTAACGCTATAGAGGCGTAGGTTCGTAGGGCTTTATACATGGCAATTAACCTATTTAAGTTGATTGCTCTAGCATAGACAAACTGCGATTGGATTAATACCGATTAGATTAAGAATCTGTTCATTCTGAGGGGATTCAAAGCACTGAAGGCAAGCCGGTAGCTAATATAGAGAGTTATCGTGCAACAGTGTTAAATTCATGATTAGACTGAACATAAGCTCAAACACTCTTTTCGCTGAACGGCGCCCTTGCTAGCTGGATGATAGCCATACTATCGATTACACTGCCTGCAAAATTTGAACAGCAGTTAACGTCATAAAATAAAAAAATATTGTGATTATAATTGTTGGAGCGTTATAAAGAAGGGAATCATGAAAGTATTAAATAGCATTATCATTACGACTATTTTTCTTGGGCTATCTTTTGTTGTTATAAATCTAATTATTGGTGCTGTTAAAACCGCAGACTATACCGAATCATGTGTTCATGTAGATAATCCCTTTTTCACCCAACACAACTTTTCCGGTAATACACCTTTCACTTCTTTTAAAGCGGGTAAATATCAAGCCAAAGGTTCGGTTATATATTGTAGAGCGTTTAATTACTTTAATTAAACGTTAAGTGATGGTTTTATCTATTATAGCGTGGAACTAATTCTTATAAGAACTGGCTATGAAAAAAGGGAAGGCTATGCCTTCCCTTTTTTATATTGATAAATATTTTAATTGTGCTGACTAATGCTTATAAACGCGCTTTAAAGATTTCGATGATTTCTTCAAGGCTTGCTTTACGTGGGTTAGTTAAAGAACATGCATCGTTTAGGGCGTTTTGCGCCATAAAGGCAAGTTTATCTTCTGTAACTCCTAAGTCTGCTAGGCGTTGTGCGGTACCTACTTGTTGCGAAAGCGCTTCGATTGCTGCAATACCGGCTTCAATCGCTTGCTCTTGGGTCATGTTTGATACATCTACGCCTATAGCTTTAGCGATATCAACAAAACGCGCAGGTGTGGCAACCGCGTTGAAACGTGATACTTCTGGAAGAAGAATTGCGTTACATAGACCGTGTACTAAGTCGTAAACACCACCGAGTTGGTGTGCCATAGAGTGCACATAACCAAGTGAAGCATTAGAGAATGCCATACCTGCAAGGTATTCACCGTATTGCATGGCATCACGTGCTTGGCGATCTTCACCGTTTTCAACTGCTGTGGCTAAGTTTTGTGAGATTAACTCAATAGCCTTGATAGCCGATGCATCAGTAATTGGCGTTGCTGCAGTAGAAACATAAGCTTCAACAGCGTGAGTTAACGCATCCATACCTGTCGCTGCCGTCAGGAACTTAGGCATAGCGACCATAAGCTCTGAATCGTTCACTGCAATAATAGGCGTGAAATGCTTATCTACAACTGGGTATTTAGTTTCATCAGCTTCGTTAGTGATGATGGCAAATACGGTCATTTCTGATGCAGTACCTGCGGTAGTATTAATGGTCACAAGCGGTAATTGTGGCTTCTTAGATGTGTGCACACCTTTTGAATAATCTCGAATATGGCCACCGTTGGCAGCAACTAATGCGATACCTTTTGCAGCGTCGTGTGAAGAGCCACCACCGAATGAAATAACAAAGTCACAGTTTTCTTGTGCGAGTAGGGCAAGGCCATCTTCGATGTTTTTTTCAGTTGGGTTTGGCTTTACACCATCATAAATTGCAAAGTCGATGTTATGGTTTTTAAGCTCATCAGTGAGTCGATTAATTAAGCCGATTTCAACTAATACGCTATCGGTAACAATAAGGGCTTTTTGCAGTTCTTTGCTTGTTAACTCGGCACCAAGAGATTGAATTGCATTTTGACCCATAAGCGTCATTGGAGGCATGTAAAATACGCTGCTCATAATATTTCCTTAATTTTTAAAATTTAAAATCAAATCGTTAAATAAAAAGCTGGATAGATTGAGAATAAAAAATTGACTAAAAGCACTTGCTGTAATGGGCTGTGCTCAATCGATGGAGCAGAGTTTACTCTTTCCATTTGGAATGATAATTGGTTTAAATTGAAAATGATTTTTACCAAATAGTAATAATGGTTTTATATCTATATATGGTTTATCGGTGGTAGGGCGTAAGCTTGATATAAACTAAGGGAAATCACTGCCTGAGCGAGCAGGCAGAACTGTAGCAAGATAAAAGGGTGATTGCGGCAGTGGTTTTGTTATTGCTGGCTACATTGAGTAGCCAATGCTGATTACTGCTGATTCGGTAGCTGAGTTATATCCGGCGCCAATCATAACATGCTTACCTATAACGTAGCGTAGACCGATTTCCGCGCCCCATGTGGTATCTTTATCGGTTTCCCAAACGGGTTCTGCACCGACAACATAAGGCACGATATTGGTGGTTGAAGAATATTCTGAGGTATAAGCTGCGGCACCGCTGTAGATGCTTAAATCAGCAGTCAATGTGTAACTCAGACCAAAGCGCCATAACGAATTTTGAGTGTAAGCTTCTCCCGGTGGCTCAATATAGGCATCTTCTTTTTTACTTTGGGCATAGCCTATGTAGTAGCCCCAGTCTGCATAGTCGCGATCATAGTGACGTGGAGCGAAGGTGATGCCATACATATCTTCTGCGGCAGGGATATAGTCTAAAGTTATAGCCATAACTGGAGCGGGTTTAGTTTCTGCTTCTAAACTAAAGTCATTCGCTAGAACATTTAGGCTGGTAAGGCTGATCAAGCAGGTACTCAATAATTTGTTCATGGTTTACTCCTTGCCTGATTAAGATATGAACATAGATTGTTGAGAATCTTTAGTTTACAGTCAACCAACAATGCTAAAATGCCTGCATTAATAGAGATTTGTAACTGTCTTGCTTGGATATTTTGGGCGTAATGTAGGCGAGATTTAAACAGCATGTTGCGCAATCAAATGCATTAGGAGAAAGATTTTGGACCAAGAGTTACGAGCGGGAATTGCTCACTGGTTAACTAGTATGGGCATAGATACCCAGCCTTCGGATGGTATCTCAAGCACGATTATGGTGATTGCGTGTTTAATTATTGCTTTCGCTGCTTACTTCTTTGTTAAACGTGGTGTGGTTACCACCATGAACTTGGTGATCCAACGTTCAAAAGCCCATTGGGATGACATCTTTATGCGCCATCAGGTGCTAGAAAAGATGGCGGTGATGGTGCCGATTCTCATCTTAAATATTTTAATGCCTTTGGCGCTGAGTGATCATAAGGTACTCAGTAGCCTCAGTGATCGTTTTCTGGATGTGACGATTGTGGTGCTGTTTGTTCGCGCGATTTATAGCGCATTAGACGCCGCCAATGAAATTGCTGATTACAACCTAGTGAGCCGTCGCTTGCCGATTAAGAGCTTTGTGCAGTTGGCAAAACTGTTTATGTTCTTCGTCGCGATTATTATCTCGATCTCGGTTTTAGCTGACCAATCGCCGGTCTATTTCCTAAGTGGTTTAGGTGTCGCGACCGGTTTAGTTATGTTGGTATTTAGGGATACCATTTTGGGCTTTGTCGCAGGCATTCAGTTGGCAGCTAACCGCATGGTAAGCCCTGGTGACTGGATTGAAATGGATAACTACGGTGCTAACGGTACGGTTGAAGAAGTGTCGTTAACCACTGTTAAAGTGCGTAACTTTGACCAAACCTTAACTATGCTGCCAGCTTATTCATTAACGTCGGGCTCATTTAGAAACTGGCGTGGTATGTCAGAATCTGGTGGTCGTAGAATCAAGCGTGCAGTGCAGATTGATATTCAGTCGGTACGCTTTCTTACCGAAAGTGATATGCGCAGCCTGAGCAAAATTAATTATCTAAAAGATTACTTCTCGTCGAAATCGGCAGAAATTATTACCTATAATGCTCAAGTTGAAGATGCCGATATGTATGTTAATAGTCGCCATTTAACCAACTTAGGTACATTCAGAGCTTATATCCAAGAGTACTTAACTCAGCACGATAAAATTCGTAAAGATATGACCTTGATGGTGCGCCAACTAGCACCAACAGAGCTCGGTGTACCGATTGAGCTATATATCTTCACTAACGATACCCGCTGGGAGTTTTACGAGGGAATTCAGGCGGATATTTTCGATCATATCTTTGCCATCTTGCCTGAGTTTGATTTGCGGGTGTACCAAGGCCCAACCGGAGCGGATATTCGTAGCTTACGTCACTGAGGCTTAGGTTAGCTTGAGAATCAGCTTGTAAAAATTAACAGAAAGCCAGCTCTATGCTGGCTTTTTTGTGGCTATTTTTTAGTGCAAAGAGGCAAGGCTGATTAGTTTTCGCGAGAAACTAAAATAGCTGCTAAAGCGACAAATACACCACCGCTGGTGCGGTCAAACCAATGCAGCTTATTGCTCGATTTTAGTGTTGGCGCGAGTACGTTAGCCATGCTGGCGTAAATCATCACAAAGCTGAAATCAACCACAGCCCAAGTCGTGGCCAAAATGGCTAGCTGTGGTCCTTGTGGCGCACCGATATCAATAAACTGTGGAAATAGCGCAGCAAAGAAAAGTAGATCTTTGGGATTACTAATACCAACGAAAAAAGCCTGTTTAAATAGCTGCTTTGGCGTACCTTTCCCTTCAATGTTTTTGAGCTCTAAGTCTTTGCCATCGCCTTTAGTGAGTAAGAGTTTTACCCCTAAAAATAGCAGGTAAGCTGCGCCACACCATTTTAAAATAGTAAAGCCATATTCGGTGGCACTGAGCAATGCACCTAAGCCCGCTGCGGATGCCATCATCAGTATTAACGCGGAAGTGACGCTGCCAAAAGCAGTGGCAATACTGCGACTCTTACCGTAATGAATGCCATGGCCCATAGACAAAACAGCCATGGTGCCGGGGGAGACCGCAATCAGTAAAATGGCAAACAGGTATAGCAGCCAGGTATCGAAGCTCATAGAATTTTATACAATTTGAAAAGACTGGCAGCACTATAGCCGCCTGTCATTATTTAGGCAATCGCCGTGGTAGATAGCTAAAGGGTAAAGTCAGGAATAACTTTTGGGTGGCGACCTTCAATCGAGCGGTAAAACTCAACTAGCGGTTGCATATCTTGCACAATATCGCCGCTCGGGGTGATGCCTTTATCTATGACGATGGTTTTTTTGCCAAAATCTAAGCCTACAGCAACAATTGGCACTTGGGCTTTATTGGCAATATGGTAAAAACCAGTTTTCCAACGTGTGACAGGGCTTCGAGTGCCTTCTGGCGCTAGAGCTAAGTTGAAATTAGGATTGGTTTTAAACATTTCTGCCACGGCATCGACAAGATTATTGCTTTTGCGTCTATCGACTGGTGTGCCGCCTATGGCTTTAAAGAACCAACCCCAAGGCGGAATAAACAGCTGATGCTTACCTAGAAAGTTAATATTAGCCCCGAGAACGCCACGGGCGATGACGCCGATAATAAAGTCCCAGTTACTGGTATGAGGCGCAACAATCGCAATGAATTGTTTATCGGTTGGTAAGTTGCCGGAGATCTTCCAGCCAATGAGCTTAAACAGCCCTTTACAAAATAATTGAAACATATAATGGAAACCTGCCGACCTTTTTATGAGTATTGTAGCTATATGCGGCTTTAGCCAATTGTTAGGTTGTAAGACGCATAATTAAGGTATAGTACACCTTATAGAGCTAGACCGGAGAGTAGCAATGTTTAAAAAAGCAATCAGTGTCTTATTGTTGTGCTTCGCTTTTAACGCTAATGCAGTACCAACAGATGAAATTGCGAATATTTTGGCCGAACAACAAGCTGCATGGAACCGCGGTGACTTAGATGGTTATATGCAAGGTTATTGGAATAACGAAAAAATGCGTTTCGTTTCTAATGGCAAATTCCGCTATGGCTGGCAACAAACTCTGGCTGCTTATAAGAAGCATTATCCTGATAAAGCCACTTTAGGCGAGCTGACTTTTACTATTAAAGAAACCAAAATGCTCAGCAATTATGCTGCGATTGTGGTTGGCCGTTGGTCATTGGAGCGCGCTAAAGATAATCCTAATGGCGTGTTTACGCTATTGGTTGAGAAAATCGACGACCGCTGGGTGATCACTCACGATCATACATCGGATTAAGGCGAAATAACGAGAACCCGCTAAGCTCGATTTGACATAAAAAGGAGTTGTTATGGCATTTCTATTACCTGCAGCAATACTGGTTGTTGGCTCGCTTTGGCTAATTGCCAATGCTTCACTCAGTCAGGGCAACGCAAAAGACGTAAATTAAGCGTGAGACTCGAGACTATTCGGGTCGATAACGAACTCATCTCTACCCAAGTTACGGCCCTTGCCGTCATATCTCACTTCAGTGAAGTGTACCTTGCCCTGTTTATCTTTCAGTATGATGCTGGTTGAGCGAGTACCGTATTCTTGATGCTTAATATAAATTGATGACAAATGACGTTCCCATTCAAGGCTCACTCCTGTGGTGGGAAGCTCTGAATCGGGCGCTTGGGTGTTATCGGTCATAATCGCCAATAATGCATCAATGTCTGGGCTCAAGTTGCTAGAAAGGTGTTGCTCTATTGCTTGGGTTCCACGGGCCATTTTCGGCCAAATATCGTCGAGTGCACCATTACTTATAGCGTGAAAGCCTTGGCTGAGCTGAGTGGTTTTTTGGCTGCGGCTATCAAAGCATTGCAGCAAATTTTCATCACCAAAAAGTAAATTGAATGGGTTATAAAAGCGATGATGTAACGTTAACCAATTTTGATCTATGCCCTCGCTACCTAGTGCCTTTAATACTAAGTCACCACGGCTCTTCATATCGTTTTGGTTTAGCTCAGGTGCGCGGATATTTGTAAGACCAGCGATTTGTCCTTGTTGGTTAACACCAAGCCAAGTGCCGCCAGCTTCAAGATCTTTACCTGCTAACAGTGATGCTTGTTGTGACCAAAAGTGAGCCGCTTCAGTTGGTCTATGGTGAAACTCGTCTCGATTGGCGCAGATAATAAGTGGAAACAGGGGATGTGTTTGTAGGGCGACAAATAAGATGCACATTATACGCGGCTCGATTCTAAGTCATGGTTAAAGATTAATCCCCATGACTTAGAAAAGCTAGTGTCTCAGAAGAGGCGCTAGTAACTAGTGATGATGCTTATGATCATCGTGGCTGTGATTATGCTTGTTAGTGTGCGAATGTTGCTGCACTGCTTCATGACCGTGATCATGTGCATGATCGTGCGCCTTAGGCTTAAGCACCATGAGTCGGCTTAAGAACTTACGCGGCCCTAAACGTAATAAGCTAGTGGCAAACAAAATGGCGACGATCACTAAGCAGATATTGTTCAGTGTTGCGGGTAGGTGCACCATGGCTTGCCATTTTGGATGCAGTAATTCAATTGCGCCAAGCAAGGCGATAAGCAATGCAAATAAGCTGGCTTTTTGCGACCAGTTCATCAACTTTAGCTGTGCCAAATTAAATATCGGCGCAGCGATTAATGGCAGCATTACCGCAGTGGTTGTCCAGCCACTATAAGCCAATGATAATGACAATACCGCAGCGCCTAAATTACAGAAACGCATTGGCAAAAACACCAACAGCAATACGACAACTTGCACAAGTGGGCTGGATAACGGCACTGCTGGGTGACCAATCAAATTAGCCAATACCAAGCTGAGTAAAATCCACGGTGCACTTCTATCGACCAAGTGGGCAAAGCCAAAGCGCCAAGGTGAATTGGGCAAGTACTCATGAGGGTCTGTAGGTTCTACACGACAACGAGTCAATTGCCAGCCAATAGCCAGTACCGATACCGCTTGCAGTAGTGCAAACATAGGTCCTAGCAGTAAGCCGGTAATCACAATCGCTTCAGGGCCGAGTAAACGCTGTAACCATAAGCGGCTAAGCTCTTGGTTATGCGGCGTTAAGCCAAAATGAAAACGTAAGCTAGCCACTGCATATGCAATCAATAGCACTGGTGCGATAGTCAGCATCCAATCGAGTAAATGTTCTGTTGAGTGGCTGTGGTGGTGATGCTCATGGCCGCCAGAGTCCATCATCAGCAATAAAACCAGTAATACAATACCCAGTAAGCTGCCAATACCTGCTTGGTATTCAAATTTACCTTGTTTATCGGTATCGGGTGAACCGTGAGGTTGATGCAACACCACATGCAGGATTGAACCAGTTACAAATGCCTGTAAGTAAACTGTATTTTCCAAGCTTAGGTGTGACAGCATTTGCTCGCCGGCAAAGTAACCAAAGCCTGTTAGTAGCATCATGGCAGCTAAAACCGCCATTGCCCAGCGGCTGCCTAATTGTGGCTTTAGTAGCCACCAAATAGCCACACCTACCGGTAATCTATGCAAGATGATACCGAGAGCCAGCAAAGGGGAGTTACCCTCTTGCTGAGCTAAAATCATTGCGCCACCATCGGTAATGGTATGCAGCAGTAAGCCACCAATACCTAAAAACAGGGTGAGGTTATGGGTCACCTCTGAATAACGATGGAAGAGTTTTTCGCTTAGGGTCGGTCCCCACATGCCAATAATTACGAAGACAATGGCAAGAAAGCCGCC
Organism: Shewanella sairae; assembly: GCF_023283535.1. GTDB lineage: Bacteria > Pseudomonadota > Gammaproteobacteria > Enterobacterales > Shewanellaceae > Shewanella > Shewanella sairae. Next base: position 130,434 of record NZ_JAKILT010000003.1, on the reverse strand, counting down.
GTGCTCTAACAGCTCAGGCAGAATATGGATCAGCACTAAGCCGCCCAGAGACACGAAAATGAATCCGTCTAGGCCTTTTTGTAGCCCATGACCTGTCGAAAAGAATCGATAGAATAGTGGGCCGAGTAAGAGTGCAATACAGCTAGCTAAGAGATACAGCATTGAGTTCCAAATTAAACTGGCAGCGCGAAAAAAACGCCATAGTATACCAGTGTTGTTGCGAATTAGCAGAGCGCAATGTTTAATTTACATTGATATTCAGTCTCAACTAATTAAAGTAAATTGTGAGTTTATGTAGTGCTATTTGCTGATTATTTGTTAGTTTACCGATAACGCATTATAGAACATTACCTTTTACAGCGATTAGAATCATTTATCTATGGATACTTTCTCAGCAGCAGTCATGTTATTTCTTATTATGGACCCGCTAGGTAACTTACCTATCTTTGCGTCTATATTACGCCATATTGAACCTAAAAAACGCCGACGAGTATTGATCCGCGAACTGCTTATCGCGTTGGTGATTATGATGCTGTTTTTGTTTGCAGGTGAAGCGATTTTAAGTTTCCTTAACCTGCGTACCGAGTCGGTGAGTATTGCGGGCGGTATTATTCTGTTTCTTATTGCGATTCGGATGATCTTTCCGCAACCCGGCGGGGTGGTTGGCTTAGCAGCCGGTGAAGAGCCGTTTATTGTACCCATGGCGATTCCGTTAATGGCTGGCCCTTCGGTGTTAGCGGCACTCATTTTACTGGCCCATACCGACAATACCCGCATGACAGACTGGACTATAGCCTTGTTATCGGCATGGGGAGCCAGCGCAGTAATTCTATTGTTCTATAAGCTGTTTACTAAAGTTCTGGGTGAGAAAGGTCTCACTGCCGTTGAGCGATTGATGGGCATGGTGCTGGTGATGATCTCGGTGCAAATGTTCCTTGATGGCGTCGCTAATTATATTAGCCATACCGGGCTATAAATGAATAGCTTAGCTCGATTGGCTGGGCGCTGGGTTTAGCCTTTGGTATAAAACGCCCACCGTAGGCGTTTTTAATTGTATAAATAACGCTTAGCTTAGTTGCTCAATAGCATGTTGTGCGGCGGGTAAAAATACCTCACTAACGACCAACTGCTCAGACTGATATTGAAAATAGCGCCTGCGTCCCCAAAGTGGCTGACTGACATCTTGTTGTAGAGATTCAGCGAGTTTGGCTATTTTGCTGCAAGCCTCAAAGTGAGCAACTTCGATTCTGCCCGGTACAAATTCATCTGCAGAGTAGAGTAATTCACCTAAAGGCCTATCACCTAAGTCTAAAAAGTCTTGTTTTTTATCGAGTAATCTTCCAGGGATTAGCGTTCGGGCAAATATCCATGGAGTGCCATCTAAGATCAGCAGTACTTCTCTAACCCAAATTTTATCGCTGCTTAGCTCTTCATCAATTGGGGCGACCAAGCTGTCTTCGCCAAGTACTTTTACTTCAAATTGACTGCAGTGCAGCTTGAGTTTTTTCGTTAAACTGCAAGTGCTTAACAACCACTCTTTGAAAGGCTGCGTGGGTAAATCGGTGATGTTATTTGGTGAAAACCATTGGATTGATTCACCATAAGGAAAGCTTAACCTAGTCACAGTCATCTAATTCTCGGTACAATACAGCAAACCGAAGCAGTCTAGCATGCTCGTGCTGCAGCAGGTAGATATAGTCTACTTAGAATGCAGCCCTTAGAGTATAAACCCATGGATTGAGAAGCTATCTCATCGATTATCGACTAGGGAGTAAGTTTAAAGATGAATAAAATAATAGCCGCATTGCTGATTACCTTATGTAGCAGTTTTACCGTATTAGCATCAGATAAGAAAGAGTTAGCAGAATATGCATATTATGGTTTTGAGCCTGAAATCGTTACTAACTATATCTCTACTCGAAAAAAGCTAGGCTATGTGAGGATCAGCGTAGAACTGATGGTGAAAAAACCTGAACAGCTGGTGAGTTTAGAAAGGCATGATCCATTATTAAGAGCTGCAATTGTAGAGATACTCGGCAATCAGACTGAAGATAAAGTGAAATCGTTAACCGGTAAAGAGCAGATCCGCCGCGAATGTTATGAAAAGATAAATCAGCTCTTACAACAAGAAACCGGCGAGACGCTCGTTGTGAACTTGCTGTTCACTAAATATTTATATGATTAATCACAAGAGCAAATACCTAGGTGCTTGCAAACTTTCTAGCGACTGACGGTATATAAAGATGAACAACGATAAGCGTAATCAATCTAAGCGTGTAAACCTGCACAAAGCGAGAAGTGCTCAAGCTAAGGCTCCTGCTGCAGTTAAAGCTGCGCATTCAGCGCTTAAAGCGCAGCCTAGTAAAGCGCTTCATCAGCGAAATCTTCATAATAATGGCTATGACTTTCCAGCATTAGCAGAAGTATTTCCAACACTTAAGCCGCATATTAAGCCTAATCCTTACGGCAATTTATCGATAGATTTCGCCGATCCTTTGGCGGTTAAAATGCTTAATGCTGCCTTGCTTAAATTGCATTACGACATCCAGAATTGGGATATTCCGCAAGGGTTTTTATGTCCGCCAATTCCAGGAAGAGCTGATTATATTCATCATGCTGCTGATCTACTGGCGGTTAAAAAGACTAATAAAAAGCGAGTGCCTAAGGGCCCTAGAGTCAAGGTGTTAGATATAGGTACTGGGGCAAATGTTATTTACCCTCTGTTAGGGATCCAATCATATGGCTGGAGTTTTGTTGCTAGCGATGTAGATCCTATCTCAATCGATAATGCGAACCACATCTTTACTTATAATCCACTGCTCGAAGATCGCTTTGAAGCGAGATTGCAGCAAGATGCCAAGCAGGTCTTTCGTGGGATCATTAACAGAGATGAGCGTTTTGATCTAACAATGTGTAATCCTCCTTTTCATGGGTCATTAGCTGAAGCAAGTGAAGGAACAGCGCGCAAGCTTAAAAATCTTGCCGCTAATAAAATAACCAAAGGGACTGATAAGCCAAAACATTCTGCTGATAATAAGCTTGATCCACTTCTTAATTTTGGTGGTCAAAAAGCGGAGTTGTGGTGTGATGGTGGTGAGCAAGCATTTTTAAAGACGATGATTACTGAGAGCTGTCAGTTTGCGAACCAGTGCTTATGGTTTACCACCTTGGTTTCTAAAAAAGAAAATCTTAAACCTGCCAAAGCGTTATTGAAAACCGTAAAGGCAGAAGAAGTTAAAGAGATTGAAATGCATCAGGGCAATAAAGTCACTCGGGTGCTGGCATGGACTTTTATGGGGTTAGCCCAAAGAGAGCTTTGGCAAAAATATAGAGATGCGCAGTAGTACATCGATGTTCTCGATTATTTTAGTAAGTGTATTAAGCTTTTACGATATTTCAAAAAGCCTAAACCTATCCTAGACTTATAGGAAGTCATATTCTTGGGTAAGAGTAGGGTCTATTGTGAATTTCAAACTGGAAAACTTGCTTGTTGAATTAGAGCTTTACTTGCAAAAGCCAGAGGTGCGCAGCTCATATGCGGAGTTAGATCGCTTAATAAGTGACGACTTCATTGAATTTGCTGCCACGGGCTGTAGTTTTGGTAAAGGCGAAGTGTTAGCGAGATTACCGGATGAGCGCTCACCTACTATTGAGACAAGTCAGTTTGCCGTTAGAGAAATTGTTGATGGGGTTTGCCAGGTTACTTACCGGGCCAAATTAAAAAAAGCTGATGATAATATCACCAGCTTTTCTATCCGCAGCTCTATTTGGCGTAAACATCAGGATATATGGCAAATCGTATTTCACCAAGGCACCCAATGTAAGCCTTTTTAATGTTTGCTTAGTGCCCGTTCCACAGTAACTTACCGCAATCGGTTAAGTCATACCCACCTAACGTTGCTGCTAGTTGCTGAGTTTGTGGCTCGGCAAGCAAGTTAAATAGTCGCTGTAGCTGACGTCTAAAGTAAATGCCCTGCGGCATAACAAAATCAAATGATTCAGTGACTAACGGTACAAAGCTAAGCCCACTTTCTAGTGCCACCGACTGACAACCAAAACCAATATCGGCATTGTTACGGGCAATGTAACCAGCCAGTTCGCGTTCACTTTGAGCCACAATGCTCGAGTTCAACTCTTCAAAAGAAGCGCCTTGCTTCATTAACCATTGCTCAAGGTGTTGTTGACTACCCGCACCCGCTTGGCGCGCAACCCAGCGCCATGACTGTTGCGACACTTTGTCCAATTCTTGGCAACGGTGATGCATATCAGGACGCATCATCAAGCCTTGTTTACGCGTATAGCCGTGGACCATTACCCATTGTTGATGATTAGCGTAGCCCTGTAATAATGCTGGATGACGCACGCTGCGCTCTTCCACGCTGCCCCAATGTAAAGTACACACATCAGCATAACCGCGAGACAGTAGATCTAGACCTAAGCGTGAGCCAGTTGAGCTGTAACTAATAAGTTCACTTTTGCCAACCTGTGACATCATTCTTGCCACAAGCATAGACAATAGCGGATCGTCACTACCGGTAATGTGCATTCGGTCTGACAACATACCGCTGTGGCATGAGTCCATTACCCACCTATCGATCAATATCTTAGGGAACAACCATTTACCGGTAATTTTAGTGGCGGGTAGAATGCGATCATTGGCCATTGAGTAGACTTTCTTTTCATTGAGATCTAGGTACTCAGATACCTGTTTGGCACTCATATAGATCAGTTCAGTCGGCTCAGTCATTATTAATCCTTGTCACGCTATTTATGGTGGTCTTTAGGTTGTATGGCTTAAGAAAGTGCATCAAATTCTATATTCTCTGCACCGTTATAAATTAAGAAGTGGCGACCTTTGGCGCGAGCTATCATGGTAATTCCAAGCTTTTGAGCCAGTTCTAGCCCCATTTGGGTTGCACCACTGCGAGACAACACCACTGGGATGCCCATTTTGGCCACTTTAATAACCATCTCTGAGGTTAAGCGACCTGTGGTATAAAACAGTTTATCGTTACCTGTATCTTGGTTAAGCCACATTTCGCCTGCTAATGTGTCAACAGCATTGTGACGGCCAACATCTTCAACAAAACCAACAATTTGATCTTGGTGGCATAAACCGCAACCGTGAACAGCACCGGCATTTTTATAGGTTTCATTATATGCACTGATATTTTTTAGTAGGCTGTAGATCATGCTTTGCTTGAGTTGTGGCGTTGGCAAATCAATATCATCCAAGCCTGTCATGAAATCACCGTAAACCGTGCCTTGACCACAGCCTGTGGTAACAGTTTTTTCAGACAGTTTTTCGTCTAAGTTTTCTATTTTTTCTGAGGTGATGATGGCCGCAGAATTTACATCCCAGTCAACAATAACCGATTCTAACTTGTTGATATCAGATATAAACCCTTGATTCTTTAGGTAGCCTAAAGATAGCGCTTCTGCACGGGCGCCCAAGGTCATTAAGGTCACAATAGGTTGCCAGTTTAGATACACAGTAAGGGGGCGTTCACAAGCAATGAATTTATCCACTTTTTCGCCATTCTCATTGATGGCTGTAACCGCGATAGTAAGAGGCACATCGGTGTCGGTTTTAATTAATTTTGGATTGCTTTTGTGTGCTGTCATATGAGCCATCGTCTGATAAAGGAAATAAATGCGTCCAATACTAAGCAATATCTATACCTAAATGTATAGGGAGTTAAACTTAGTGGTAGATCACATTTTTGTAGCTAGGGTCGCCCTTTTATGTCCTACCTATAATTGCTATTTAGACAAAATGTCCTAGTCTTTGCTTGGAATACTTGATCTAGTTCAAACTATTTAATTGATATTGTATGGCACATATATTGCTTTAACTTATAGGAGAATTTTATTTAGTGGGACTGCTATGTCGGCAGCCACCTCAGGCAAGACGGAGACTGAATGCAACATACCGAAAGCCAATGGCCAATGTACGTTTCTCTTAAAAAGATAGAGAAGCAAGTCGGAAGATGGACCTCAGTACAGTGGGAGGTAGAACAAATGCTTCCAGCTACCCACGCCGCACCTGCAGGTGCCAACCTAGTCCTACTTGAGCTACATAAAGATGAGCGTGGTAGTTACCGTATCAATATTGATATGGATAACGCCATGCTTTACATCGTCTGTGACGAAACTGAAGATGGCGAGTGGAAGCCTGTCGCTATTTCTGCAGACCAAAATGTCGCTGCAGGTTGTCTAGAAGCCGACACGCCAGTGCTAAACATTCCTATGCCAAAAGCTATCGCTTGTTGGATTGAAGCCTTTATTACCCGTCATGGTGAAGTTGAGATTTGCGCGCATCGCCGTAAGCATGTCAACCGCCGCAAGAATGAAGGTCCAAGTACCAACCATACGGAAGATAGATTATGAGCGGCTTTTTATCTCGCTGGAACCTGCGCAAGCAGCAGGTAGAAGCTGAGGGGGAAGCTGAAGTGGCTGCGGCAGAAGCGGCTGCACAAAAACTGGCTGAAGAGCAGGCGTTAGCAGCGCAAAAACAAGCTGAAGCAGAGCAAGTTGCTGAAAACGACTCAACACAAGCAACTGACGACACCAAAGCCGAAGCTGAGCCAGATAGAATTTTGACTGCTGAAGATCTACCTGATCCTGAGAAAATTGAAGTGGGTGGCAGCTTTGCTAGCTTTATGGGCGCCAATGTTGATCCCGCGACTAAGTCTGCAGCACTAAAAGCGCTTTGGAAGCAGCCTCACTATAATGAGATTGATGGCTTACTCGAATATGCATTGGATTACAGTAATCAACCCTTGCTGACGCCTGACGTGTCAGCGGAAATTGCTAAGAAAGTCTTCCGTCATATGGTTAAAGATGAAGAGCCATTGGAGCAGGAAGAATTAGCCCCTTCAGATGAGATGATTGCGGCAGAAAATTCTGTTGAAAATGAAGCCTTAAGTGATACCGAAGCAGTATCGGACATTTTGGACGGTCAGCAAGATAGCTTGTCCCAAAATGAACCAAAAAGCAGCGATGTGCCAACTGGAAAAGTTGTTTAACGTCACTATAGAGTATTTTTAATTCCATAAATTTGGTATGTGAATTGCTGTATTAGTGAGTAATAAAAAGCTGATGCCAAGATAGGCATGATGAGAACAGCGATACTCGTATACGGAAGCAGCCAAAGAACTGTTCAGGAACGCAATGTGAGCAATAGTGAAACGCAAGTCGGACTCAAAGAGGTTCGTCAAAAGGTCCTTGCTGGCACTCAGGTGATTCAAAACCTGATCCCGCCGACCGTTAGCTACACCACCGAAGGCAACGTCTTGGTCATCGGCCCGGAAGATTTGGCACGCCTAGCGGCAGACAAATTGTCCAGCATGGGTCAGTGCGCGATTTTGGCCAATGAGCCAATCACCAGCCAAGATGAAGATCACCTTGAAAAAGTAATGAATGCTGCTGAAAACGTAGAAAGTTATTACAACAAGCTAATCGAAATCAAAGGTTTCCTAGGCCAGTTCCAAGTTAAGGTTGAACACGATAACGGCAGTGCAGAACTTAGCACTGTGGCTATTCGTAAAGCCCACTTCGACTTGATCCTTGATTTGAGCATGAGCCCATGCATCAATCTAGAAATGCTGCCGCCAGGCTACTTCTATGTGGGTCAAGATAAAGCTAAGCTGGCTGATGCGCTTGAACAGTTGCCGGATCTTATCGGTTCATTTGATAAGCCACGTTACGTGAAAATCAACAGCGACATCTGTGCTCATAACCGTAATGGTAATGAAGGCTGCACCCGTTGCTTAAACTTCTGCCCTGCAGACGCGATTTCAAGTGTTGCAAAGAAGATTGAAATAGACCCATACCTTTGTCATGGCGCTGGTAGTTGTACTAATGCTTGTCCAACAGGCGCAATTAGTTATGACTTGCCAACACCGCAAGCTATGCATACATACTTGCAAAAACTAGTGACTAAGTTCCGCGCAGAAGCGCAGGTTGCACCGGTTATTCTTTTCCATGATATGGGCAAAGGCGCACAGTTAGTGACTGACGCACTTGCGGGTGAAATCATTCCAATCGAAATGGAAGAGATCACGGTTGCGAGCATGGATCATTGGTTCTCTGCTCTAGCATGGGGCGCACGTCAAATTTTGGTGCTGCAAACAGATGTAACTGCACCAACACTGACGCAGATGCTGAACGGTGAGCTTTCACTAGCTAACGACATCCTTGATGAAATGGGTCAGCCACAACGCATTAGCCTAATCACTGAAGCGCATTTGACTGAAGCGGGGGCGAGTGAGTTATCTGAGTTGCTAAACACCAGTGCAAGCTGGCCAGTGATTGTGCCTGCTGAATTTGCTGCAACCACTAAGCGTGAAACCATTTACAACGCAATCGATCATCTAAATGAACAAGCTGCATCGGTTGATACCTGTTTGTCTCAAAGTAATATTCCATACGGTCAAGTGAGCGTTAACACCGAGAACTGTACCTTGTGTATGTCTTGTGTGGCGACTTGTCCTACTTGGGCATTAACAGACGGTGGTGACCGTCCTGCATTGCACTTTGTTGAGCAAAATTGTGTGCAGTGTGGATTATGTGAAACAGCCTGTCCTGAGAACGTTATCAGCTTAACGCCTCAGGTTAATCTCGATAAAGCTGCGCGTCAGGAGCGTCAAACCCTGCATGAGGAAGCCCCGTTCGAATGTATTACTTGCGGCACACCGTTCGCAACGCAATCCATGGTGAAACGGATGTTAGATGTGGTTGGAACCCACAGTGCCTTCAGTGCCAACACAGACCGTTTAAAGATGTGTGGTGACTGTCGAGTTAAAGACATGTTTGAAGACATTCTTCAAGATCCTGAAAAGCAACTGCGATAAGAGTTTAACCATGACCGAATTAGTAAGAGAAGTTTCAGAAAACGATCAGCTAAGAGCCGATATTTATCAGTTGCTAGCAGCGTTATTACGTCGCCAACCAAGCCCTGAGTTGCTTGCGTTCTTATCGGGCTTAGAAATTGATGCTGATGACGACAGCGATATGACTAAAGCTTGGGTTGGACTTAAATTAGCCGCACAGCAATTCAGTGATGAGCAGCTTGAAGATGAGTACTTTAACGTATTCCTTGGTGTTGGTTGTGGCGAAATCCTGCCTTACGGCAGCTGGTTTATGACTGGCTCGTTGATGGATAAGCCATTAGCACTACTACGTAATGACCTAATGCAATTAGGTTTTGAGCGTGAAGAAGAAGTAAAAGAGCCAGAAGATCACGTTGCTGCACTTTGTGAAGTAATGGGCACCTTGATTTTAGAAGCACCTGGCTACCGTCAGCTTGCGTTTTATCAGCGCCACATGGGTAGCTGGATTGAGCGCTTCTGCGATAGCTTAGCTAAGGCGCCAAGTGCAGCTTTCTATGCAACAGTGGCTCAACTTGCTAAAGCATTCTTCGTGATTGAAGCGAAAGAGTTTGAACAGTTAAGTCTAAACATTCCGGTTAACTGCCCAGGCAGCGAAGCGGAAAGTGTAGAAAAGATTGAGCCATCTACCAATGAGTTAGCGTCTTAAGCGCGACTGGTAGAGGTTTAGATTTATGTCAGTTCAGAGTGTTTTGTTCATCGATAGACCTGAGCTGACATAGACAAAAAATGGGAGTCTTATTAATAAGCGCCCAACAAGAACTGGATAGAGAGTTTAGTGATAAGCAATTTATCTTAATTTTAGGAAATCTAAGGAGACACTATGAAGAAGCAAGCTTCCGACATGGGCCGTCGTCAATTGCTTAAAGCATTGGCAATAGGCAGTGCGGCTGGCGCAGTTGCAACTGCAAGTGGACAAGCTCTTGCCGCAGAACCTGAAGCAACGCCAGTTGCCAAAAAAGGGACCGGCTACCAAGAGTCTGACCATGTTCGTAGTTATTACGACACACTGCGCAGTAAATAATTAAAGGAGAGTGTGATGCGATTAACCCGCAAAACAGACCAAGCTGCTGCAAGCAATAAAGCAGTTTTAGGTTTAAACCGTCGCCAATTCCTCAAGTCCGCGAGCCTCGCGACAGGCGGTATTGCAGCGGCATCAATGCTAGGCGCAGGAATGATGCGCAAAGCAGAAGCAAAAGATATTCCCCACGACACCCCCACCGAAACTAAACGTACTATCTGTTCTCACTGCTCTGTAGGCTGTGGTGTTTATGCCGAAGTTCAAAATGGCGTATGGACAGGTCAGGAGCCAGCATTCGATCACCCGTTTAACGCTGGTGGACACTGTGCAAAAGGTGCTGCGCTGCGTGAACACGGTCACGGTGAGAAGCGTCTTAAGTATCCAATGAAGTTAGAAGGCGGCAAGTGGAAGCGCCTTTCATGGGAACAAGCAATTGAAGAAGTAGGTCAACAAGCACTCGATATTCGTAAAGAATCGGGTCCTGACTCAGTATTCTTCATGGGTAGTGCCAAGTTCTCTAACGAACAAGCTTATATGTACCGCAAATTTGCGGCAATGTGGGGCACCAACAATGTCGACCACTCTGCACGTATTTGTCACTCTACCACTGTAGCCGGTGTTGCAAACACTTGGGGCTATGGTGCGCAAACTAACTCGTTTAACGATATTCGTAACGCTAAAGCGATGATGTTTATCGGTTCTAACCCTTGTGAAGCTCACCCTGTTGCGATGCAACATATCTTGGAAGGCAAAGAGCGCGGCGCGAAAATTATCGTTGTCGACCCTCGTTTCACCCGAACTGCAGCTAAGTCTGACGAGTTCGTGCATATTCGTCCAGGTACGGATATTCCTTTCATTTATGGTTTGTTATGGCACATCTTTGAGAACAGCTGGGAAGATCAAACCTTCATCGACCAGCGTGTTTACGGTATGGAACGTATCCGCGAAGAGGTGAAGAAGTATCCTCCAGCTGAAGTGGCTAACATTGTCGGTGCGACTGAAGAGCAGATGTACCGCGTAGCTAAGCTACTGGCAGAAACTAAGCCGGGTACAGTTGTTTGGTGTATGGGTGGTACTCAGCACCACGTGGGTAATGCCAATACTCGTGCTTACTGTATCCTACAGCTTGCCCTTGGTAACATGGGTGTGTCAGGTGGTGGTACTAACATCTTCCGTGGTCACGATAACGTACAGGGTGCAACGGACTTCGGTTTATTGTTTGATACGCTACCGGGCTACTACGGTCTTAAGACCGGTTCTTGGAAGCACTGGTGTAACGTGTGGGACTTGGATTACGAATGGGTTAAGAGCCGTTTCGATCAACAGCCACACCTTGGCCAAGATCCTATGACATCAACCGGTATTCCGTGTTCTCGTTGGCACGATGGTGTACTTGAAGACAAGTCTAAGATTGCTCAGAAAGACAATATTCACATGGCATTCTTCTGGGGGCAGTCGGTTAACACTGAAACCCGTGGCCGTGAAGTGCGTGAAGCATTAAACAAAATGAAGACAGTTGTGGTTGTGGATCCATTCCCAACTATGGCGGGTGTGATGCACGAACGTACCGACGGCGTTTACTTGCTACCTGCTGCAACACAGTTTGAAACTTACGGTTCAGTATCTGCTTCAAACCGTTCACTGCAGTGGCGTTCTCAAGTCATTGAACCGCTATTCGAGTCTAAGCCTGACCATGTGATCATGTACAAGCTAGCCAAGAAGTGGGGCATTGAGAAAGAATTCTGTAAGCATATCAAGGTTAATGGCGATGAGCCGTTGATTGAAGATATGACTCGCGAATTTAACAAAGGTATGTGGACCATTGGTTACACAGGTCAGAGTCCAGAACGTCTGAAGATGCACCAAGAAAACTGGGGCACGTTCGATATTAAATCGCTTGAGGCACCAGGTGGCCCAGCTAAAGGTGAAACCTACGGTTTACCTTGGCCATGTTGGGGTACGCCAGAGATGAAGCACCCAGGTTCACAGATCTTGTATCGCACAGGTCGTGAAGTCATAAACGGTGGTGGTAACTTCCGTGCCCGTTATGGTGTTGAACATAATGGTGTAAACATTTTGGCTGAAGGTTCTTACTCTAAGGGCAGTGAAATCAAAGATGGCTATCCAGAGTTTACCGACAAGATGCTTAAGCAGCTTGGTTGGTGGGACGACCTTACTGCAGAAGAGAAAGTCCACGCAGAAGGCAAGAACTGGAAGACAGATATTTCTGGTGGTATTCAACGTGTTGCTATTAAGCACGGTTGTATTCCGTACGGTAATGCTAAAGCGCGTTGTATTGTTTGGAACTTCCCTGATGATATTCCACTACACCGTGAGCCGCTATATACGCCTCGTCGTGACTTGGTTGCTAAGTACCCAACTTACGAAGACCGTATGGTTGCGCGACTTCCTACCCTGTATAAAACAATTCAGGAACAGGATTTCACTAAAGGCTTCCCATTAGTTATTACTACTGGCCGTTTGGTTGAGTACGAAGGTGGTGGTGAAGAAACACGTTCTAACCCATGGCTTGCTGAGCTTCAGCAAGAGATGTTTATCGAGATCAATCCAGCTGATGCTGCTGATCGCGGTATCCGTGATGGTGATGATGTGTTCGTTCATAGTCCAGAAGGTGCGAAAATCACTGTTAAGGCTATGGTCATTCCACGAGTTGTGCCAGGCGAATGTTTCATGCCATATCACTTCGCGGGTGTATTCGAAGGCAAGAGCCTAGAGAAGAACTATCCAGAAGGAACGGTTCCTTATGTGATTGGTGAAGCTGCCAATACCGTAATGACCTATGGTTATGATGTTGTGACTCAGATGCAAGAGACGAAAGCGAGCTTGTGTCAGGTCAGCAAAGCCTAATTAACTTGATGAGGAGATAAGCCATTATGGCAGTCATGAAATTCTTATGTGACACCAAGCGCTGCATCGAGTGTAACGGTTGCGTCACAGCATGTAAAAACGAAAACGCCTCAGCCATTGGCTGGGGGATCCAACGTCGTCGCGTAGTCACTCTACATGACGGTGAGCCAGGTGAAGCATCAATCTCAGTCGCGTGTATGCACTGTACTGATGCACCTTGTATGGCAGTTTGTCCGGCAGATTGTTTCTACCGTACTGAAGATGGCATCGTATTACACAATAAAGAAACCTGTATTGGTTGTGGTTATTGTTTCTATGCTTGTCCTTTCGGCGCGCCACAGTTTCCACAAAAGGATGCTTTTGGTAGCCGCGGTAAGATGGATAAATGTACTTTCTGTGCCGGTGGTCCTGAGCCAGACTTCTCTGAAGCTGAGCGTAAGCTTTACGGTGCAAACCGTATTGCGGAAGGTAAACTACCTATGTGTGCGGAGCTTTGTGCAACTAAAGCACTGTTGGCGGGTGATGCTGGTGTAGTATCTGATATCTTCCGTGAACGTTCTGCTGCACGACGCGCGCCAGGTACGATTTGGGGTTACACCCCAACTACTGGTTAGCAAGGCTGAGTGGGCTAAAAACGTTGGTTTTTAGCCCAATAAAGGAGTGAGTATGTTTATGAAATCACTGCGCAGCCTTTTTGCTTTGCTAGTTATCCCTTTGGTTCTTTCAATGGGGTTGGGGCTTAGCACCTCCGCAATGGCTGCAGATGAACAATCGAGTCAACAGCAGGCGGCTAAAACCAGTGACGCTGATCTTTGGCGTGCAGTAAAAGCAGGTGAGTCAGGTTACACCGTGGCAGAAGGTGTTGAGCCGGGTGTATTAATTAACGTAGTGGGTAACGAAGGTAAAAACGTTCGCAATCAGTATTTAACTCCTGTTATGGGGATTACGGTTGTTGGCGTATTTGCTGCGTTCCTATTCTTCTACCTAGTAAATGGTCCTTCAAAGTTAAGTAAGGGCTTTTCAGGCAAGATGGTATTACGTTGGTCAAAAGCTGATTTATGGATTCACTGGATAATGGCAACGGCTTGCTTAGCGCTGATATTCACGGGTCTTAACATCATGTTAGGTCGGTATGTATTGCAACCTTACATCGGTGAGGGCCTATGGGCTGCACTGATTTACGGTAGTAAAACTGTTCACGATTGGGTTAGCCCTATTTTTATCGTGTCATGGATATTGTGTATCGTTAAATGGATGCCAATGCAGACCTTCAAGATGTATGACTTAAAATGGTTCTTAGTGGTTGGTGGTTACGTCAACTTTGGTCCATTTAAAGGCAAACACCCTGATAGTGGTTTTGCTAACGCCGGTGAAAAATTGTGGTTCTGGAGCCTAGCATTATTTGGCTTATTTATCGCAGCTTCGGGCTTAATGTTAGTATTACCAGGGCTTGATTTGCCGCGTGAAGCGTCAATGGCTGCACTGCTAATTCACTCGATTAGTGCCATTATTATTATCGCGTTTACTATCGTTCATATTTGTATGGCGACGGTACTCAGTGAGGGTGGTATGGAGTGTATGGTATCTGGCTACTGTGATGAAAATTGGGCTGTTCAGCATCACAACGTTTGGTACGATGAAATTAAAGAAAATAACAGCATAGTTTATAAAGACTAGCGTTAGCTTTACTTTCATCTAAAAATGCCTCGACTTAGTCGGGGCATTTTTGTTTTTATCGCCATTTCTAATGGCATATCTTCTCAACTATTGAATCAATATTTGAGTTCACTAACGTTATTGCTAACAATGACTTTCAATAAAATTACTAACTATCAGCTTGTTATATAAGCTTTATCTCTATTAGAAAGCTATGTGGCGATCAGGTTCACTTTTAGGTTGTTGTTTTTTGGTAGCAAATCTGTGTATCGACTTGCTGCGCTAACTGACTTTAATAGAGTGTGGATATGGTATTTTGTATAAAAAATATTCCTGTGGATTTTTAAATGTTAATAATTAGCATTTATATAAGTAAACCCTGTAATGTTCTGTATTTGTTAAATTTTAAAGGGTCATCATCAGTCTACTCATCTGTGTAAGTTTGATTTTCTACACAGTTTTTTCGCTTTTAAATATGCGCTAGTTAACACTTTTGCCTTACCCCTCCTAATAGTCGAAATTTAACCTATCTCAGATCAATTTTTCTTAAGCTAATTTTCTTTATATTAGCCCTGCAATTTTGTTGGATACCTCTAATAAGTAAACAAATTTTACATTGTGGATCATTAGCTTAACAACTGCGTGGTTGTCGGTGTGAACGTTAGCATTATTAGGTTTATCTTAATTTTTATAATGAGAGTATTCCTTATCTTCCAGGAGTAAGAATGAACAAGCAACAGCCTGATCTGAATCGCAGATCTTTGCTGAAAGCACTGACTATTGGTGGCACCGCAAGTGTCGCAATCGCCGCAACAGGCGTCAGTGTTGCCCAAGCAAGTGAAACTAAAGTCAGTTCAAAGAATGACAATGGCTATCATGAAACTGCACACATTCGTAGTTATTACAACAGTTTACGCGGATAGTTTAGGAGAATTAAAGCGATGAAGTTAACTCGCAAATCCAATGCGGCACCAGCCACAGAGAAAAAAACTCTAGGTCTTAGTCGTCGTCAATTTATGAAGCATGCAGGTATTACATCTGGTGGTATCGCAGCGGCTTCTTTGTTGGGCACCGGCATGATGCGTCGTGCAGAAGCCAAAGACGTGCCATATGATGCACCAACTGAAATTAAGCGTACTGTATGTAGTGCGTGTGCGGTAGGTTGTGGTTTATACGCAGAAGTACAAAACGGCGTATGGACAGGTCAAGAGCCAGCTTTCGACCACCCATTCAATGCCGGCGGTCACTGTGCTAAAGGTGCTGCACTGCGTGAACATGGTCACGGTGAAAAGCGTCTTAAGTACCCAATGAAGCTTGTTGATGGCAAGTGGAAGAAACTCTCTTGGGAGCAAGCTTACAACGAAGTTGGCGACCAAATGCAGACCATTCGTAAAGAATCTGGTCCTGACTCTGTTTACTTTATGGGTAGCGCTAAGTTCTCGAACGAAGGCTGCTACATGTACCGTAAATTTGCGGCAATGTGGGGCACGAACAACGTCGACCACTCTGCACGTATTTGTCACTCTACCACTGTAGCCGGTGTTGCAAACACTTGGGGTTATGGTGCGCAAACTAACTCTTTCAACGACATCCAGAATGCTAATGCAATCTTCTTCATCGGTTCAAACCCGGCTGAAGCGCATCCAGTTGCTATGCAGCATATCTTGATCGCCAAAGAGAAAAACAACGCTAAAATCATCGTGGTTGACCCACGTTTCTCTCGTACAGCTGCTCACGCAGATCTGCACTGTGGTCTACGTCCTGGTACTGATATTCCATTCATCTACGGTATGCTTTGGCACATCTTCGAAAACGGTTGGGAAGATAAGACATTTATCGAACAACGTGTATTCGAAATGGACACGATTCGTGAAGAAGTAAAGAAGTTCCCACCTAAAGAAGTTGAGAACATCACAGGCTGCACAGAAGAAGAAGTTTACCAAGCGGCTAAAATGATGGCCGATAACCGTCCAGGTACGGTTGTTTGGTGTATGGGTGGTACTCAGCATCACGTCGGTAATGCTAACACTCGTGCTTACTGTATCCTGCAGCTAGCGCTAGGTAACATGGGCGTGTCTGGTGGTGGTACTAACATCTTCCGTGGTCACGATAACGTACAGGGTGCAACTGACTTAGGTCTATTGTTCGATACGCTACCAGGTTACTACGGTCTTAAGACGGGTTCTTGGAAGCACTGGTGTAACGTTTGGGACCTAGATTACGGTTGGGTTAAAGATCGTTTCGACCAAAACTCATACCTAGGCCGCATTCCAATGAACACGCCGGGTATTCCTTGTTCACGTTGGCACGACGGTGTATTAGAAACACCTGAGAAGCTAGCGCAGAAAGATCGTGTGCGTATGGCGTTCTTCTGGGGGCAATCAGTTAACACTGAAACCCGTCAGCGTGACGTACGTGATGCACTTGATCAGATGGACACGGTAGTGGTTGTGGATCCATTCCCAACTATGGCGGGTGTTATGCACCGTCGTAAGAATGGTGTTTATCTATTACCAGCAGCGACCCAGTTCGAAACCCAAGGTTCTGTGTCTAACTCTGGCCGTTCACAACAGTGGCGTGAGCAGGTTATTGAGCCTTTATTCGAATCTAAAACTGACCTTGAGATCATGTACCGTCTATCGCAAAAGCTTGGTTTTGCAGATGAGTACACTAAGCGTATTGCTAAAGATGCAAATGACGTTCTAGTGATTGAAGACATTACTCGCGAAATCAACCGCGGTATGTGGACCATTGGTATGTCAGGTCAAAGCCCTGAACGCTTGAAGCTACACACCCAAAACTGGGGTACATTCAGCAACAAGACCCTTGAAGCTGCTGGCGGCCCTGCTAAAGGTGAAACTTACGGTCTACCTTGGCCATGTTGGGGTACACCAGAGCAGAAGCACCCTGGTACCCAGATCCTTTATAACACAAACAAACACGTACTTGAGGGCGGTGGTAACTTCCGTGCTCGTTACGGTGTTGAGTATAAAGGTAAGAACCTACTTGCTGAAGGTAGCTACTCTAAAGGCGCTGAAATCCAAGACGGTTACCCAGAGTTCACAGCTGACATGCTTAAGCAACTTGGCTGGTGGGACGACCTAACTGCGGCTGAAAAAGCTGAAGCTGAAGGTAAGAACTGGAAGACCGATATCTCTGGTGGTATCCAACGTGTGGCAATGAAGCACGGTTGTATTCCATTCGGTAACGCTAAAGCACGCTGTATTGTTTGGACATTCCCAGACGAAGTACCCGTTCACCGTGAGCCGCTATATACGCCACGTCGTGATCTTGTGTCTAAGTACCCAACATATGCTGACATGCAAGTACACCGTCTACCAACACTGTACAAGACTATTCAAGATATAGACTCAGCAGCTAAGTATCCGCTAGGTCTGACTTCTGGTCGTTTAGTTGAGTACGAAGGTGGTGGTGAAGAATCGCGTTCAAACCCATGGTTGGCAGAACTTCAACAAGAGATGTTTGTTGAGATTAACCCAGCTGATGCGGCAGATCGCAGCATTCGTGACGGCGACACAGTATGGCTAGAAGGTGCTGAAGGTGGTCGTATTAAGATTAAGGCAATGGTCACTCCACGCGTTAAGCCTGGTGTTACTTGGATGCCTTACCACTTCGCGGGTGAAATGCACGGTGAAAGCTTAGCGCCTAACTACCCAGAAGGTACGGTTCCTTACGTTATTGGTGAATCAGCTAACACTGCATTGACTTATGGTTATGACCCTGTGACTCAGATGCAGGAAACCAAAGCATCGCTTTGTCAGATCACTAAAGCCTAAGTGCAGAATTAGCTAGGAGAATTGCCAGAATGGCTACAATGAAATTTTTATGTGATACCAAGCGCTGCATCGAGTGTAACGGTTGTGTCACAGCATGTAAGAACGAAAACGACTCTGCTCTAGAGTGGGGAATTCAACGCCGTCGCGTAGTAACAATTAACGACGGTGTTAAAGGCGAAGCATCTATTTCAGTCGCATGTATGCACTGTAGTGATGCACCTTGTATGGCAGTTTGCCCTGCAAACTGTTTCTACAAGACAGAAGATGGCATCGTACTGCACGACAAAGATACTTGTATCGGTTGTGGTTACTGCCTATATGCTTGCCCATTTGGCGCGCCACAGTTCCCTAAATCAGGTGCTTTTGGTGCTCGCGGTAAGATGGACAAGTGTACTTTCTGTGCCGGCGGCCCAGAAGAGGACTTCTCTGAAGCTGAGCGTCAGAAGTACGGTGCAAACCGTATCGCTGAAGGCAAGCTACCTATGTGTGCTGAGTTGTGTGCAACTAAGGCGCTATTAGCGGGTGACGCAGAAGTTGTTTCTGCCATCTTCCGTGAGCGTGTTGCATACCGTGGTTCTAACAAAAATGTTTGGGGCTAAGCCCTAAATATTGAGTTAGTCCATAATCGCTGCAAGCTGTCTTAATAAGTTAGCTTGCAGCATTCAGGAGGTGACATGAACAAATGGTTCAAACACATAGGCGTGGCAATTGCACTGTTATTTAGTGTGTCGGTATTTGCCCACGATGCCCCTAAAGTGGGTGACACTAACGAAGTAAATGGTCAAATCTGGGCCCAGCTAAAAGCGGGTGAAGAAGGCTATACCACTTCGAAGAGTGAATTCCACGGCCAAGCAATTAACACCTATGATCTACGTGTACTTGAATTGCGCAGTGATATTCTTGCGCCAGCATTAATGGCAGCCCTGTTCGGGATGATCATTATTTTTGTACTGTTTATCAAAGTGAACGGCATTTCTAAGCTGCACGGTGGATACTCGGGCAAGCTGGTTTATCGTTGGTCTAAGTTTGATGTATCAATTCACTGGCTAGGTGCGATTCCTTGTCTGTTGTTGATCTTAACAGGCTTAACCCTGCTTGCTGGGCGTTTCTTCTTCCAGCCATACATAGGCGAAGGTGTGTGGGCGGCAATGGTGAACGGTGCTAAGCAAGTGCACGATATTATGGCTATCCCATTCATGTTGGGTTGGGCATTAATGGTGACGCTATGGGCGAAAAACCAAATGCCTAAGATGTATGACCTTAAGTGGATGATGGTTGTTGGTGGTTACATCAACTTCGGTCCATTCAAAGGTAAGCATCCTGACGCTGGTTTTGCTAACGCGGGTGAGAAATTATGGTTCTGGGCATTTGCAGCCTTTGGTCTATTAATTTCAGCATCAGGTATGTTGCTACTATTCCCGAACTTGTTCGAGCCTAGCCGCACCCTAAGCCTAATCGCATTAGTACTGCACTCTGTGAGCGCAATTATCATTACTGCTTTCTCAATCGTGCATATCTTTATGGCAACGGTTATGTCTGAAGGTGGTATGGAGTGTATGGTTTCTGGTTACTGTGATGAAACATGGGCCAGTCAGCACCATAACCTTTGGTTTGATGAGATCAAAGCAAACGGTACCCTTAAATACAAAGAGTAATGTTTGCTAAGTGATTTGAAATGCCTCGACTATGTCGGGGCATTTTTTTAGCTACAACTCGCTGAGTAGAGCAAAATCATATCCTGATTGGTACTAGGTGAATTAACTTAAGGCAAACAGCGTCGGGATCTGAGTCTGTTGTTAAAGTTATTCAATATCTAGTTCCTGCCAGAGCGCTCTATAACGACGAATAATGCCGATTTAGAGGTTGTCACTAACAAAGCCTCTATGATGCTGTTATACACTGCTGTGGCGGTGTTCAGCTGCAATCTATCCCTAGTGGTTACAATCATCCAGGCTTGAGTCATTTGTATTTTCGCAACCAATAGTTAAGTAGAAATTCGTTCGGTCTTTTGTGCCAGCAATAACGACGGATAGCTATTGAAAGCCATGTTTACCCTATAGCCACTCAAGCGATGTAACGGCTCAGTTAAATCTTCATATACAACCGCCCTCAATACTTGATTTCACCACGTTGGTAGCCGATTTATGTTCGCTAACGTTAAAGGGTGTTAAGAGCATGCGTAGCTCAAATTGCCTCTACATAACCACCTGTTTGTTTATCACCGAAAAGCAACAAACTTACACCATAAAGTGCCTATATTGATTGTTATTTGTTGGTAATGGCGGCTTGGTTGGTACATATGTTAAAGATTGGTGTTATTAATCTAAAAATATATAAGTTACTGACTATAGGTTTATTTTGATTTTCGCTTGTTGGGTTTGTGGTGCGATAATTTGGTGTTGTGCGTCAGTTTGCTTTGTAAAACATGCTCTAGTTAACACTTTTGTTCTGATTTGGCTGAAATCGAAAGTTTAATCGGATTTAGATCAACTTTTTGAAGATTGAAATTCTTTATATTACGCCGGCTATATTGGGGATAACTCTAATAAATATACACTTTTTACAATGTTAAACGGCTGATTAACTAGCGATTAACCTGCGTTGCAAGTCGTAGCGTTATTGGATCTATCTTAAGTGTTTATAAACAAAACTATTCCTTCCTACTAGGAGTGAAAATGAAAAAGCAACAGCCTGATCTGAACCGCAGATCTTTGCTGAAAGCACTAACTATCGGCGGCACTGCAAGTGTTGCTATCGCCGCAACTGGCGTAAGTGTTGCTCAAGCAAGTGAAACGAAAGTTAGCACCAAAAATGTAGATGGCTATCATGAAACTGCACACATTCGCAGTTATTACAATAGCTTACGCGGCTAGTTTAGGAGAAGTACAGCGATGAAGTTAACTCGCCAATCTAACGCGGCACCTACCGTAGAGAAAAAGACTCTAGGTATTAGCCGTCGTCAGTTTATGAAGCAAGCAGGTATCACATCTGGTGGTATCGCAGCAGCTTCTTTATTAGGCACTGGCATGATGCGTAAAGCAGAAGCTAAAGTGCAAACTGTTGCTCATGACGCACCAACTGAAATCAAGCGTACTGTATGTAGTGCTTGTGCGGTAGGCTGTGGTTTATACGCAGAAGTTCAAAATGGTGTTTGGACAGGTCAAGAGCCTGCATTTGACCACCCATTCAACTCTGGCGGCCACTGTGCTAAAGGCGCGAGCTTACGTTACCACACGCATTCAAATAAGCGTGTTAAGTACCCAATGAAGCTTGAAGGCGGTAAGTGGAAGAAGCTTTCATGGGAACAAGCTATTTCTGAAATCGGCGATAAGATGCTTGAGATCAATCAAACATCAGGTCCTGATTCAGTTTACTTCATGGGTAGTGCGAAGTTCTCTAACGAAGGTGCATACATGTACCGTAAGTTAGCGGCAATGTGGGGCACAAACAACGTTGACCATTCAGCGCGTATTTGTCACTCAACGACAGTTGCTGGTGTTGCGAACACTTGGGGTTACGGTGCACAAACCAACTCTTTCAACGATATTCGTAACGCAAAAAATATCTTCCTGATTGGGGCAAACCCTGCAGAGGCGCATCCAGTAGCGATGCAGCACATTTTAATCGCCAAAGAGCGCGGCGCGACAATGACTGTTGCTGACCCACGTTTCTCTCGCACTATGGCGCATTCTGATATTCACCTACCATTACGTCCAGGTACCGATATTCCTTTGGTTTACGGTCTAATGTGGCACATTTTTGAAAATGGTTGGGAAGATAAAGAGTTTATCCGCACACGTGCTTACGGCATGGACAAGATCCGTGAAGAAGCTGCGCGTTGGACTCCTGAAGAAGTTGAAAACGTAACTGGCGTATCTCGCGAAGCTGTTTATGCTGCTGCTAAACAAATGGCGACTAACCGTCCAGGTACTGTAATTTGGTGTATGGGTGGTACTCAGCATCACGTTGGTAACGCTAACACGCGTATGTACTCTATCCTGCAGCTAGTGCTAGGTAACATGGGTGTATCAGGTGGTGGTACTAACATTTTCCGTGGCCACGACAACGTTCAGGGCGCAACGGACATGGGTCTGCTATTCGACAACTTACCAGGCTACTACGGCGTTGGTGAAGGCGCATGGCACCACTGGTCTCGCGTATGGGATCTACCATTCGACTCAGTTAAAGCACGTTTCGACCAAAAGCCTTACTTAGGTCGTAGCCCAATGACTACTCCTGGTATGCCATGTTCTCGCTGGCAAGATGGTGTATTAGAAGCTAAAGACAAACTTGCGCAAAAAGATAACTTACGTCTAGCATTCTTCTGGGGTCAATCAGTTAACACTGAAACGCGTCAGATGGAAGTACGTGACGCATTGGACAAGCTAGAAACAGTAGTTGTTGTGGATCCGTATCCAACAATGGCGGGTGTTATGCACCGTCGTCAAGATGGCGTTTACTTACTACCAGCTGCAACTCAGTACGAGTGTGAAGGCTCAGTAAACAACTCTGGTCGTAGTGCACAGTGGCGTCAACAGGTTGTTGAGCCATTATTCGACTCTAAGAATGACCTAGAGATCATGTACCGCTTAGCGAAGCATGTAGGCATTGCTGACGCATGGACTAAGCACATCAAGGTTAATGGCAATATGCCTGATTCTGATGACATCATGCGCGAATACGCTAAAGGTATGCGTTCAGTGGGTTACACAGGTTGGAGCCCAGAGCGTATCCGTGCTCACACTATGAACTGGGGTGATTTCTCTTCTGAAACGCTAGAAGCTGCTGGCGGCGTGAACAAGGGCGAGACTTACGGTCTACCTTGGCCATGTTGGGGTACTCCAGAGCAGAAGCATCCTGGTACACAGATTCTATACCGCACAGGTATGAACGTTAACCAAGGTGGTGGTAACTTCCGTGCTCGTTTTGGTGTTGAACACGAAGGCGTGAGCATTCTAGCTGAAGATTCTGCTTCTGTTGATGCTGACATTCAAGACGGTTACCCACAATTTGATGACAAGATGCTGAAGCAACTTGGCTGGTGGGATGAGCTAACTGCTGAAGAGAAAGCACTAGCTGAAAACCGTACTTGGGCGACTGACTTAGGTGGCGGTATTGTACGTGTTGCGCTAGCACACAACATGGTGCCATACGGTAACGCTAAAGCACGTTGTCGCGTTTGGACTTTCCCAGACGAAGTGCCTGTTCACCGTGAGCCAATCTACACAGCACGTCGTGATCTGATTGAGAAGTACCCAACTCATAACGACATGCAAGTTCACCGTCTACCAACCTTGTACAAAACGTTACAAGACAAGGTTATTAGCGATGATCTAGACAAAAAGTACCCACTAATTTCTACTTCTGGCCGTTTGGTTGAGTACGAAGGTGGTGGTGAAGAGTCTCGTTCTTGCCCATGGTTGGCTGAACTTCAACAAGAGATGTTCATCGAAATTAACCCTGCTGATGCTACAGATCGCGGTATTCGTGACGGTGATGACGTTTGGGTTGAAGGTGCTGAAGGCGGACGCATCAAGATCAAGGCGATGGTAACTCCACGTGTTGGTGCTGGTGTCACTTGGATGCCTTATCACTTCGCGGGTGTAATGCACGGTGAAGATCTGCAATATCCAGAATCTGGTGGAGTTAGCACTAAGCCTTACGTAGTGGGTGAATCTTGTAACACGGTAATGACCTATGGTTATGACCCTGTGACTCAGATGCAAGAAACTAAAGCCACACTTTGTCAGATTGCTAAAGCTTAATAGCTGTATTAGCTAGGAGAATTGCCAGAATGGCTACAATGAAATTTTTATGTGATACCAAGCGCTGCATCGAGTGTAATGGTTGTGTCACAGCATGTAAGAACGAAAACGACTCTGCTCTAGAGTGGGGAATTCAACGTCGTCGCGTTGTGACTATCAATGACGGTGTTAAAGGCGAAGCATCTATCTCTGTAGCATGTATGCACTGTGACGATGCACCTTGTATGGCGGTTTGTCCTGCAAACTGTTTCTACAAGACAGAAGATGGCATCGTACTTCACGACAAAGATACTTGTATCGGTTGTGGTTACTGCCTATACGCTTGCCCATTTGGCGCGCCACAGTTCCCTAAATCGGGTGCTTTCGGTGCTCGCGGTAAGATGGACAAGTGTACTTTCTGTGCGGGTGGCCCAGAAGAGAACTTCTCTGAGGCAGAGCATCAGAAGTACGGTGCAAACCGTATCGCTGAAGGCAAGCTACCTATGTGTGCTGAGTTGTGTGCGACTAAAGCGCTATTAGCGGGTGATGCAGATATTGTTTCTTCAATCTTCCGTGAGCGTGTTGCATACCGTGGTTCTAAAAACGCAGCTTGGGGTTAATCAACTTAGGTTGACTAATTTCTAGCGTACCCTGAGCGGCTCATTAGCGTGAGTCGCCCAGTGGTAAAAGAGGACGTATTATGAACAAATGGTTAAAACACATAGGCGTAGCAATCGCACTGTTTTTCAGTGTGTCTGTTTTCGCTAATGCGACTGACAAAGTGGGTGACACCATTGAAGTGAACAACGGCCAAATCTGGGCTCAGCTTAAAGCGGGCGAAGAAGGTCGTACAACTTCAACAAGTGAATTCCACACGCAAGCAATCAACACGTATGACCTACGTGTACTTGAATTGCGTAGTGATATTCTTGCTCCAGCATTAATGGCAGCCCTGTTCGGCATGATCATTATTTTTGTCCTGTTTATCAAAGTGAATGGCATTTCTAAGCTTCACGGTGGTTACTCAGGCAAGCTGGTTTACCGTTGGTCTAAGTTTGATGTATCAATTCACTGGCTAGGTGCGATTCCTTGTCTGCTATTGATCCTAACAGGCTTAATGCTAATTGCTGGTCGTTACTTCGTTCAGCCATATATCGGTGAAGGCCTATGGGCTAGTCTAGTTAACGCTTCTAAGCAGATCCACGACATCATGGCTATTCCGTTCATGTTGGGCTGGGCGCTGATGGTAACGTTATGGGCTAAGAACCAAATGCCTAAGATGTATGACCTTAAGTGGATGATGGTTGTTGGTGGTTACATCAACTTCGGTCCATTCAAAGGTAAGCACCCAGACGCTGGTTTCGCTAACGCGGGTGAGAAATTATGGTTCTGGGCATTTGCAGCCTTTGGTCTATTAATTTCAGCATCAGGTATGTTGCTACTATTCCCGAACTTGTTCGAGCCTAGCCGCACCCTAAGCCTAATCGCATTAGTACTGCACTCAGTGAGCGCTATTATCATTACTGCTTTCTCAATCGTGCATATCTTTATGGCAACGGTTATGTCTGAAGGTGGTATGGAGTGTATGGTTTCTGGTTACTGTGACGAAACATGGGCAAGCCAGCACCACAATCTTTGGTTCGATGAGATCAAAGAAAACGGTACGCTTAAGTACAAAGAGTAATCCTCTTTAGCACTTAACATCTAGACACCTCAGCTATTCGTAGCTGGGGTGTTTTTTTATCTGTGAAGCATTGTACGTTTTATGCGCAAACGCTAAAGTATGACTTACTTAACAAAAAAACTTACATTTCATTGATAGGAAACGCTAAATCGTAACCTAATCACGTTTTAAGCTCATTTAAAGTGCTAATTTTGCTCATCGCTAATGCATTCCAATGTTTCCGATTCTTTTGCCATTAGCATTCTTTTATAGGAATTTATATGTCGTCAATTATTCTGCCTGATTCAGTTCAACCTTATAACGCCAACATCACTACGCCTGACTGGATGATTAGCGGTATGGAAAAAGTCATGCAGTTTTATGTGGATCGTAATTTACGACTCGATACGGTTTCGGCTGAAATGATGCCAAACCCAATCGAAGGTAAGAAGTACATGCTGTATGCGCATGTGCCTTTCTGTCATACCTTATGCTCTTACTGTACCTTCCATCGTTTCCTATTTAAAGAAGATAAAGCACGCGCTTACTTCATCTCTTTGCGTAAAGAGATGGATATGGTTAAAGCCCTAGGTTATGACTTTGAATCTATGTACATTGGTGGCGGTACTACAACGGTATTGGAAGATGAGCTAGCTCGAACTATTGAGCATGCTAAAAAGCTGTTCCCAAGCATTAAAGAAGTCTCATGTGAGTCAGACCCACAGCATTTAGATAGCCCAGGCTTTAAGCAGCTTGAGGGCTTAGTGGATCGTATGTCGATTGGTGTACAAAGCTTCAATGATGACATCTTAGCAATGACAGATCGCATCGAAAAGTTTGGTTCTGGTCAGCAAACTTTCGATAAGATCATGGCAGCTAAAGAGCTATTCCCTATTATTAACGTTGATTTAATTTTCGGTTTCCGAGGTCAAACTGACGAAGTGATCCAGCATGACTTAGATATGGCATCTAAGTTAGATCCTCGCCAGATCACCACTTATCCATTGATGATTACTCACCAGACTCGTAAGAGTGTTAAAGGTAAGCTAGCGGCTCCTCAAGGGGACATGGCACGCCAGTATCGTCAAATTCTAAACAGCCTTAACGGTCAATATAACCAGTTATCGGCATGGGCTTTTGGTAAAGCCAATGACGAAGGTTTCGATGAGTACGTTATCGATTTTGATGAGTACTTAGGTGTAGGCTCAGGCTCATTCAGCTTCTTAAATGACACGCTTTATGTAAATACCTTCTCGCTACGTAAGTACCAAGAGCGTATCGCGAATGGTCAGATGGGCGTGGATCAGCAAAAGAATTATGGCCGTAAAGAAGTGATGCAGTACCGTTTCTTACTGGGCATGTTCTCCGGTCGTCTGTCACGTAAGTATTTCCGTGAAACATTTGGGGTTAACCTAGACACTGCACTGTTTAAAGAGATGACTTCAATGAAGGCCATCGGTGCAATTAAGAATGACCCAACTGATCCAGACAACCTGATCATCACCGATAACGGTAAGATGATGGGACTGCTGATGATGAAAGAGTTCTATTCTGGCATGGATAACGTCCGCGCCCAGTTACGTAAGCCACTTAAAGCTTGCGATATGTAAGACTCGCGACTAGCTGTTCGCTTGCGGTTACTAGATACAAAAAGGGTGAAGCTAATAAGCTTCACCCTTTTTTTCTATTAGGCGCTGTAATTTCTTGATGTCTTCTTTAATCTGCAACACATAGTCATCTGTGTACTGCAGTTGCTCAAATTCCACTAAACACGCTTGATAGCGAGCAAGCTGCGCTTCTGGTGTCGTGCCAAATTCTATTTGATTATGTATGCCAATAATTGAGTCCATTCAACTACCCTATAACTAGGTTTGCCAATATCTTATGTCGCAAATTTTTATTTGCGTAGCGCTGTACTAGCTTTTATGGGCTAATAGTAGACCATTTCTGGCTGATTGCTCTGTTTTGCTGGTTTTATTTTCAGTAAGTTACCAAAAATGCATAGAAACAAGACGTTAATCACTAGGTGTTTGGGCTTACAACTGCTTGAGAGATCGCTTACAGCGGTAATGATAAAACCCTTGCCTGCAGAAATAGTAGAGCAGGGAGAGCTTGGAAGCCGACTGAAAATCTCTTACTATCGAATCAACTCTTGTTTTAAGTCGAGCTGTTATGGCGAATATATTGTTAGTCGCAAACCTCAATTGTGATCGTATTTTTAACCTTAACCAACCTATTAAAATGGGGGGGCGTTTCCATTATCAAGATGGCGGCCAGCGCTTAGGTGGTGGCGGTGCTAATACTGGCATAGGTCTGGTTTGGGCTGGTCATCAAGTGTCGTTAGTGACAGAAGTGGGTCGAGATGATGTTGGTGACTGGTTATTAGCTGAGGCAAGTACCCAAGGGATAAACTGCAGTTTGATCCAAAGGCGGGCGGGTAATACCTGTGAAATGCTGCTGATGATGACGCCGGATGGAGAGCGCACCATTATTAGACCTGAGCGACCCAAATTTGAGTTGCCATTGCCGCCAAACTGGCACGATGTAGATGCCTTGTATATCAACTCATCAACAGAAGGGGCGGCAAGCTGGGCAAAAGTTGCTATGAGCCATTGCTGGGTAGTCGCGCAGTTAGCTAAAGATCAGCGCTCTCGTCCCTGCCATGTATTAATTGCGTCGTTAAGTGATATGGAAGGGCGCTGTGATTGTGATTTTTGGCTGTTTGCGCAATCAATCGCTGGCGAGCAGCTGAAATACTTTGTGGTCACTGACGGTGAGAATGGCGCAACAGTTTATAGCGAGAACAAAGCAGAGCAGGTTGCTGCAGTGCCAAGTCTGGTCATTGATACAACAGGTGCAGGCGATGCTTATGCCGCTGGGCTCATTCATGGTTTGGTTAATGGCAACGGCATAGTGCAAGCGATGCAAGAGGCGGCAGTATGGTCTGGATTTGCAGTGGCAACTAATAGCTCCATTCCGGGTAAAGCCTTGCGACAATACCTGACGGATATGTCGTAGTTTTGTCATCTCAGAGCAATATTAATGTCATATCGGCTCTTTAATATTAGCGCTAGATAATTTTTGCATCTAGCCTTCCTAACTTACACCTTTGTTGCCTTGCTATTACGCAGGGCATTTTTTATGGTTTTATACCTACAAAAGTCGATGCAGGCATGATTATTTTCAGTTACCATTTCACAATGCTGCAACATTTGTAGCGGCTAAAGTGGTAATCGCATGCTGATGTTGAGTGAGGGGTAGATATGGGCGATAGAGTGTTTAATGATAAAAAACGTTTTATTTGGATTTTATCGCTGTTGCTATTGGCTGCCTTCGCAGTAACAAGTAGCATTAGTTACCAAGTCGCTCATGATTCTCTCAGCAAGCAGATCAAAGAAAATAATCTGCCGTTAACTAGCGATAATATCTATTCAGAAATCCAGCAAGATTTACTGCAACCGATCTTTATTTCCTCACTTATGGCGCAAGATACCTTTGTGCGAGATTGGACCATTAACCAAGAGCAAACTCCCGGCGACCTTATTCGCTACTTAAAAGAGATCCAAGAAAAATACGACACAGTGACCAGCTTCTTTATTTCCGAGTCGAGTCGAAAATATTATCACTCTAGTGGTGTACTTAAGCGAATAGAAGATATTAACCCTGAGGATGCTTGGTATTTTCGAGTGCGCTCACTACCTAAGTCTGAAGATTATGAAGTGAATATTGATTCTGACACAGTCGATCAAAATCGGACTGTGATTTATGTGAACTATAAGGTGTTTGATTTTGACGGTAACTTTATAGGAGTGACAGGTGTTGGTCTTGCTGTGAAAAATGTTAGACGCCTGATTGAGCTGTATCAGCAGCGCTATAACCGCAATGTATATTTTACCGATAGGCAGGGTAACGTCACCCTCCATAGTGAGCAGTATCAAGGCGCACGTAACTTGCAAGAAACTCCCGGCCTTGAGAAGTTAGCTACACGCATACTGACCAGCCCAAGCAGTTCTTTTGCTTATCAAAAAGAGGGACAAACGGTTTACCTTAATAGTCGGCTAGTGCCTGAGTTTAAATGGCATTTAGTGGTAGAGCAGGACGATGCCAGCAGTGAAAGAAAGCTGCTAACGACCTTTTGGATCAATATCGGTTTGAGTTTATTAGTGACCTTAGGCGTGTTGATTATCGCCAATATGACGTTAGGTAGATATCAGCGAAAATTGGAGTTGATGGCATCAACAGACAAACTGACCGGTGCCGCTAATCGGCAAGCTTTTGAAGAGCATTTTGCTAAGGCGTTAGCGCATTCGGTATTAGATAGTTCACCGATCTCAGTGCTGCTTATGGATATTGACCACTTTAAAAAGGTTAATGATTGTCATGGTCATAATGTGGGCGACCTTGTGATTCAAACCTTGAGTCACTTACTTGGAGGGCAACTAGGTAAAGATGATCTCCTGTGTCGCTGGGGGGGTGAGGAATTTTTGATCTTATTGCCTAACTGCAGTTTAAGTCAGGCTGCTGATCTTGCTGAAAAGTTGAGGCATTTAGTGGCAGAGCGAGAGTTGAGTGTTAACGGTAGTCAAATAAAGGTCACTATGAGTAGTGGCGTAGCCGAGTATCGTCGCTCTGAGAAACCAGAAGAGTTGATTAATCGAGTCGATATTGCGCTTTATCAGGCAAAAGAGCAGGGACGTAATCGGGTAGTATTATCCTATTAGTCAGCTTGAGTTTTTATTGGGTAAACGGCTTACAATACGGTATTGAAGCAACAGGTTATTAGTCGTTGTCGATTAATTCAGGGAGTGAAGAATGACGCAGGATGAAAAAAGTATGGGAGTCTTGGTGCACTTAGCAAGTTTTGCCGGTTACCTTATTCCCTTAGGCAGTATTCTTGGCCCATTGACTGTGTGGTTAATGAAGCGAGATGAATATGAGTCTATTGAACGTGGCGGTCGAAAGTGTATCAATTTTAAGATTAGCTTCTTAATTTATATGGCGATAACCGCGATACTCATGGTTATATTTTTTCGTCATGCCTCTTTCGAAGAAATATTGATCCAACTAGGTGTTGGCTTTGCTGTTTTAGGTCTATTAACACTCACAGACATCTTATGTACGATTATGGCGGCAATAAAGGCCTGCGAAGGAAAAGAGTTTAACTATCCGCTGTCGATTAGCTTTATTAAACCTAGAGTTTGTAGTGGCTATTAGCTCAAGCAGTTTATAACTTGAAGCTATAAACTGCTTGAGGTCTAGATTTACACTTTAAAGCTGGCGACCAGCGAGTCGAGTCTATGGGCCAATTGCGTTAAGGTTTGGCTTGCCTGTGCTGCATCTTCAGCAGTTTCTGCTGTGCGCTGGGTAATATCATTAATATCACTCACATTACGATTGATATCTTCAACCACAGTTGATTGCTCTTCTGTTGCAGCGGCAACTTGAGTGTTCATATCGCTGATAGAGCCGATGCGATCGCTAATACCTGTGAGCGATTGGCTGGCTTCATCTACTGCCGATACACCGGCTATTGAGCGGGCACGGCTTTGCTCCATTGCTTCAACGGCGCGGGTGGCTTCCGCTTGTAGCTTATTAATCATCACTTGCACTTCATTGGTCGACGTCGCGGTGCGAGAAGCCAAGTTACGCACTTCATCAGCAACCACGGCAAAGCCACGACCTGCTTCGCCTGCGCGGGCAGCTTCAATTGCAGCGTTCAGTGCCAGTAAGTTGGTTTGCTCTGATACCGCGCGGATCACGTCCAAGATAGACTCGATTGATTTAGTATGGGTTGCTAGAGACTCAACCACTTCACCCACCTGCTCAACATCATTCGACAATTGATTAATGGTCTCACGGGCGCGAGTCACCACCACTTGACCATTGCTTGAGTCAGTATCGGCGGCTCTTGCTGTATCGGCCGCTTGGGCTGCATTGCTGGCAATCTCATTGACAGTAGCCCCCATCTCATTAATGGCAGTCGCCACCATAATAGTTTGGTCTTTTTGTAATTGACTGTCTGCTAACGTGCGCTGTGCTTGGCGTGATACATCGATCGCTGAAGCGCTCAGTTGCGCACTGGCTTCACCCACTTCAATGACAGAGGCTTGGATTTTACTGATAAAGCTATTGAAGCCTTTCGCCAATTGGGCTAGCTCATCGTTACCCTCAACAGGTAAGCGTTGACGTAGATCGCCTTCACCTTCACCAATATTGTCGAGCATGTCGGCGACATTGGCGATAGGGCGGCTGATAGAGCTTGCCACTAGACTTGCTAGTGCAATGAAAGTGGCTGCAATAATCGCAGTCCAGATTAAGATCTTGTAGGCTGAGTCTTCAAGTAACGAGAAAATCTCTGCCTCTGGAACCTGGGCGATTAAGTACCAGTCCATAGACGGGATATAGCTGCTGGCGATGAGCATTGACTCACCGTTTATGTCAGCTTTCATCAGGTTAAAGTCATCTTGCTGCAGCAAGCTGTTAGCATTTACCCCAGGGTACAAGCTGTTGATACTTGAGCGTCCTATTTGGCGAGTATCTTGATGTAGTTTGACTTGGCCTTTGGCGTCCACTAGATAAACAAAACCTGATTGTTCAATTTTAAATGATCGTAATAGCTGCACCATATCGTCAAGTGACTTGCCCAGCCCCACTAGACCACGACCATTAGGCTGTTGGTAATTGATAAAGAGTTTGACCTCGCCATTGTCTTCGGTAAACACGTTAAGCATCTTTTCTTGACCACTATTTTTGTAGTCAAAGAACCAGCCATCTTGCGTCGGTGACAATATGCGTAGAAAGCCATCTTGGGTGTAATAAGCCGCTGTCTGTCTATCTGCAAAAGAGGCTTGTGCTAAACCATATTGGCGAGTCAAATCTCCTAATAGATCGACTACTAGCTCTTCATGACTTTGTGGGCGATCTTCTTCCAGCCATCTAAGTAGCATTCTGTTATTGGCTAACTGCTCGGCAGCATGCATCAGGCTAGAAATATTTAGCTCTAATTTATTGCGGATCTGCGCCATGATGTTGGGCATTTCAGAGCTTAACATGCGCTGCTCAATCACTTGTTTAGCGCTTTGTTGACTCAGAATACCGACAAGAGCTGTCGAGAGTAATACTGCTAGAGCGACGGTAAGCAAGATTTTCTGTT
Organism: Shewanella sairae; assembly: GCF_023283535.1. Taxonomy (GTDB): domain Bacteria; phylum Pseudomonadota; class Gammaproteobacteria; order Enterobacterales; family Shewanellaceae; genus Shewanella; species Shewanella sairae. The sequence continues at coordinate 97,641 of NZ_JAKILT010000003.1, read as the reverse complement.
TGATGGTGAGCATATTCAATTTCATAAAAATGTGATTGCCTATACAGCCAAGTACATGACCGGAAGTTGTTAATTGCAGAGTTGTCAGCAAGCACACAAGCTAAATGTAGCCCATGAAGTCGATAACGAGTAAATGGATATAAACTGTAGGATTTAAAGGTAGGTATCTGAATTTCAGTCTGAAATTTGTACGCTTTTATTAGAGATGCGGATTATGGCGATGTTTTGTGCTGGGCGCAATAGAAAACGCACACCTTTTGATGCGCGTTTACATTATTTAAATGCAGAGTTTGGTTTATATCAAGTTACATATTAGGGTAGTTTGGACCACCGCCACCCTCAGGTGTTACCCAAGTAATATTTTGACTGGGGTCTTTAATGTCACAGGTTTTACAGTGGATACAGTTTTGACCATTGATGACAAAGGTTTTCTCTCCAGCTTCCTCAACGATTTCATATACGCCAGCAGGGCAATAGCGCTGCGCTGGCTCATCAAACTTAACCAAATTAACGTCAATCGGGATACGAGCATCCTTTAGACGTAAATGGCATAGCTGATCTTCTTCGTGGAAGGTATTAGACAGATACACAGAAGAGAGCTTATCGAAGCTTAACTTACCGTCAGGTTTAGGGTAATCAATCTTACTGTAGGCGCTGGCTTCTGCCATTTGTGCGTAGTCTGGCTTGTCATCACGCAGGGTAACCGGGAGCTTACCGCCGAACCAGTTCTGGTCGATAAAGTTAAACGCGCCGCCTAGGTAAGTACCGAACTTATGCATAGCTGGGCCAAAGTTGCGCGAGCAATAAAGTTCCTCTTTAAGCCAGCTTTGATCAAATCGGTCTTGGAGGCAGTCGAGATCTTTACCCGCTTCAACACCAGCCATCATAGCTTGTGCTAAAGTTTCTGCTGCTAGCATGCCGCTCTTCATTGCAGTATGAGTGCCTTTGATTTTGGCAAAATTCAAGGTACCAGCATCACAGCCAATAATCATGCCGCCAGGGAAGGTGAGCTTAGGTAGAGAGTTGAGGCCGCCTTTAGTGATTGCGCGCGCGCCGTAGGCAATACGCTCGCCGCCAGTTAAGGTTTTAGCGATCACTGGATGCGTTTTAAAACGCTGGAACTCATCAAATGGGCTTAGATGTGGGTTTTTATAGTTAAGGTCAACAATTAAACCTACAGCAATTTGATTGTTTTCGAGGTGATACATAAAGCCGCCGCCAGAGGCGCCTTCGGTAAGCGGCCAGCCGCCGGTGTGGACCACTTTGCCAAGTTGATGTTGCTCGCTTGGGACCGTCCAAATTTCTTTAAAGCCTAAACCGTAGTGCTGCGCCGTTTTACCATTGTCGAGGTGGAACTTTTCAATCAGTTGCTTACCTAAGTGACCACGACAACCTTCGCCAAATACTGTGTACTTAGCATGTAGCTCCATACCCGGCTCGTAGCCGTCTTTAGGCTGACCATCTTCGCCAACACCCATGTCGCCAATTTGAATGCCTTTAACACTGCCATCTTCGTTAAACAGTAGTTCACTTGCAGGGAAGCCGGGGAATACTTCAACGCCTAATTCTTCGGCGCGCTCAGCTAGCCAGCGGCAAAGATTACCTACACTGATAATGTAGTTGCCATGGTTATGCATGGTCTTAGGAACAAGGGAGTTTGGCATAGCGCGGGCATCGGTTGCCGAGCTAAGCATATAGATTTCATCGTCTGTCACAGCGGTGTTTAGCGGCGCCTTTTTGTCGCGCCAATCGTCAAATAACTCATCGAGTACTTTGGGTTCAAATACCGCGCCCGACAAAATGTGCGCACCCACCTCAGAGCCTTTTTCGACGACACAAACAGTCAGTTCTTGGCCACTGTCTTTAGATATTTGCATTAAACGACATGCTGCAGCTAATCCAGACGGGCCTGCGCCCACGATTACTACATCGAATTCCATCGATTCGCGTTCCATCAGATCACCTTTCCTTCTTTTCCCCCGATGACAATAGTGCAAGTTGAATTAACCACACTATAAACGGGTGTTTTAATATTTAGTCTAACCTTACCTGAAAATCGCTTAAGGTCACAGCGTTTCCATATCTACGGTGCAGATATTTTAAACGATTCTTGGCGTGATTACTGTCACAAAAACTTTATATGTGATGCTTTTTAACAGCAAATGTGCGCTAGAGGGTATGGTTTGTCACAGAAATACGCCTATAATCAAGGTTGACGGTTCTCCGAGCTTCTTACCCTACGTCGAGACAGATACGGGTTTTTAGCCGTGGCAATAACGCCACCGGGGTGGGAAAAGAAATGATCTCACCTCCCCTTACTTGGAAAGGTGATCATGTCCCAACTACAAGACAATTTTGGTCGACGGTTTCATTATCTGCGTATGTCAGTGACTGACGTATGTAACTTTAAATGTACGTATTGCCTCCCCGATGGCTACCGCCCAGACGGTAAGCCCAAGTTTCTCGATCTCAATGAAATCGAGCATCTGGTTTCGGCTTTTTCACAAGTCGGCACCCAAAAAATCCGTATTACAGGTGGCGAGCCATCTTTACGTAAAGACTTCACTGACATTATTCGTATCGTAAAAGATAACGATAAAATCAATACCATTGCGACGACCACTAACGGTTACCGTTTAGCTAAGCATGCTCAAGAGTGGTATGACGCGGGCTTAAGACGCATCAATATTTCGGTCGATAGTCTCGACCCAAAAATGTTCTACCAGATCACTGGCGAGAATAAGTTTGATGACGTGATGCGTGGTGTTGATGCGGCATTAGAAGCGGGTTTTGAGCGAGTTAAAATCAATGCTGTGTTGCTTAAAGGTTTGAACGATAAAGATCTACCACGTTTTTTACATTGGATTAAAAATACACCGATTGACCTGCGCTTTATTGAGCTAATGGAAACCGGTTTAGGCCATGATTATTTCAAAGCGCACCATCTAGCGGGTAACGATATTAAGTTACAGTTAGAGCAGGCGGGTTGGCAGTTTGACACACCAGCCGTTGACGATGGTCCAGCGCAAAACTTCAGTCATCAAGATTATCAAGGCCGCATCGGTTTGATTATGCCGTACGCGAAAAACTTCTGTGCTAGCTGTAATCGTCTGCGGGTATCAGCCAAAGGTAAACTGCACCTTTGCTTATTTACTGAAAACGGCGTCGATCTGCGTGATTTACTGCAAACACCTGATCAACAAGCAGAGTTGATCGAGCGTTTACACGGCCAGCTTGCTCAAAAGAAAGAAACCCACTTCTTGCATGACGGTATTACTGGTGTGACGCAGCACTTGGCTTCTATTGGCGGCTAATTAAACTCTGATCTGACGCAACGTAAGTTGCGTCAGAAACTAGGTATAATCGTCACAATTACTCAGTAAGATATGACTCGGTAAAATAAGAGATCTTTATGGGACACTGTACTCAAAGCAAGTTTACGGCGCTAAACATTGCTGTTTTAACACTATCTGACACCCGCGACTTTGAATCTGATACCTCAGGTGCTTTCCTTGAAATTGCATTGCTAGAAGCGGGTCATACTTTGGCTGAGCGACAGATTATCAAAGATGATAAATACCAGATCCGTTCAGTATTATCACAGTGGATTGCATCAAACGATGTGCAAGTGATTATCACCACAGGTGGTACAGGCTTTACCGACAGAGATAACACCCCTGAAGCGGTTAAGACGTTATTTGATCGTGAGATTGAAGGTTTTGGTGAGTTGTTTCGTCACATTACCTATACCGAGCTTGGTACCTCAACCGTGCAGTCGCGTGCGTTAGGTGGCTTTGCCAATAAAACCGCTATTTTCTGTCTGCCAGGTTCAACTGGCGCCTGTAAAACCGGTTGGAATAAGCTGATTAAAGAACAGCTGGATGCAACTCATCGTCCTTGTAACTTTGTGATGCACGTAAAGAAAATCACCGAATAAGTCTCAATAGAGGCACGTTTACGGCGCTGTTTACTGTGCCGTAATTTGACCCAAATTTATTAGAAGGCGTAACCCCAATGACCAATGCTTTTACCCATATTAATGCTGACGGTAATGCCCACATGGTAGATGTAACTGATAAGTCTGTTACCGAGCGTGAAGCACGTGCAGAAGCGTACATTGAGATGGCAAGTGAAACACTTGAGATGATCATGAGCGGCAGCCACCATAAAGGTGATGTATTTGCTACTGCGCGTATTGCTGGTATTCAAGCAGCAAAGAAAACCTCTGATTTGATCCCGCTATGCCATCCTCTTATGTTAACTAAAGTGGAAGTCGAGCTAGAAGCGCAACCTGAACATAACCGCGTGTGGATCCGCAGCCTATGTAAGCTGTCGGGTAAAACCGGTGTTGAAATGGAAGCATTAACAGCGGCTTCTACTGCAGCTTTAACCATTTACGATATGTGTAAAGCGGTTCAAAAAGATATGGTGATTTCTCAAGTTCGCTTAACTGAGAAACGTGGCGGTAAGTCTGGGCACTTTAAGGTATAGAGAAGATTATGATTAACGTATTATTTTTTGCACAAGTTAGAGAGCTTCTAGGCACTGCCGGCGTCAAAGTTGCAGCGGATGAAAACACCCAAACAGCTGAAGGCTTGCGTGCAACCTTAGCGGCAACAGATGACAAGTGGGCTAAAGTGCTGGCGTCTGATAAGTTGTTAGTGGCTGTAAACCAAACTATCAGCCAGTGGGACACGCCAATTGTTGATGGCGACGAAGTGGCATTTTTCCCACCAGTAACTGGAGGTTAAGATGATCCGTGTGCAAACTGCAGACTTTAGCGTACCCGATGAGTATCAGCTAATCAGCCAAGATAACAGCGATGGCGCAGTAGTGACTTTTGTTGGCAAAGTACGTGATTTTAATGATGGCAGTGCGGTGACTGATTTAACTCTTGAGCACTACCCTGGCATGACAGAAGCGGTGCTAAATCAGATTGAAGCTGAGGCGCGTGAGCGTTGGCCGCTAAACAATGTCACCATTATTCACCGTGTTGGCGCTATGGCGCTGGGTGAGCAAATCGTATTTATCGGCGTGACTAGCGCACACCGTAAAGCGGCATTTGCTGCCTGTGAGTTCTTAATCGATTTTCTAAAGACTAAAGCGCCGTTTTGGAAATTAGAAGCCGGTGATAAAGGCGCTAACTGGGTTGAAGCTCGTGATGCCGATGAGCAAGCTGCAAAGATGTGGGATAAATAACGCGTAACATTGGCGCTGTTAAAGGACGCAAGGAGATTGGCTAAATGAAGTTTAGGGTGATGTTACTGGCATTATTGCTGCCCTTTTTAGCAATGAGTAAAGTGGTTTTAGCAGCGCAAGATGTTCCCGCTATTGCGGCGGCATCAAGCATTAAATTTGCACTCGATGATATCGCTAAGCAATTTACCCAAGAAACCGGCCGTAAGGTGCGTATTTCCTATGGTTCTTCAGGTAACTTTGTCGCGCAAATCCGTAATGGTGCGCCTTTTGAGTTATTTCTATCGGCTGATGAGCGCTATATCACTCAGTTAGCTAAAGCACAGCAAACACCTGATCAGGGCGTTATTTACGCCGTAGGTCAGTTGGCGATTGCTGCGCCTAAGTCTTCGCCTCTACCGTTAGATGCCAATTTAGACGGAGTGAAGCAGTTTTTAGATACTAAGCAGCTGAAACGTTTTGCAATTGCTAACCCAGACCATGCACCCTATGGCGAACGCGCGAAAGAAGTGTTGCAAAAGTTAGGTCTTTGGCAAGATATTCAACCAAATTTGGTGTTTGGCGAAAACGTCTCGCAAGCGGCACAATTTGCGGTGAGCGGCGCGACGCAAGGTGGTTTAGTCGCTTTGTCTTTAGCGGTAGCGAAACCGTTTAAAGCTCGAGCAAATTATGTGGTGATCCCACAAGAATATTATACGCCGCTCGATCAACGTATGGTGTTGACCTTAAAAGCGGGCGAGACCGCTAAGCACTTTTATACTTACCTACAATCTGACGCTGCTCAGGCTGTATTTGCCGATTACGGCTTTGCGAGAGCGACTAATTAATGGATTGGCAAGCCTTACTGCTATCAATCAAGCTCAGTACCGTTACTGTGCTTATCTTAATCCCATTAGCCATTATAGCCGGACGTTTTCTGGCTTATCGGCATTTCCCGGGTAAATCTTGGGTTGAAGCCCTAGTGATGGTGCCTTTAGTGTTGCCGCCAACAGTAATTGGTTATTACTTGCTGGTGGGCTTAGGCAGTGAGTCTTGGATTGGGCGCACCTTAGAGCAGTTACTTGGACATCAATTGGTGTTTCATTTCTCTGGGCTGGTGGTTGCGTCCATTTTAGTTAATATTCCATTTGCAATTCAGCCTATTCAGCGCGCATTTGAAGCCGTGCCTGAAGATGTACGTGACGCGGCGGCTTGCTGTGGTATGAGCCGTTTAAAAGTGCTATTTAAAATCGAGCTGCCTATGGTGTGGCCGGGTGTACTCACTGCCATCGTGCTGTGTTTTTCCCATGTATTAGGTGAGTTTGGTGTGGTACTGATGATGGGCGGTAATATTGCTGGCGAAACCAAGACGATTGCGATTTCGATTTATGACAGCGTACAGGCATTCGACTTTGCCAGTGCCGGTAATATGTCGCTGGTATTACTCTTGTTTGCGATTACAGTACTGGCGTTAACGACCAGCTTATCGCGCCGTGTTGGAGGTCAGCATGTCGCAAACCGTCGCTGATCTTTACTGCCGGATTAACCAAAATAAGCCGATTAAACTCGACGCTGAATTTAGTTGTAAAGCCGGTGAAGTGTTGGCGGTTGTTGGTCCATCAGGCGGGGGTAAATCTACCTTATTGCGGATGATTGCCGGCTTATCTCAACCCGAAAGCGGTGAGATCCGCTACGGTGATCGCCAATGGTTTAGTGATGCCGATAAGGTGCAGCTCACGCCGCAGCAGCGTCATCTAGGTTATGTGCCACAACATTTTGGTTTATTCCCTAATTTAACTGCGTTAGAAAACGTGGTTGCAGCGCTGGATCATATCCCTAAAGCGGAGCGCGAGGCGCGAGCCAAAGACTGGCTGGAGCGGGTTAACCTGCATGGCTTGCCTGATAGATTACCTGCGCACCTTTCTGGTGGTCAGCGCCAACGTGTAGCCCTAGCGAGAGCACTCGCTCGGGAGCCATCGGTTTTGCTACTCGACGAACCTTTTTCTGCGGTAGATAGAGAAACCCGTGAGCGTTTATATCTAGAGCTAGCTAGACTTAAAGAGCAGTTGGCTATTCCGGTTATTATGGTGACCCACGATTTAAACGAAGCCTTGCTGCTAGCCGACAGCATGATTTTAATTAGCCAAGGTAAAATGCTGCAACAAGGTAGACCCCATGAAGTGCTGACTCGCCCGCGTGATGAAGCTGTGGCGAAGCAGATGGGTCTGCGTAATATTTTTGATGCTGAAGTCATCGCCCAGGAAGCAGAGCGGCAGATCACTTGGTTAAAGTTTGGTGAGCACCTCATCGCCAGTACCTATTTTGATAGTTTAGATATCGGTACTAAAGTACGTTGGGTGATCCCTAACCAAGGCATACGTTTTAACTCGATTAAAAAGGGCAGGTTGTGCCGCAGCTTTAATAAGCTCGACATTACTATTGACTCCATGCTGGTGATGGGCGAAAGCGTAAGAGTGTTAGCCAGCGTGGTTGGAGTAGAGCATAAAATCCATGCTGAAGTGCCGCTACATCTGGCACAAAAGTTAGAACTAGCAGTCGGCACTGAAACCACTGTCGCACTGAAATCTGAGCTGATCCATATTTTAGATTAGTGTGCCGCTATATCTGGCATAAAGCTTAGAACTAGCAGTCGGCACTGAAACCACAGTAGCGCTTAAATCTGAGCTGTTCCATATTTTAGATTAGTCTGGATTTTAGTGAGGCAAACTCATAATTCCACTGCGGTTAAGCATATGATCAAAGTTTAATCTTTGCTCCATCTAGATGTTACATAGAATGTCATACTATGCACTCCTACATTAGAGAGGAGTTTTATTTTATGTCTAAAAAATTAACCGGTTTAATCATGTTGTCAGCAGTATTAACCTTACCTGCTATGGCTGCTTACACAGGCCCAGGCCCAGCGACTCAGATTAAAACAGCGGCGGATGCAGCTAAAGCCAAAGATGACACACCAGTGGAATTAACGGGTTACTTAGTACAAAGCTTAGGTGATGAAAAGTACCTTTTCCGCGATGATAGTGGTGACGTAGAAGTTGAAATCGATAACGCACTTTGGCGTGATATTGAAGTTTCAAGCGATTCTAAAGTGAAGCTTATTGGTGAAGTTGACGATGAGTGGCAAGGTATTGAAATAGAAATTGACAGCATGCGTCTAATTTCTGAATAATCCTTTATTAAAAGCGGTTTAGCGTTTTATTTTTCGGAGGAGCCATGGCTCGCTGGCTTATTGGTTTGTTGTTAGTTTCTGGTAGCTCGTTTGCTGGACAAGGATTGTATTCATTGATGTCATCGGGGAGTTATCCATTACCGACAGCAATGATGCAGCAACTTGAGCAGCAGCATGAAGGCGTGATCTCTGAATTTGAAGCGGATATTGAACAGGGTGAATTGATCTATGAATTTAAGATGATCGATCCACAAGCTAAAACCATTACTGAATATGAATATCGAGCGATAGATGGGAGTTTAAAGGAACGCGAAGTAGGGCGTCTAAAGAGTGATGATAAAGACGAACTTTCAGGCGTACTTATGCTGCAAAAAATAGGCCTATCGCTGTCAGATATGTTGGCGCTAGTCGCTAAAGAAGATGCCGGTCATATCATAAAGGCTGAAGTCGATAATGACCTTGGGATCAGCTATATAGAGTTAGAGCTCCTTGATATTGATGGTAAGCGCAAGCTAGCCTTCGATATTGAAAATAAACAATTACTACCACTGCTCAAATGGGACTAAAACATGAAAATACTCATGGTTGAAGATGACGCGACTACCATCGAATATGTCGTAAAGGGATTTGTTGAGCAAGGGCACAATATTGAGACCGCAACCGATGGGCATCAAGGCCTGCTGTTAGCAACAAGCATGAAATACGATCTGATTATTCTTGATCGTATGTTGCCACAGCTTGATGGTTTAAAACTACTGGCTGCGCTTCGCGCAACGGGCAGCCAAACACCGGTATTGATCCTGTCTGCACTTAGCCATGTTGATGAGCGAGTCAAAGGGTTACGTGCGGGTGGCGATGACTACATGACTAAGCCGTTCGCTTTTTCAGAGCTGTTAGTTCGCGCTGAAAAGCTGATGCAACGTGGTGAGTCTCAGCCAACGATTACTGATTTAAATGTGGGTCCATTAACCATCGAATTGCTCACCCGTAAAGTGACGCTCGATGGGCAAGAGATATTGCTGCAACCAAAAGAGTTTCAGCTACTCAAATACCTAATGGAGCACGTTAACCAAGTGATTAGCCGTACACTGTTATTTGAAGCAGTATGGGACTATCACTTTGATCCGCGTACCAATGTTATCGACGTGCATATCGCTAAGCTCAGACGTAAGTTTGAAGAACTGGGTCACGGCGAATTAATCGAAACAGTTCGAGGTGCCGGATATCGGTTACGCCAAGGGCATTAAGCCCTATCAGAGTAGTGCCTGGCGCATTACCATCATATTCTCAGCTCTAGTAACTGTCATTATTGGCACCTTGTTACTGGGGATGTACCGCCAGCTGATAAACGAGCAAGAGTATCAGCTGGATCTGCATCTCGACGCTGAAATGACCCGCTATCAGCAAATGGCTTTGACGCTTGATCGCCGCAGTTTTGCGACCCAAGTGCGCAGCGCCGATCCTAAAGTTGCGCTTATTGTTTGGCGTGACTCGCTCGATCTTGTCGGCTCATTGAGCATGATCCCCAAAGATATGCCTATGCTGCCGGAAAAACGAGAGTTTCCAGTTTTTACAGGTGGCCCTGAAAAGCTGCACATCTTAACGGGTGGTATGGTGATGACCCGCTACGGGCCCATGCTAATTGCTACCCGGGTCGATCAGCTTGGTACCTTAATCGATAAATTTACTAACGCAGCCATTACCGCATTAATGCTTACCGTGGTGTTAACACTGGCACTCGGCTACCTGTTTTCCAAAGCGATTTTACGCCGCCTAGTGCAGTACAACCGTCTCAGCAAGCGCATTGAGCGTGGGCAGTATTCAACTCGACTTCCAGTCAGTTGGCGTGAAGATGAGTTTGATATGCTGGCAAAGCAGTTCAATGGTGTGCTTGATGCGTTAGAGCAAAATTTAGCGGCAGTACGTGGGGTCACTGACAATATTGCCCATGATCTACGTACGCCTTTGTCGCATCTGCGAATTGGTTTAGAGCAGTTGCCCAGCAAGCCTAAAGAAGAACTGCAAGAAAGCTGCGCGATTATTACCGAAGAGCTGGATCACTGCTTAGCCACATTCGATGCTATGTTATCGTTAACGCGTATTGAAGAGGGACAGCAAACCCTTGAACTACAAGACGTGAGCTTAATAACCATTAGCCAAGATTTGTTTGAAATGGCTGAGGCAATGGCTGAGTTTAATGAGCAATCATTAAAACTGACAACCGGCGAAGAGTTTCAGCTCAGCGGCGATAAGTATCTATTGTTCCAGGCCCTGTTTAACTTGGTTGATAATGCAATTAAGTATTCTGGCGAAGGGGCGGAGATCTGTATTTCGCAAAATCGTAATGTTATCTCGATTCAAGATAATGGTCCGGGGATCCCCGAGGCTTCTCGTGAAAAAGTGTTCGAGCGATTAGTGCGTCTCGATCCTAGTCGCCATCATAAAGGCACGGGATTAGGTTTATCTATGGTGAAGGCGATTCTGTCACGGCATAATGCTAAAATAGCCTTAACCGATAATCAGCCTGGGCTAAAAGTCATTATTACCTTTTAGTCTTGCTATTCAGGCCTTAGAGCCTGATAGCCAACCCGTGGAAGCCTGCCTCAATGTACCAAGTCATCGCCGATGAGCGCGATTTTATCGTTATTAATAAAGCTGCCGATGTGCATTTTCATAGCCAAGATGGCAGCGCTGGCGTTGTTGCACAAGCTGAAGCCGATCTCGGTATTAAGCTCTACTCTGTCCACCGACTCGATACCTTAACGTCAGGGCTAATTATTCTTGCTAAATCTAGTGCTGCCGCCGCCGAGTTTACGCGGATGTTTTCAGCGCACTTAGTGCAAAAATATTATCTCGCATTGGCAAAGGGCAAACCTAAAAAGAAGCAAGGCTGGGTCATTGGCGATATGGCAAAGTCTCGCCGTAGCATGCACAAGTTACTGCGCAGTACAGAAAATCCTGCCATCACACAGTTTTTCTCTCACTCTATCGCCGAGGGAGAGCGTTTGTATTTACTTAAACCTCATAGCGGCAAGACGCATCAGTTAAGAGTGGCATTAGCCAGCATTGGCGTGCCGATTCTAGGTGATACATTATATGGTGGCGCCGAGGCCGATAGAGGCTATTTGCATGCCTACAGTTTGGTTTTTAGCTATTTAGAGCAAGAATTTAAGTACACTGTTGCGCCGCAATCTGGTTGTGCTTTTGCCGTTGCAGCTGTTAGTCAGCAGTTGCAAGAGTGGCAACAACCTCACGATTTAGCATGGCCTAAGCTCAAAAAAGCTTAATTGCTTTTGTTTACGCTTTGAGAATGTATCTGCAATGTAATCCTTAGGTAACAAATGCTGCTTATATAAGCTTTTACATTCACAATGAAGCCGATAACGAGTAGGATAGTCGCCTAAAAGCTTAGCCTATTGGGCCACCAAAACTTTGGTATTATTACTGCCAAGCCATATCATTTAAGGGTAGATTTTAACGTGCATAAACGAGCCATATATCCTGGAACTTTTGATCCTGTTACTAATGGTCATGCTGATTTGATTGAGCGTGCTGCAAATTTATTTGAACACGTGGTTATTGGTATTGCTGCTAATCCGTCGAAGCAGCCTAGATTTACGCTTGCAGAGCGCGTTGAATTGCTGAAAACCGTCACTGCTCACCTCGATAACGTCGAAGTGGTCGGCTTTAGTGGTCTATTGGTGGACTTTGCTAAAGAGCAAAACGCTAGTGTATTAGTCCGAGGGCTACGCGCTGTGTCTGACTTCGAGTATGAATTCCAGCTTGCCAATATGAACCGCCGCTTAAGCCCAGATCTTGAAAGCGTGTTTCTGACTCCTGCAGAAGAGAACTCCTTTATCTCATCGACCTTAGTTAAAGAGGTTGCACTGCATGGCGGCGATGTGAGTCAATTTGTTCATGCTGAAGTGGCAAACGCATTAAATAAGGCTAAATAACTGCTTATGTTTAAGTTTATTAGAGTTAGCGCGATTCGATTGCTAGCTATTATCAGCCTTGTTTTTTCCCTTGCTGCTCATGCTGCGCCATGGGTTGATACGTCTGATATCTATTTGCGTGCTGACATTCAAGCACTGGCTGATGCAGGTGTGATTACCGTACCTGTTAATACTTACCCGCTCATGTGGTCAGGTATAGGTACTGATTTAGCCAAGGTTGAGCCTTCACGCTTAAGCCCTGCATTGGTTGATGCATTTTCTCGGGTCAATTATTACTACCGCAATGCGGTTGAAAATCGTGGCAATGTCAGCATTAAGCTTGCTGGTGCCAGTGAGGCTGCTCGTTTTCAACACTTTGGCTCTGATTACCGTGAGCAAGGCGAGGCAACAGCTTCATACGAGTACCTTGGCGAGCGATTTGCCTACAAGATTTCAGCGTCGGCAAATTATGATCCTTTAGACGATAAAGAGTTTCGTTTTGATGACTCTTACCTTGCCATGGTGCTAGGTAATTGGATGTTCAGTTTCGGAGCGGTCGATCAGTGGTGGGGACCGGGTTTTGACTCTTCGTTACATAAGTCGAATAACGCGAGACCTATGCCGGCATTAATGCTTAGCCGTAATAATGCCGCAGCCTTTGAAACCCCTTGGCTGTCGTGGTTGGGTCCTTGGACCTTGACTGCAGGGGTTAGCCGATTTGAGGAAGAGCGTTACGCTGCCAATACATTGTTATGGAACTTTCGTGGCTCTATCCGCCCATTTAGACAACTAGAAATGGGTTTATCTTGGACCGCACAGTTCTGTGGTGATGGCCAAGAATGTACTTGGGAAAGTGCGTTTAAATCTATCACAGGTCAACGTGATTGCCGCGCGTTTGATGACGGTGACTGCTCTAATTACGGTAACCAAATGGCGGGTTACGATATTCGCTTTAGTGACACTTGGTACAATGTACCGTTCGGTGTCTACTATGAAAGAACCTGTGAAGATGCCAAAAGCTCTGCACCTTGGGATATCGTCGATTGCGGCAAACTATTCGGTGCCGATACACGCTTTAACCTAGATGGGCAGCAATATAAGGTGTTCTTAGAGTACACAGATACCATGGTTGCCTGTGGCGAAAATGAAAATGCGTTCAACTGTTTTTATGAGCACTCAACTTATAAGAGTGGTTCGCGTCACTATGGCCGCGCACTAGGCAGTACTTATGACAGTGATGCTAGCGTATACGTATTAGGACTCATTGGTCAGTATGCCAATAGCAAAGGTCTGACTTCGCTGTTACGTTATGCGCAATTGAATAAAGACGGTAAAAGTCCTTCTCATGGTTGGGCGCCACAGCCGCTGAAAGAAGACTTATTAATGTTGGAGCTCAGTTACAGAATGCCAATGTGGCAAGGCATGATGAGCGTTGGTGGCACGGTATCTCAGTCTGAGTTTGAAACAAAAGATAATGAGACCAATGCGAGTGTGTTTGGCACTTATGAATATAAGTTTTAACTCGCTTTAAGTATGAAAAAAGCCAACGTTGATACGTTGGCTTTTTTACTGCTGCTGATCCTCAATTTGGACAGCTTGGGCGTTTAAATAATGATTGCGGATTGGGTATGAAGCGTTTTGCTAAAATATTGTCAGTTATTACCGTGCTATCGCTGGTTATCTACGCGTTTCAGCAAGGCGCATTTGCGACGGTTGCTGATAGTAACTGGATTGCTGAATATTTAGCAGAGCAGGGTGATAAAGGCCTTGTGGTGCTGTTTTTTATTGGCGCAGCTTATACTAGTGTTGGTGGGCCAAGGCAGTTTATGGCTTTTGCTTTTGGTTTTGCACTGGGGGGTATAAAAGGCGCATTAGTGGGCAGCTTATCGGCGCTACTAGGCTGCGTTCTTACCTTTTATTTTGCTCGATTTGTGTTTAGGGATAGCTTAAAAAAACGCTTTCAATCTAAGTTGACTCGCCTAGAGAATTTAATTGTTCACCGCACGATATTGAAGATGATTATGATCCGTATTTTGCCGCTGAGCAGTAACTTTTTGACCAATCTGGCAGCGGGTTCTACTCACATCAGTGCTTGGCGCTTTTTTACTGGCAGTGGTATCGGTTTTATTCCGCAAATGATGGTGTTTAGTTTTGCAGGAGCAGGACTTGGACTGTCAGACAATACCAGTTTGCTTATCAGCGCGGGATTATTTGTATGTGCCTCAATCATCGCCTTTTACTTGTATAAAACTCGCTTGAGGCAACAGATAAGCGAGATCATTGAAGACAAGTAATCTCGCTGACTTGTTACTATTAGATAGGTGCTTGCCAGTTATCTTGGCTGACACAAGCTACAGAAAACCGTCGCCCGTTGGCCAAGCTTAATTTCACTGAGCAGGTGGCCACATTGAGTACAGGTTTCCCCGCCACGACCATAAACGTGCAGCTTTTGCGCAAAGTATCCCGGTTTACCATCGGCATTGGTAAAGTCTTTCAGCGTAGTACCGCCTTGTTTGATCGCGCCAGCAAGGATCTGTTTCACTTCAGCGACTAAAATCTCAATCCGTTCGGCATCGACTTTGCCCGCTTCAGCCTGCGGATGAATACCAGCGGCAAATAGGGCTTCGTTAGCGTAAATATTGCCTACACCCACTACAATATGATTGTCCATTAAACACAGTTTGATGGCCTTTTTCTTATTAGCTAAGCTCTCTAATAGATAATCGGCATTAAAGGCATCTGTCAGCGGCTCTGGGCCTAATTTGGCTAATAATGGATGTGCTTGTTCCGGTAACTCGCACCATAGCCAAGCGCCAAAGCGTCTTGGATCGTTGTAGCGCAGCGCTTTACCGCTAGCGAGCACTAAATCGATATGATCGTGTTTTTCAACTGGGGTCGAGGCCGGCAAAATGCGCAGGCTACCTGACATGCCTAAATGGACAATAGTGGTACCGGCATCAGTATCAATCAGCAAGTATTTTGCACGGCGACGAACATTACGTATGGTTTGACCAATAATCTGTTTAGCTATTTCCGGTACCGGCCAGCGCAATGACGGATTACGGATGATTAAATCAGTGACTTGGTTATCAATGAGGTAAGGTGATACACCTTGGCGAGTGACTTCAACTTCGGGAAGTTCCGGCATTTATATTCTCTCTTGTTGTTATTTTTCTATGCTGCTATTGATAACTGCCATTACGAATTTTTAGCGTGATCAGTTTACTTGCGCGCGAATAATCGGTTTGAGGGCTTCGCGTAGACTGGGCGGCACTTGATACCAGTTGCCAGCGGGCGACTTTAATAAGCCTTGTTGTTGAAACAGTACCCATAGCTGCGCGTCATCGAGATCATCCACTTGAATAACTAACTCTATCGGCTCTCCAGCTGTTTCTGGCTTATCGGTCAGCGCGGAGATATGCACTTGTTCCCAAGCGTTAGCCCACTCTAAGCAGTTGAGCACATTGCTGCTACATTGCCAGCCAGATTGGCGTTTCTGCAACCAATGCTCACCATATTGTAGTTGTGATAATGGCGCGGCTTTATCAAATAGGGCTTGGGTATGCAGTGGCGTTTGTTGGCTGTTTTTTTCAATCACAGTCAACACGGAGATCATCAGCACTGAGGCGACGATGATAATGGTGTTCCACTTTTTACGCGAGAGTGCCATGGTTTGGGTAATTGTTTGTGGATGGTTGTTTTATAAGTGTATCTGCAAGTTGGTTTAACCACAAATGGTTGGTTTCAAGCTACCGCTTGGGGTTGTGGGTTAGACGTTGTCTAACAATTGGTTCTTATCAGGCGATGCCTGACTTCTAAGCTAGACTGCGTCTAACAACTTAAGCAATCAAACTTCGTTTGATAATTCCGTCAGGCTGCGCCTGAGCTAAAGGCAATCAAGCTGCGCTTGATAAAGGTCGTGAGCTTCCAGCTCACACTCGGCCAAGAGGGGATCAACAGCAATCCCCTCTTGCCTATTTCTTTCATAAAGAGTCCCCTGCCGCCCCTAACGAAGTTGTTGATCCTCATACTTATGGATAAATCACTAACGCTTCCGATGGGGCATCTTGCCCCGCGAAAGCTAACCCGACATCCCTGTCGGGCTCACGTGACTCTGGTTTATAGAGAGTTTCCAACGTATTTCGGCAACTTCGATGGGGAGTTGGCGTTTTCTGTAACCTTTGAGTCGTTGTTGGTCTTGCTGTGTCTTTGTTTTTTCTTTTCTGTTCTTTTTATAGGTTTAACACAGAGGTTGATACAGTATCCGTTAGTGCAATGTTATCTGTTAAAACAATAGATTATATTTGAATGAGGATATCTCTCAGTGCCTGCGATGAAAATACAAAATGCAGCATAGATAACGCTGGTGAGGTGCGGTTTAATTAGCAAGTATGGCTAAGGTTTTATCATGAATTTACAGCATCATTTTATACTGATGTCGGAGTATAATCAGCGGATGAATAGTCAGTGCTATCAGGCTATTGCGGAGCTTACTGAAAGTGAAATTAACGAAAACCGTGGCGCATTTTTTAATTCAATAATGGGCACGCTTAATCATCTATTAGTTGGCGATCTTATTTGGTTGAATAGATTTGCAACGCACTCTATCAAGTATCAATCTTTATTGGGTTTAGCTGATATGCCTAAGCCTAAAAGTCTCGATGATTTCTTATTCTCTGATTACTTATTGCTACGAGCAGCTCGTGAAAAGGTTGATTGTGCGATATGTCACTGGCTTAAAAATGAAGCCAATGAGTCTGATTTTAATGCGCCATTAGCGTATTCAAATACACAAGGTGTGGTCAGTAAACGCGACTTTGGCGAGCTTGTTAGTCACCTTTTTAATCATCAAACACACCACAGAGGCCAGTTAAGTACCTTATTGAGCCAAATAAATATCGATATTGGTGTGACAGACTATTTATTTGATATTCCGGAAAGCAATTAGGTATCGTTTGATGAAAGCATATTAAAACTCTCAAGTTAAACCTTCATCGGCTTCATATTTTTCGGTGGATAGTCGCTTAATAATAATGATGAAATCAGCGACCTAGCTGATACTTGAAGAGAATAATCATGTTACCTAAAGAAATTGCTCAATTGGCTGTGCAGAAGCTAAATAAGAAGTTATCTAATGAGATTTTTTTGATCATTCAGAATGATCGTGAATTGATGCAGGCTTACCTTAAGGCTGTTGAGGCTAGTGGTGTTGAATCTGTAAACCAGCAAATTGGTAAAGAGATTAAGGCTGCTTACCAGTTGGTTAATATCAATAAACGCGAAGATGATCCGTCGTGTACTTTGATCAAGAGTCATCAGATGTTTGAGTAACGGGTTTTCCTCGATTAGGCTTAATCTTTATAGCTAAAAAGGCAATCAGGCTGCGCCTGATCTTTAAGTTAGACTACGTCTAACAATTAAAGTCGTGGGATTCCATCCCACACCCGGGCAAGGAGGACTGCTCGTCCTTATCCTCCTTGCATCCACCATGACGCCCCGACGAAGTTGTTGATCCTCATACTCCAATAAAAATCGCCTAACGGCTCAGATGGGATATCCATGTCCCGCTGAGCCTGAACCATCATCCATGATGGTTCCACGGCATTTTCATTTCCGTATTTCGGCAACTTCGATGGGGAAATTGGTGTTTTCTGTGGTAATTGGTGGAGCCTTTTAGGCTTCAGTTTTTATATTGAGAACTCAATAGGCGAAATTATTACGCTTTTCTAAACCCGTGCAGATGCGACTTAGGCCTTTGATGACATGGATGCCATCGTAGAGCTTACAAGGACGTACTTGCAGCGTGCCTAAGAAGTGTCTGCACATGCGCTGGCCGCAGGCAATTGAAATCACTTGTGTCGAAAGTTACACGTATAGCTTACAAGGTGTCGCTGTAGAAAGGTTCATATGCTTTGTCATCTTCCTAGTCTATTTATAGCTATCATTAACGAAGAGCTATAAATAGGAGTTCTATATAAAATATCAGTTTAGAGTCTCTTATTTATTAAAAATGTTTGGCTTTATTGTATGAAGTAGTCAAATAATAGAGTAGATCTAAAAGCTAGGTTTTAGTTAAGCATTTTGTCAGGTGCAGCCTCACCGTTGAGACTTATAATGAAGTACAAAGTACATTTTACCCTTACAATTCATAGTTTAAATGATGAAAAAGCAGTGTTTTTTCACAAAAAACTAGAATTACCTTTCGTCCCTTTTATTGGATTGAGGTTAAGTGAAAATCTCGGTTCCAGCGAACCTGTTAGCTCAATTGCATGGTGTCAGGAAAGCAGTGAGTTTAATTGCCATATTGATTCTCGAGAAGTTGAAATGGATGATGGTTTTGATTTAGATCTTGAGTATCTCATTGAGGAGGCTCTGGACAATGGGTGGATTGGAAAAAGTAAAATATACGAAGTTTAGAGCTGAAACTTATTAGTTTTAAGTCTTTAGGGGGAGCATCCTTTGAGCTGGTTAGTTTGGGTATCTTTTGTTGCTCTTTTTATAGGGCTTTGGCATGAAGTTAATAGATTTCCTATTACAAATAAGTCCATATTAAAGCTAAGTGAAAAGCTTGATGAACTGGAGGCTGAGAACCGTTTGCTACAGAATAAAGTTGAAAGCCTTAGTGAAGAATCTATCGCTTTCCAATGAAGTAGAGCAGTTTAAAGATCCACTCTACTGCCAAGCTATGGAAGATGGAGATGGTTATACGCTTTACGAGTTGGATAGAGCTCGTGGTGATACTTGAAAAGTAATTTAACTTATTGGTGTTTCCAAATAAAACAAAACCCGACATTTGCGTCGGGTTTTGTGTATGTAGCACAAGCTAACAGCCAAACACTGTGGCTACATAAACCACCGTAGCAAACAAAGCGATAAATAACTGTTCAAGCAACAGTTAACCACCCGTGGCATTCATAAACCGCAAGATCTGCGTTTCGCCATTTGGGTCAAAATGGTGCTCTTTAGGCTTGTGTTGAATACCGTCTAGAATCGCTACTTTTAGCTTTTCAATGTCACCGGGGAATTCGCGCACTATCGCTTTTAAATCTACCGAATTTTCATTGCCTAAACACAATAACAATCTGCCTTCTACGGTGACGCGGACGCGGTTGCATTCGTGGCAGAAGTTGTTGCTGTGGGGCGAGATAAAGCCAACGTGGATGTCGCTGCCGGGCATGGTGAAGTAACGCGCTGGGCCACCTGTGCGGCGGTTTGACTGAATAAGCTCATAACGTTCGCTGATGATGTCTTGAATTTCTTTGCTGCTGCAGTGGCGGCTGCGCTTGCGCTCATCGATGACGCCTAATGGCATCTCTTCGATAAAGGCGATATCGAGGTCGCGTTCGCGGCAAAATTCGATTAAATCTAAGACTTCATCATCGTTTTGACCACGCAAAATCACTGCGTTGATTTTAATCTTCTTAAAACCGGCGGCGATGGCGGCGTCGATGCCGGCAATCACGCGGTCGACTTTACCGTTGCGGGTTAAGCTGGTGAATAAGTCTGGTTTTAGAGTGTCGAGACTAATATTGAGTCGGTTTAAGCCTGAGGCGTGCATCTCTGCGGCGAAACGGGTTAAACGCGAGCCGTTGGTGGTCATCGACAACTCTTCAAGGCCGGGGAGTTTGCCTAGTAGTTTGACCAATTGATCACAGTCGGTGCGCACTAACGGTTCACCACCGGTTAGGCGGATTTTCTTTACACCTAATTCGGTAAAGGCTTGTGCGACCCAAGCTAACTCTTCAAGACTAAGCACATGGTCTTTGCTTAAAAAGCACGGATCTTCGCTCATGCAATACACACAGCGAAAATCACAGCGGTCAGTGACTGAAAGGCGCAGGTATTCTACCGTGCGACTAAAAGTGTCAACGATCAAACTCATACTGGCTACCTACAAAACCTCTTAAAGGAGGTCGGCAAAAGGTTGAATATAAACTGTGTCACCTGGATTTAACTGGTCATCTTTTTCGCCTATCACGATGAGACAGTTTCCTTTTACCATAGAGCTAAGCATCCCTGAGCCCTGAGCACCTGTTGTGGTTACATGTAACTTGCCGTCGGCACCTAAGTGATAGATACCACGGGTAAATTCTGTGCGGCCTGTGCGGCTGCGTAGCGGTTTATCAGTAATCGCTGGCACCATGGTGTGGCTCCAGTTTTGCTCGCCAGCTAGTTTACGAATGGCTGGCTGCACAAACTGTAAGAACGACACCATGACCGCGACTGGGTTACCCGGTAAACCGAAGAATAAGCTATCGTCGATTTGACCAAAGGCCAGTGGGCGACCCGGACGCATATTGATGCGCCAGAAGTTAATTTGGCCGACTTGTTCTAGCACGGTTTTGATGTAATCGGCATCGCCGACTGACACACCGCCTGAACTGATCACGATATCTGCCTTAGCTGCGCCATCTTTTAACGCTTGCGCTAGTGCCGCTTCTGAATCTTGAATAATGCCTAAATCGATGACTTCACAACCTAGCTTTTTCGCCATTGATTTAATGGTGTAGCGGTTTGAGTCAAAAATACAGTTGGCTTTTAGTGGTTCGCCTGGCTGGCAAACTTCATCACCAGTTGAGAACACGGCAACCACAGGGCGCTTAAATACCGGTAACTCGCCAAAACCTAATGAGGCTAATAAGCCTTGCTCTGCAGCGTGTAGGCGTGAGTGGGCGGCTAAGGCTGTTGCACCTTGAGCAATATCTTCACCCGCTTGGCGTACGTGTTGGCCTAGGCTCATGTCGCCTTCAAAGCTAACAGCACCTTCTTGCTCGTTGGCAAGCTCGCGCAGCTGAATGGTGTCTGCGCCTGCAGGGAGTGGCGCGCCTGTCATAATGCGCACGGCTTCGCCGGCAGCAATGGTGCCGTTATAAGCGTGACCTGCCATGACTTCGCCAACCATCTTGTATGATGCGTCTGGCTTGTCGCTTAGCTTAAACGCATAACCGTCCATCGCTGAGTTGGTGTGCTGCGGCACATCAACAGGGGAAATCGCGTCGCTTGCGAGTACGCGGTTTTCTAACTCGTCTAGATCAACTGATTCAGTTGCGGTTACTGGTTTTACGTAAGATAGAATCTTATCAATACCTTGGCGCACAGATAACGTAGTGCTGGTATCGAGTTCACAGCCACAAGTTGGCGCCATTGGCACATCAACAGGGCAAGGCTTCCAGGCAGCAATATACTCGCTAACATAGTCAGCAATTTGCGCGACATTGTTGATATCTAAACGGCGTAACTCACTTGGTAATTCGGTGTCATCACAGCAAGCAATCGCTTGGATGTTATCGTCGTGAGTGTGGATGAAAGGCTTGCCGTGTGCGGCACGGTGCAGTTCTATCTTAGGCAGTTCGAGCTTTTTAAAACCTTCTACAAGGACGATATCGACCTTGTCGGCTTCAATCTGTTTGAGCAAATGCGGCAGTTCAGGGTCGCCGTCTTTGGCGTCTTCGGTCATTAACGCCCAGCGCACATGAGAGGCAACTAGCATCTGTTTTGCGCCAGCTTTGCGCATTTCGTAGCTGTCTTTGCCTGGAATATCGACGTCGAAATTATGATGAGCATGCTTAATGACTGCGAGTCGCACACCACGGCGATTAAGCTCTGGGATTAATTGCTTTAATAATGTGGTCTTGCCTGTGCCGCTGTAGGCGCAGAATCCGAGAACTGGAATGGGTAACGGATTAGTAAAAGGTATGCTCATTTACACCTCTAGTGATTTTCTTCATTCGCTATGGCATCGCCTAGCAGCTGTTTTTGTTCTGGTGTGTTTACGTTGACAAACGCATTGGGCTGATCGGCAAACTCAGCGACGACATAGTGGTGCTTGGCATACCAAAAGTCGATTTTGCGCTCTCCGGCATCTAAAAAGGCTTTCATCGATGCACGTAAACTCGGCTTTAGCAACATAACCACAGGTTGCTCGCGCTCGCCGTCGCTTGCAACTGCAAGCTCAGCATCTTCAGCCGTTAATTTCGCTAGCATTCTAGCGACTAAATCTGTTGGTAACAGTGGGCAATCGCAAGGAACAACCAATAAATAATCGGCGTCAGTTTCGCTCATTGCGGTGATCATGCCGGCAAGTGGCCCTAAATAACCGCTGTCTTGGTCACTGAACACTTTAAAACCAAACTCAGAATAACGGTTTTGGTTACGATTTGCGTTGATCAGGATCTCCTTAACTTGAGGTTGTATCCTGTCAATTGCATGTTTAATCATTGGCTGATCTCTCAGCTCGACTAAACCTTTGTCGTTGCCACCCATGCGTCTGGCCATGCCGCCAGCAAGGATGACGGCATCAATTTGTGCTGCCATTACTGTTACCCTAATAATTTTTTACTGAAAATTGCCAATGTAACTATCCAACCGATACGTGCAAACTTGCTGAAAGTTCAACTTGAGTTTGTTCAACCTCTTTCAAGGTGCTGACGTTGTCGGTGGTGATGGTTTTGTCGTTTACCAGCCAAGCATAATCGCATACTTTGGTTAACATACAAGTCTGATGGCTACTTATCAGCATGCCAGTGCCTTGTTGTTTTAAGTCGGTGATCATTTGCAGCACTAGGTGCTGTGAGTGTTTGTCCATATTGGAGGTGGGTTCATCCAGCATTAATAGCTTAGGTTGGATAATCCAAGCTCTAGCAATGGCTAAACGTTGTTTTTCACCGCCAGATAAACTCGAGGCAGCTTGGGTTAATAAGTGACGCAATTGCGCCTTATCAATCGCCTGCTCGGTACGGGCTTTTAGCTGCTCTTTATCTGCGGTTAAAAACCTAAGCGGATAGGTTAGGTTATACAGCACGTTGCCTTCGAAAAGGTAAGGATGCTGGTGTAAATAAAGGGCTTTACCGGTAATCGACTTACTGCGCCACCAAGGGGCGACGCCAAAACCTTCGGCGTAAATTGCGCCTTTAGTTGGTTGATAAAAGCCTGCCAGTAACTTCATGAGTGTGGTTTTACCACAACCGTTATCACCTTGTAGGTGGATAACCCGGTTTTGCTCAAACACTAATTTAGTCGCGCTAAAAAGATGCTTGTCTTCAAAGCGCATGTCGATATCTTTTGCGATAATTTTTGCTGTATTGGTGGTCATACTGACTAATGACTCCTTGGCTCAGCTTTGCCTCTAAGCGTACCTAGAGCAAAGTTTAAAATGAGCGCTAACACGAGTAGCACCAAGCCCAGTGCGATAGCTTGGGCAAAATCACCTTTGCTGGTTTCCAATGCGATAGCGGTTGGAATATTTCGTGTCACCCCAGCAATGTTGCCACCTACCATCATTGAGCAGCCAATTTCAGTCAGAATACGACTAAAAGCAGCCACAATAGCTAATAATAGTGGAACTTTAAGCTCTCTGCAGACGGCCCAAATAGCACTTAATGCCGGGGCGCCTAAGGTACGCGAGGTTTCCCATGCGCGACGGTCTACACTGGTAAAGGCGGCTTGACTCATTGCGACTAACACCGGTGCACAGATCATCATCTGCCCCAATATCATGCCCTGTTGGGTAAATAGCCATTTTAAATCGCCAAGAGGCCCCATGCGTGTCAGCAGTAAATAGACCAAAAGGCCAATTACAACGGTGGGAATAGACTGCAGAGTCTGGATAAGATTGGTGACTAACCAACGGCCAGGAAAACGGGTAAAGGCCAATAGAAAGCCCAGCACCATAGAGGGCAAAAGCGTGATCGCTAACGCCGCAAAAGATACTGCAAAAGAAACGGAAATAATGGACCACACTTCGGGGTCCAATGAAAACAGCAGGCTTAACGCCTGCTGTATAAGGGCTAACCAGCCTTCATTCATTCGCTATATGTTGCCTTGAACAATTGTTCTCCCTGAACCTTGTAATTGTTGATCATGCCTTGCGCTTCAGCGCCGATCAGCCAGTCACTTAGTGCTTGAGCACCTTTGTGATTAAGCGTTGGGTACTTGCTTTCGCTGATTAGGATGATTTGGTACGGGTTAGCAAGTGCTGCGCCGCCATCGAAATCAACTGCTAGGTCTATTTTACCCGAATAAGCAACGAAAGTACCACGGTCAGATAGTGTATAAGCCTCTAATTCGCTAGCCATTAGTAGGGTTTTTCCCATACCTTGACCAACTGAAGTGTAGCCTTTGAAATCTGGAGTGATTTTAGCGTTTTTCCAGATAAGTAGTTCTTTCATGTTGGTGCCTGAGTTGTCACCACGAGAAATGAAAGGTACGCCTGATTTTTCAATTTTAGCAAAGGCTTCTTCAGCAGTTTTGCTTGAACGAATTTTAGCTGGGTCATTCTTAGGACCAAGAACAACGAAATCGTTTTCCATAATGCCACGTGGTAGACGGCCGTAACCTTCTTCAACAAACTTAGCTTCAGCACCTGGAGCATGAGTCATTACTACGTCAACATCGCCTTGACGAGCAAGTTTAAGCGCCTTACCAGTACCTGTTGCAATAACCTGTACTTTGTAGCCTGATTCAGCTTCAAATTTTGGTAGTAGGTTCTTTAGTAGGCCTGAGTTTTCAGTACTAGTCGTTGTAGCAAGTTTAATGACTTCATTAGCTTGAACTGGCATACCTACAAATAGTGCTGCGGTAACCGCAAGACCAATAGCGCGTTTAAGGTTTAACATTGTTGCTCCTATGGAAAATAAAATAGGCGTCTCGATTCCTGAGGGCCTGAGTAAAATCGAATCCCCCCATTAAAAGCAAGTTTGATGCCATACTTAGAATGTGTTATTTGAGTTCACACTTGTATCTTTAGTGTGATCTATATCCCGCTGAGAGCAGAAAAGTCACAGACATTATGTCCCAAGATCGCGATTACATGGTTCATAGTGACCTATTTTGACTAGTTAGGTGTTAGACTGATTGCATAATGAGTCAAATTGTCCCGCGAGCAGACAAGCTGGGACAGAGAATAAATAATATGAAGCCACTTCCTTCCGCTGTATCTGTATTGATTGTTGATGATGAGCCAGGCATGCGCAGCTTTTTGAAAAAAGCTTTGGCCAAAAAGTTTGCTCTAGTTGAAACAGCATCGAGTGTTGAAGATGCTGAGCAGTTACGTTCGCGTTGTCATTTTGATCTGTTGATTGTCGATATTCGTTTGCCAGGCCGCTCAGGTATTGAATGGCATGAAGCGCTAAATGATCAAGAAAGACGTTCAGACATCATCTTTATGACAGGTTACGCCGATATGGATGTGGCGATTAAAGCGCTGCGCGCTGGCGCTTCTGACTTTATAATGAAACCTTTTCACCTTGAGCAGATGATGAAAGCGGTCGATCGCTGTATTGAGCGTCGTTTGCTTAAGCGTGAAAACCTAATGTTACGCCGGGAAGTATCGTTCAACCAGTCGTCGACTATTATTGGTCAAAGTGATGCCATGACGGAGGTGAAGCACGTGATTGAACGTGTGGCACCGACTAATGCCGTGGTGTTAATTGAAGGCGAATCAGGCACAGGTAAAGAACTGGTTGCCCGTCAGTTGCATATCCTTAGTGGCCGCCAAGGCCCATTTGTACCGGTTAACTGTGGCGCTATTGCGCCAGAACTGCTGGAAAGTGAGTTATTTGGTCACTCTGCCGGAGCATTTACTGGCGCGAAAGGTAATCGAGAAGGCTTATTTAGCTTTGCCTCAGGTGGTACAATCTTCCTCGATGAAATCGGTGAGATGCCGCTGAAGATGCAAACTGCATTACTGCGGGTGCTTGAGCAGCGCACTATTCGTCCTGTGGGTAGCGAAAAAGAGATCAATATTGACGTGCGGGTGTTAGCGGCAACCAACCGTAAGCTTTCTGAAGAAGTCGAAGCCGGTAACTTTAGACGCGATCTATATTACCGCTTGAATGTGCTTGATATTGTTATCCCACCACTACGTGAGCGCCCAGAGGATATCGTGGAGCTGACGCATCATTTTACTTGTCAGTTAGCTGCAGAGCTGGGTGTAAAAGAAGTGGTTTGGAGCCATGAAGATTTACTTAAGCTGCAACAACACGAGTGGCCAGGTAATATCCGCGAACTGCGAAATATGATTGAACGCTGTATTTTACTGGGTAAGCCACCTGCTGAATACTGGAAGGTTCAACCTAAAAGCGAAGCGTCAGGCGAGTCTGGTTATCCACTGCAATGGGCGTTAAAAGATGTTGAGCGTGACCATGTAACCCGAGTCGTTGATCTGCATGGCGGTAATAAGTCTGCCGCCGCAAGAGATTTAGGCGTGTCGCGTAAAACACTCGATCGTAAATATAAAGAGTGGTTCGGCGGTGAGACTGATAAAGAAGAATCCTAATTAGATAATCGCTCGAAGGGGAGTTTAGGTGTCGTTTTTTTCCAATATGTTTGGTGTTAGCTGGCAACAGATGCAGGCTAAGGTGCGTTATCGCATCTTGATTTTAACCTTGTTGCCGATTTTGCTAACCCTGGTGAGCTTGGTATTTATTACCATCTATTGGAATATTAGCTACACGGGAAAACAGCTGTTTATGAAGGTCAAAGCTGATTTGACCGTGGCAAACAGTACCCTGATTACTGTGCAAGATAACCAAGAGAACCAACTTGAATTGGTGATGGAGTCTTGGCAGTTTCAAAATGACTTTAGGCAAATGGATAAGGACCCTGATGCAGAGCGTAATGACTTGCAGCTGGTGCTTAGCAAAGCCAAGAAAGAACTGAATTTAGACTTTTTACGCTTAGTGAGTGTATCTGAGGCGGCTGCCGATCCTGATCTTAGGCAGATGCTGCCACATATTGATGGTGCAGAGCCATTTTCAGGCTTGATGGTACTTGAACCTAGCCGTTTGGCGCGTATCGACCCTGAGCTGGCAGACAGAGCAAAAGTGACGGTCATTAAGACGTTACGTGCTCAGGAGCCGAGCAAGCAGGAAGAAAAGCGCGGCTTGCTGAGCCGCAGTTTATTGCCAGTAACGAGCCAAGATGGCAATGTATCTTGGTATCTAGACGGTGGCATTATGCTCAACCGTGATACTCGCATTGTCGACCATATTCGTGACTTAGTGTACGACAAAGGCACATTACCCGAGCGTTCTATCGGTACTGTGACCATCTTTCTCGATAGCATCCGTATTAGCACTAACGTGCCGCTACACTTCTTTCCTAAAGGCAAAGACCTACAAGGTCGAGCACTAGGCAGTTTAGTGTCGTCTGAGGTGCGCGAAAAAGTCTTGAATCAAGGTCTATTATGGGTCGATCGTGCCTTTGTGTTTAATGACTGGTTTATTTCGGCTTACTCGCCGTTAGAAGATATCAATGGCAAACGCATCGGTATGATTTATACCGGCTTTTCTGAATCGCCATTTATCCACAATTACTTGCTGAATATTATTGAGTTGGGCACCATTTTGATGCTGGTACTCTTGGTGTCGGGTTGGCTAGTTTACCGCGGTGCTTATAGCTTATTGCAACCAATTGAGCGTATTCACCATGTGGTTAAAGCGGTGCAGTCTGGACGCAACTTACGCATTGGCTCTTTAGGTTTAGACAGCGACAACGAACTGTCTAATTTGGCGGAGCAGTTTGATCGCATGCTAGATCTATTACAGCGCCGTAATAGCCAAATACAAGCAGCGGCAGAGCAACTTGAAGTCAAAGTGGAAGAGCGTACTCGCAGCCTGCAAGAGAAAACCGAAGAGCTACAAGCAAACGTTGTCTTACTTAACGAAACGCGTCAGCAGCTGGTGATTAATGAGAAGCTCACTGCGCTGGGCGAGTTAACCGCAGGTATTGCGCATGAGATCAATAACCCAACGGCGGTGATCTTAGGCAATATGGAGCTGCTTAAGTATGAGTTAGGCGATCGTGCTGAGGATGTTGAAGAAGAGATTGAGCTGGTGATCCAGCAGGTGGGTCGTATTAGTACGATTATCCGCAGCTTGCTGCAATACAGCCGTCCGGGTGAGTTTAATGCACCACTAGAGATGCACCAGATCACGCCGATTATCGAAGAGATGTTGGTGCTGGTACGTCACTCAATCCAGAAACAACAAGTTGTCCTTAACCAAGAGCTTAACGCTAGCTATCCAATTCAAGTTAACCGTCCGCAGTTACTGCAGGTGTTGATTAACCTGGTGGTCAATGCTGCGCATGCGATGGATGGCAAAGGTCAGATCTGGATCCGCACTTATGATTGGGTGCAAAAAGACGAACCTGTTGGGGTGAAAATAGAAGTTGAAGATGAAGGTAAAGGTATCCCAGAAGAGGAGCTTAATCGCATTTTTGACCCTTTTTATACCACTCGCAAAGATGGTACAGGTTTAGGCTTGTCGCTTAGCTACGGCATTATTAAGCGCATTGGTGGCACCATAGAGGTGAGCTCTACCGTGGGCAAGGGCAGCTTGTTTACCATTGGCTTGTATCATAAGGCGATAGAAGATCAGAGCAATACCCCTTATGAAGGCTTACAGTTAACAGGTAAGCATTCAGATATGTCGCGAGACTAATACCAATTAGTATAAGAAGTTGATCTACTCAGAGCGATTTTGGCAATCTAATTCAAGGCGAATAACTGAAAGAATGTTTGCTCCCTTGTGAAGTTATTCAACGCAGAAGTAGGCAGCCAAAAACGCTCCAGAATGGCGAGTTTTAGCGGCTCTGATACTGCGTTAACAAGCTTAAACGTAGAATAACTATGCCCTTCACTCGTTGCCTTGTCTCAGTGCCGCTAAATTCTCGCTGAGCGACCAAATCTTTATACTAATTGGTATAAGACTCGCTAAAACTTTCGATAGCAGCAATAGCATCAATAGCCTCTATTGGTGCTTTTTTGTGTGTGCGGTTTATTTTAGGCAAAAAAATAGCCGGGATATTATCCCGGCCACAAAGAGTGTGTGAGCAATGTCGTGCTAAATACAAATAACAATAAGTCTCTAATGCTATTTGTATTTTAAAAACTCTAAACTTGCAGGAGATGAGATGCCTTTAAGTTAACAGCGAGTTCGGAACGCATGTAAATAGTAATCATTATCATTTAAACTTGCAAGTTAAAAATACTTGATAGTACATATAAATTTGCCTTCATAAAATTTAACACTTAATAAACAATTGGTTAGCGTGGATTTACCTAAGAAAGTTTACTTTTTACTTACGTTATAACTGAGCAGGTCACTGATTTTTAGGCAAAAAAAAGCCGGGAAAAAATCCCGGCCACTTAAGAGTGTGTGAGCAATGTCGTGCTAATACCGGTAATTCCATCAGTCATTACAGGTATAAAAAACTCATTGGCAAATAAAGATGATGAGAACTTTATTTGTTAACCCGAGTTCTGGAACGCAAGTTAACAATAATCATTCTCATTTAGATTTGCAAGCTTTATCGCACAATTTTTTCACATTTTATTAAGCTTATTTACTTTGATGCTGTTGTATCAAGGTGATAAAACTAAACCTGCTTTTGTAGATGCAGCTTATTCTGGCTGTGATTTTGCGCATCACTCACCATAGCCGTGATTTGGTACTGACTGCTAATAAGCATGTTTAACATGGCTGGGAAACAATTACGGGTTTTAACGTCAATGCGCTGGTAGCCTTGCTCTTTAGCCCATTTTTCTTGGTATTCAAGTAAGCTCTTTGCTAAGCCAAGACCACGGAAATCTGGTGCTACACCACCTAACCAGCTATAGAACACGTTATCTTCAGTTTGGTAACCCAATTTAAAGCCGGCAATTTCACCTTCAACTTTGGCAAGTAGCAATAATGCAGGTCCAGCAAGTAAACGCTGGCTAATTTCTTGGTTAGCATAACCTTGCTCAAACTCGGGGATTGCAGTGTAAACAGTTTGGATTAGCGCTAGCACTTCAGGCGTAAACTCTGTTACGGCTTCAATTTCAATGGTGTACATTTGCAGATTCTCAATAACTTCGCCAGTTCACCCATTAACACAACCAAACCATTGGCTGAAAGGTGAACGAATTGGCGAAATTATAACAGGTCTGTCCAGTTGTTGTTAAGCGCTAACTAGTATCAGGTGGCGCTTTTGCGAGCAGTGTCTTGTAAGATCTTATCTTGTAAGAACTTTAATAGCAGACCGTAGGCAGGTAAGAATAAGCCTAAACTGACAATTAATTTAAATCCGTAATCTACAGTGGCAATCTCAGGCCAGTGCGCAGCCATAAACTCATCAGTCGAGGCATAGAAAGCTAAGGCAAAGAAAACTATGGTGTCGATAAGGTTACCTACGACAGTTGATGCTGACGGCGCAACCCACCAAGATTTAGTTTCTCTAAGCTTAGCAAAGACAAAAATGTCCATTAGCTGACCGACTAAGTAAGCGGCAAAGCTGGCAAATGCGATACGGAATACAAAGCTATTGAACTCGAGTACAGCTTCAGCGCCTTGGAAGCTACCTTGATGAAAAATCACGCCCATCAAATACGAGATAACTAGGGCGGGCAACATCGCAAGGAAGATGATTTTTCTCGCGGCTTGTTGGCCAAATATACGCACTGTAAGGTCAGTTGCTAAGTACACAAATGGAAAGCTAAAAGCCCCCCAAGTGGTGTGAAAGCCAAAGATTTGAAACGGGAGCTGTACTAGGTAGTTGCTGGCGCAAATAATAACAATATGAAAGCTGGCTAAAAGCAGCAATGCACGGCGAAGCTGTGCGGGTGTCAACATTAACATCTTGTGGCCTTTTTAGTTAAATCGGGCGGGGTTAGGGAACCCGCAATAGCGACAAACGCTATAATTTTGCAATTTTGGTTAATAACTGGATATTTGTCCCCAAGTTTGGGGCGGCAAATTATAGACAAGATTTTTGTTTGAGCAAGCGGAAATCTCGACGGCAAGTAAAGTTTTGCCGTCGAGCAGAATTAAACTATTGATTTTATTTAGTAGGGCTAAAGCGTTAGAGCTCAGTCAAAATGGATAAGATAGTCTTGAGCTTGTTTTCCAATTCAGTCCACTCCTTGTCGGCTTCTGAGCCTGAAACGATACCTGCACCGGCAAACAAATTGATGCGACCTGGTTCAATGAGAGCACTGCGGATCGCCACGGCGAATTCACTTTCATACTTATTGAAGTAACCGCAAGCACCTGCATACCAGCCTCTGACGTAACCTTCTTGTTGACGAATAAAGTTCATTGCTGAATCTTTAGGTAAGCCGCCGACTGCCGGAGTTGGGTGTAATGCTTGGATAAGTTGAAAATCATTTACCCCCGCTTTTAGTTCGGCACGAATCGAGCGGTGTAGATGCTGAATATGACTGAGCTTAAACACAGTTGGTGTTTCTTCTGCACCGACATAATTACTAAGTGGATTGAGCACATTAACTATGTGTTGGCGCACTAGCTGGTTCTCGTGACTATTTTTGGTGTCGTCTAATAGTTCTTGAGCCAGCGCTTTATCTTCTTCTTGGTTGAGACCACGCACGGTTGTCCCTGCCAGTGCTTCAGTGAACAATTCACGTTGGCGGCGACGATATAAGCGCTCTGGTGTACAAGAAATAAAGGCACTATCAGGGCTGAACTGAAATCCAAACTGGAAGCTATTGGGATTACGTCCTTGCCAGCAAGCCAGCAGAGTCCAGGGATCGACTTCTTCATTGATCTCTAACTGAGTGAGCCGTGACAGCACGACTTTTGGCGTATCCTCAATAAATTTAGGGTGGGTTACGCGATTAACCAATTCGTGCCAACGATGCTTATCGGGTCGGTCGCTGCGGCCCATTAATGCGACTTTGTTCGGCGGGGCTAAGGGTTTTGGTGCGTCGAGGGCTTGCAGTGATTGCAATGCATTGTCAATTTCAACACTGAGTTCATTTTCGGTGAAATTGAGGTTTACCAATAGCTTGAACTCATTACCGCTGCGGCGTAACTCTATTCTTGGCAGTACAAAATGTGCTTTGCCAAACTCTTTCCAGCTTTCATTGCGACGGTCGAATGCCACACCGCCATAGTAACGAATCTCTTGATTACTACTCAATGAGCGTTGTTTTTGATATTCAAGCGATAGGGCTATGTCGTCAATATCATCGCCAAAGAAAAAGTCTTTACAGCAGCCGATAGCGGCGATTTCTTCAGTGTCACGACCTTTCCAATACACTCTAGGGTAAGTTGTTTGTGCCGCTAACCAAGCAATAACTGGGATCGGCGCAACCGCCACAGACAGCTGTACTATTGGGTCACTGTTAGGTTGAAGCGTGAATGATTTGATTTTGTCGGTTAAGGACTTAATAGCTTGAGGTAGCATGGGGATGGTCAATAAGTACTCCAAACAAATATCATTAGGGCCTGCTTAGAGGAGCGACCTCTAACCGGGATAAATCCATCGCACTTTGGTAATAAGAATCTTTACCACAAAGTAATAGCCTGAGCATACAGTGTCAAGTTGATCACTCTACCTATGTGAGCTCTCCCTGAGTAAATCACAATATGGCTTGTTCTTGGCCATCGAAGCTTAAGAAACCTATACGAAGAATGACCCAATAACGATGATTATTACAGTTTAGCCCTATTTTGCAGGATGTGATTTAGATGTCCCCTTTTGTCCTTAAGTAGCGCGCGGTGGGTCAAACTGTCCTTAGTTGCTATTGACGTCTTTTCCTATTATCCAAATTAGTCGATCTAGGTTTGTTTTATGGTTTTATTTGCTTGAGCGCTAGCCAGTGCTCTTTAAAAATAGCGCGAAATATATCGTTAGGATGATGAAACTAGATGAAAAAACAACAAAAAGTGCTGAGAGTGTCTAGCTTAGCGCTAGCTATGAGCTTGGCTTATCAAGTTCAGGCTGACGAAATTGAAAGAGATCCAATTCTTGATGTGACCGACGTTATTGTGGTGCACGGTGAGCGCGCTTCGGTAACAGAAGCGGCGACGACTCATTGGAGCGTAGACGCGGAAGAAATTAAGGCTTCTGGTGCACAGAGCTTAGATCAAGTGCTGGAAAACGTACCTGGCATTTATGTGCGCGTAGGTGGTGATTCTACTCCTCGCGTGGATATCCGCGGCCTAAAAACACGCCACATTACTTTCTTAATTAACGGCGTGCCTGCAAGCAGTACTGAAGACGGTCAGTTTGACCCAAGTGTTATTCCTACTAACCAAATTGCACGTGTTGACGTGTCAGTCGGTCCTACTTCTGTTCTGTACGGTCCAGGCGGTAGTGCGGGTGTCATTAACATCATTACCAAGCAAGGTGATGCATCACCTTCGCTGTCGGGTAAAGTTGAATCTGCACCTGACAATACTCTAAATGCTGATATCAGTGCAGCAGGTTCGGGTGATAACTGGCAAGGTATTATGAGTGTGACTCATCAAGAAACTGACGGCACGCCAATGCCTGATGATTTTGAAGACACTCGCAATCAAGTTGGTGATATACGTTTTAACTCTGACAGAAAATTAACTAACTATTACGCTCAAGGTAGCTACTTCATCAACGATTCAACTAAGTTAATGGCTAACTACACTCAGCGTGATGGCGTGTGGGGTAAATCACCGACTGTTGACCGTAAGAAAACCCCATCAAGAATTGAAGACTTCAATGAGCAAAGCATGCAGCTTGGTGCGGCTCATGAAATCAGCGAAAAGTATGTTGTTCGTGGTTTTGTTTACTACAACCAAACAGATATGGTTGAAAACTTTTATAACCATAGACTGAATAACCTCAATAGCATTGTTGAAAGTTCTTCTAAAGTCAGTGGTACCAATATCCAATTCATTAGTGAATTTGATTATGGCGCGGTATTAACTACGTCAGCCATTGTTGAAAAACAAGATTGGTCATCGCATACCACTTCATTACGTAGTCTGGTAAGAGGCAATGGTAGCGGCGGTGGTACAGGTGGCGGTCAAGGTGGCTCAGGCGATATCGACGAAAGTTTGATGGTTTATACCGGTGCTGCAGAGTACCAATATCAAGATGACGGTACATATGGCTACAGCATAGGTGCTGCGGTACATAATTACGATCTTGATGTTAACAGCGAAACAGACTTCTCGGCGCAAGCATCGGCATTTTATCAAGTTACAGACTCAAGCCGCATCCATACAGGTTTAGCCCGCAAAGTTCGCTATCCATCGATCAGCGATCTATACGCACCTAACAGCGGTAACGTAAACCTAAAAGCGGAAATTGCTAACCAGTTCGAATTAGGTCTACAGCAATCTCTGCCTTTCGACACTCAATTAGATATCAGCAGTTACATCACTGATGCCAATGATTACATCGCTAAAGATGATAACAACCAAGAGCAAAATATTGGTGACTATCGTTTTATGGGTGTTGATTTGCAAATGACAAATCGTTATTTCGATAGTCTAGGGTTAACGTTTGCCTATAGCTACATTGATACCGAAGATCGTGCTACCAATGAGCGTTTGCAATACCGTCCTGCTCACAACTTGCGCCTGCAAGCCAGCTATGACTTCTCATTTGGTTTAACGACACGTTTAAATGCTGAACGCGTAATCGACCAAGTAAATGGTAAAGGTGTTGAGTTAGATAATTATACCTTAGTTGACCTAAGTGTGAGCCAGAAGATTTGGCAGGACAACCTAGAGCTATACGTTCGCGCTACAAACCTATTTGATGAGCTTTATTATCAAAGTGACTTTATGCCACAAGCAGGTCGCCAAGTGTTTGTTGGTATTAACTGGCAGCTTTAGAGCTTTCGGGGAAGAGTATGAAAATCATAGCATTAGAAGGGATTCATTTCGGCTATGGATCGCACCAAAGTGAGATCTTGGACGATCTTAATTTGGTGATTAATCGTGGTGAATGCCATTGTATTAATGGTGCAACAGGCTCAGGTAAGTCGAGCTTGTTGCACATCTTGGCTGGCGAGCA
The DNA here is from genome assembly GCF_023283535.1 of Shewanella sairae. Taxonomy (GTDB): domain Bacteria; phylum Pseudomonadota; class Gammaproteobacteria; order Enterobacterales; family Shewanellaceae; genus Shewanella; species Shewanella sairae. The sequence continues at coordinate 62,556 of NZ_JAKILT010000003.1, read as the reverse complement.
GTGCCGACCCTATGAAGGGAACGTTTATCGTGCCCCATCATTATTGGTTGGTTTAGTGATGCAAGATCCTAATGCTCAAGTTTTACGTCAAAGTGTTGGGGCTGAAATTGCGTTTGCACTAGAAAATCTGGGCATTGCTGCTGATTTGATGGTGGGAAAAGTACAGCAATCATTACGCCGAGTTGGTTTATATACCAGCTTAGATACGCCAGTTGAGGTGTTATCTCTCGGGCAGAAATATCGTTTAATGATGGCTGCGCAACTGGTGTTTAGCCCCTCTTTATTACTACTTGATGAGCCTTGGGCACAGCTTGATGATAATGGTGTCAAAGAGCTCAACGGCGTATTAAAATCCTTGCTAGAGGATGGCGTGGCGATAGTGATGGTTGAGCATAACCCAAGTGCTTTCGCTGAGTTAGTTGATTACCTCTGGTTACTTGAAGGCGGCAAGCTTAGAGCTGGGCAGCACCAACAGGCTCAGACGACAGCCGATCTGGTTAATATCAGACCGAGTAGTAAACCTCATGTTCGCGAATGCCTAGTGAATATCGCGCCGCATCAATTTCGTTTTACCGACCAAGAACCACTGTTTGATTGTGAGCAAGAGTTATCGCTACACCGTGGTGAGATTGTGGCCCTAGTAGGCGATAACGGCGCCGGTAAAAGTAGCTTATTGAAAACCTTAGCTGGCATTCAAGCCAATATTGCTAATTTGCCGATAACGGTAATGGATAAACGCCCAAAACTGGGGATTTATGGCAGTGACTTAGGCTTGTTAATGCAGCGACCTAATCGACAACTGTTCGAGCAAACCGTATTAACTGAGCTGCAATTTAGTTTAAAGCGTTTCAAATTACCGCTGGCACGAGCAGAGCAGATCCTCACAGAACTTGATTTGCTGAAACTTGCCGATAGCTCTCCGCACAAATTGTCTTATGGCCAGCAACATATTATTGCTTTGGCTTCATTAGTTTGTATGCAGCCAAAGCTGTTATTACTCGATGATCCTTTTGCGGGTTTAGACAAATATCATGTGGCCAAGGTGGTGCAAATTTTACTGCAATTGAGTGCGCAAGGTTGTGGCATCTTACTGACGAGTCATCGTGGTTTGCCATTTTTAGCTGTTGACCGTTACTGGTTCATTGAAAATGGTCACCTAGGTGATGGCGCACAAATAACAGAGCAAGTAAATGTTGGTCAACGGGCGTAAAGCAAGCAAAATGGCAGTCTTTCGCATTAGTGCCACCCAGTATTGCGCCTTGGCGCTACTGCTGAGTTTAGTGCTATCGAGTGGCGCATTTTTCTTGCCCAATAGCGCGTTAGGCTGGCTGATCTTAGTTGACGCCTTGCTGGTTATTCATGGCGTCTATCTGAAAAATAAAATCTCAGCGTTACTGCGCTTAGGCGTAGCACAATTAGCGCTCACCTTGCCGCTTTATTACCTGATCCACGGCGAAGGGCAAATGCTCGAAGGCGTGATAGTCGTATTGCGCGTGTTCTTAGCTTTACTGCCCGGCTGGTGGTTGTCTGCAACGCAAAAGCCTGAGCGAATAGGCGAAGTACTCAGTTGGGGCTTACCCGCCAAGTGGGCATTTGTGATTGCCGCCTCAATTGGATTATTGCCGTACATGCTGCAAGAAACCAAAGAAATTTATGCCATTCAATGTTTACGGGGCGCCAACATTACACCTAAGGCATTGCGTAACCCCAAAAACTGGCCTGAGCTAATCTACTGCGTTGTGCTGCCGGTGTTAATTCAACTACTTAAGTTATCAAAGCAGATGGCAACAGCTGCCAAGCTGCGCCATTTTGGCTGTGTGAGTAAACCAACACATTGGCCTGCTAAAAGAGAGGAAGAATGAAGTCTCCATTCGATTTACAAGATGCGTTATTTATTGGCTTTTGCGCCACCTTACTGGTGGTTTTAAAAAGTATGTTACGACTCAAGCTTGGCTTGAGTGGTCATTCGATGTTTTTGATGACCTTTTTCTACCTTATTTGCTACGGAGTCGTGAATCGTGTTGGCGCGATGACAGCTTGCGGCCTATTAGCGGGCTTAGTTGCCATGATGCTAAGCGTTGGCAAAGGCGGACCAATGATTTTGCTTAAGTTTGGCTTGCCTGCAATGGCAATGGATTTAGCGCTACTGTTTATGGCTGGCGCATTTAGTTTACGTTGGCGGACTATTGTATTGGCACTAATCGGCTGCTTAGCTTGGGCGGGCAAAGGCTTAATAAGCAATTTATTAGTAGGAATGAGTAGTCAAGTCGCGCTAGCAGAATTTGGCCTAAGTTTTATACAAGGCGGCGCATTTGCAGTTGCGGCAGCGCTGTTGATCCCTACCGTATTACGGCGATTGCACGCCCACGATTTATTGCCAAAAAAGCCTGATTAACAGGTTAACAAACAAGATTAACAAACAGATTTGCGTGGTGAACAATTGGCTCGCCACGACAACATAACAATAAGGGTTTTAGATGAAAGCTTGGTTGATCTGCATTGATGACACTGACGATATTGGCACCAAAGGTACTGGCGAAATTGCTGAAGAGATTGCAGCGAAACTGGCTCCACGAGAGCCACAAGACGCACGCCCAGCAATAACGCGATTTGTTACGCGTCATCAGTTATTCGTACACCCTGATATCCCTTATACCTCGCATAATAGTGCGATGTGTTTTCAAGTTGATACTGATCTCGATTTTGCTGAGATTAAAGCCATCTGTATTACCCATTTAAAGCAAGAATCTGCTCCAGCTTCGGATCCGGGATTAGCCATATTGGATTTAGCCTCAGATTATGATGTTGAGCGACTGATCAGCTTTGGGCAACAAGCCAAAGTGGAAGTTAAGACTAAAGAGCAGGCTTATGCTTTGGCTGCAGAACTGGGTATCGACCTGTCGGAACATGGTGGCACTGGTCAAGGTGTTATTGGAGCCGTCGCAGGCTTAGGTTTGCGCTTAAGTGGTCAAGATGGCCGGGTAAAAGGGCAACTACAGTTAGGGCAACAAGCCGATGAAACTAAAGTCATCGAAGTCACTGTTGCCGAGGCGTTAGCACTAACAGGTTTGCAAGCGGTGATCTCGATTGACGGTGAAAAGTTGGCTAACGACCAATTGCTAACGCTTAAAGGCAAGATAAAAGCGGTGTTTACTCAACACCAATTCGCGTTGTTAGTGAGTTCAGAGCAAGGGCTGTGGCGTAATGCTACTCAACAGCAACTTAAGCCATATTAACGGAGAGATCATGCTGCAATGGTTTAATCAAGCTGGTCATTTATGGCTATTTAAATACGGGGTTGAGGATTATGCGCCAGCCCGGGAGGCTGCGGCTCACTGTGATGTTTTTCTTAGTGACGATGAGGATGAGCATACCGATAATGTGCATCGCTCTTGCTACAACTGCATGTATCGCCGTTGGCAACCAACTAGCTTTCAATGTCATAAAAAACGCGCCTAATTAGGCTCGTTTTTTATGTGGTTATTGGGCTTGAATAGACGCGGCTTATGCAGCTAAATAGGCTGAGCGCGCTCAATTTGCGCAAAACAGTATTAAGTATTTTTACTTTAGCAGTTGAGTAAATGTAGCCTTTTTAAACACTTGGTCAATTTTGAGTTGCATTAATTGCCATTAATTAACTTTGAGTGTGGTGATTTAACAATTCTGGGAATAGAATGGCTTCCTTGTCGCAGGAAAATAAGAGGTGGATTCGGTGTTATCTGAGTCACAACATCAACAAACTGCGATGGGTACAGTATCGTTTAGGTGCTGTATTTATGACTAAATCATCCGGGGACCTCAGAGATAATGGGTGATTCACTAGAATTGAGCAATGTAATTAAGATCCCAGTTTCGCAATTAAAAGTGGGTATGTTTGTCGAGGCTATCGACAAAAACAAAAGCAAAGTCAATATTGCAAATGCAGGGCAAATCCGCAGTACTGAAGCGATATTAAAGCTGCATCAAAACGGCATTACGCATGTATGGGTAAATGGCGAACGCTCATTGCCTGAATTAGGCTTTGGTCGGCAAGGCGTTGTAGCAACAAAGGTTACAACGACAGAGGTTGCTAGTTCGAAAGTTAAGCCATTGGCAAATAAATCTAAAGTTGATCGCACTGCAACCCAGAAAAAAGCACAACAACTTATCATAGAAGCCAAAGATCTTATTCAAAAAGTGTTGTCAGAAACCTTTGAAGGTAAAGCGGTTGAAGTAGAACCTTTTGCTGCGCTGGCTGACAATATGATTGAATCGGTGATGCTTGATGCTGATGCTCTCAAATGCGTTTCTGCATTGCGCTCAAAAGATGCTTATTTGCTAGAGCATTCAATCAATGTTGCGTTTTTGCTGGTGACTTTTGGCCGTTATTTAGACTTTGATACTGACATGCTAAGGCAGTTGGCTATTGGCGGAATATTGCATGATATTGGTAAGATCAAAATTGATAGCGATATTTTGAACAAGCCAAGTAAGCTCACGGCCGAAGAATTTGAGCACGTTAAGCTGCATCAAACATATGCTGTTGAGATCATGGAACAGAGCAAAGGCTTATCGCAAATTAGCAAAGACATCAGTTTGATGCATCACGAGAAGCTTGACGGTAAAGGCTATCCTTTAGGGCTTAAGGGCGATGAAATTCCGCTTCATGGGCGCATGAGTTGTATCGTTGATATCTTTGATGCTTTAACAGCGACTCGCTGTTACAAAGAGGCGATGAGTCCAGCTGCTGCGTTTAAGATCCTAATTAGTCTAACCCCATTTCATCTAGACCAAAAACTAGTGTATGACTTTATTCGTTGTATTGGTGTTTATCCGGCTGGATCATTGGTACTCTTATCTGATGGGCGTATAGGTATTGTCTGGGAGTCTAAGGGGCACGATGCTTTGCATCCTAAAGTTAAGTGCTTTTATTCTGTGAAGCACAAATGCTATACCAAGGTCGAGATTGTTGATTTAAGCCGCTCATCATTTCATATCGAAAAAGGTGTATCACCAAGCAGCTTAGAAATCGATCCGACTCCGTTTTATTAGTATTTGTTTAATGCTTTAAAAGCGCCTCACTAGGCGCTTTTTTGTTGTCTAACGACAGGCTTAATATCCATAATTCTGGCAACTGTAGCAGCGGTATAAGATCCCATTAAAAGGCAGAGTTTGAACTGTCTCTTATTTTGATGAACGATTTTGTTTTTATAGCGCTAATCATTGAATTAATTATAAATTGGTCTGACTAAACCCTCGTATTAATATTGATGGGGATGAAACATGCAACGTAGACAATTTATAAAGGGAGCTTCACTCTTAATGGCGGGCGGCGCCATGACGCCAATGCTTCAGGCTAAAACGATTTCACCGCCAGTCAGCAGTGAAACGCCGTTTACTCAAGGTAAATACCGCGTCCTAGCGTTGGTTTTTGATGACTATGAAACCTTAGATCTGCACGGCCCGGTAGAGATGTTAGGTCATATGCCAAATACCGAGATTAAGCTAGTGGCGGCGAAGGAAATTGTTCGCAGCTATCAAGGTCCAAGAGTGGTTGCTGATTGCTTAACCACAAATACCTATGACTGTGACTTACTGGTTATTCCAGGTGGCTTAGGTACGCGTAAGTTGGTCAGCGATAGCTCATTAAGCCAATGGCTGCTAGCGCAAGTGGCGCGCAGTCAACACGTATTCACTATTTGTACCGGCACGGCATTGCTGGCAATGACTTGTGTGCTTAATGGTCGCAAAGCGACTACGAATAAAATGGCTTTTGAGTGGGTGAGGTCACTAAATGCCAACCCACAGTGGCAGCCCAAAGCGCGTTGGGTATTAGATGGTAAGTTTCTAACGTCATCAGGAGTATCTGCTGGCACGGATGCGGCGCTATTCTGGGTTAAGCATCTGCACGGTGAGGCTGAGGCTAAGCGGATTCAAACCTTAACCGAATATCAATGGAATGATGACCCGCATAATGATCCTTACGCGGTTGGTTAAAGCGTTTAGAAGTTAGCTTGATATAAGTAAATCATCTAGCCTTATCAGATAATGCTATTTATTAGTAATAAAGGATCTTGGCAGCATTCGGCGTAAGCATCAATAATAGCCATTCATTCAGCCTGTTTAAGAGGGGAGATTACATTGAATAACTGGCTAATATTATTGTGTTGTGCAGTGTTAATTGCCGCCTCTTTGCTAACTAGCGGACTTACACGTGCGTTAATTGATTTAGTTGCTTTTAGTTGTTTGTTATCACTATTAATTTGGCGCCATATAAGCAAAAAGCAGCATCAATAATGGCTGCTTTTAGCTGAATGTATAGCTTTGAAGCTGGCTAGAAAGTTAGTTCAGCAACAAAATATAAGCCAGCGAACTAGTGCCGATCGCAACCCACAGTAGCACACCTAAAATCAGCGGTTTAGGCCCAGTTGATTTCATCTTCTTAATGGTGATCCCCGCACCAATCAAGAACAGACACACCACTAATAAGCGCTTCGATACTTCAAATACTGCGTCATAGACCACTTGCCCTTGAGGTAGCCAATGAGCAATGGCAATGGCTAAGCAGTAGAAACCGATAAAATAGGGGATAGCGATCTTGTTCTTATTGCCTTTAAACAGCATGGCGCTGATTAACGCAATAGGGATAATCCACAGCGCACGTGCAAGCTTAATGGTGGTTGCTGTTGTCAATGCTTCGCTGCCGTAGGCTGAGGCAGCACCGACAACTGATGAAGTGTCGTGAATCGCAATCGCGCTCCACACGCCAAAGTCATGCTGGCTGAGTGATAACGCATGACCGATAGCCGGAAATACAAATAGTGCAATCGAGTTGAGAATAAATACCGTCGCTAAGGCTACGGCGGTTTGCTCGCTGTTAGCTCGAATGGCAGGTGAAACTGCCGCAATCGCACTGCCGCCACAAATCGCGGTACCTGAGGCAACTAAATGGCCAGTTTTTGCATCGAGCTTAAGTAGCTTAGTTAAGCCAAAGCCTAGAACAAGCGTTAATACAATCGAACCAAGAATGAGTGGCAAGTTTTGTAAGCTGATACTAACGGCGGCATCTAATTGAATACCAAAGCCTAAACCAACGATAGAGTAGGCCAATAACTTCTTAGTCAGTGCACCAAGGTGAATTTGATCAGGAGCCCAACCAATACTGGCAAGCGTAAAGCCTAAAATGAGCGCAACTGGAGACGATACCATCGGCATTAGGCAAAGTAAGCCAACTAAGATAAATAGTGCTAAATGGATTTTGTTTGGGCTTTCGCTGGTCATGAAATTAATAATTAAAGGCTGCAAGTCAGCCTTTAATTATAGCTGCGCCGCTTTGTTTAATAAATTAAATACGCTTTACGGTTAGCGTAATAAAAATTGAATCAGTAGGCAAGATTAAGACTAAAAGTGTATTTTCCTGTAGGTTGGGCTTTAGCCCATCAAGCTTGGTTTATATAAGAATTTGTCGGCATAAATGCCGACCTACAGAAAACTGAAATAACAGTTGATGCTTTTGGCTTTTTCTGTACCTAGTGGGCCTAGCCCGTCCTCGAAGCGTGGCGTCCTAGAGCCTAGAAAACGCCTATCTTTTAAAAACAAAAAGCCGCTAAAGAGCGGCTTTTTAGAGGGTTAAGTCAGAGACTTATAGAGCAGTGCTGTGCATGCCTTCCCAAACAATTTTACGGTAACGGTCTGGGTTAGTGTCGCCTTCAGTGCTGAACAGCATGATAACTGCATCTTGGTTTAGACCAAGTTGAGTACGGTACTCGCTGTATTCTTCACGGCTAGCTAGCATGTAAAGTAGACCTAGCGTTAGAGCACCTGACTCACCGCTAACCACTTTAGTGTCGCCAGTTAGTGGGTTGCCAAGAACGCGCATACCCGTTGCAGTGACTTCATCCTCAACTGATGCGAAGAAGCTGCTGCACTGCTTTAGAATTGGCCAAGTTACTGGGTTAGGCTCGCCACATGCAAGACCTGCCATGATAGAGTTTAGCTCGCCAGTAACAGCAACCATTTCGCCTTTAATGCCTGAGTTGTAGATACAATCCGCTTTTGCAGGCTCTGCAATAATAGTCTTGAAGTTAGCTGCGCCAACTTTGTCAGCGAAGTAGCCTAATAGGCCGCCTGCCATAGCACCAACACCAGCTTGTAGCATTAGGTGAGTAGGCTTAAGACCCATAGCTTCAACTTGCTCTTGCGCTTCAACAGCCATAGTCATATAGCCTTGCGAGATCCAAGTTGGGATCTTGTCGTAACCTTCCCAAGCGGTATCTTGTACCAGCATCCAACCGTTTTCAGTCGCGGTTTGGTTAGCAATACGTACGGTGTCGTCGTAGTTGCAATCAGTAACGATACACTCAGCACCTAGGTTTTGAATGCGAGTTACGCTTGCTTGTGATGAACCTTTTGGCATGTAAACTACAGCCTTTTGACCCATTTCACGTGCAGCCCAAGCTACACCAGTACCGTGGTTACCAGCAGTTGCAGTAGCGAAAACCAGTGGTGCGCTTAGCTTAGCGGCAACGGTTTTCATATCAATTTCACTGATATCTACATTTAAGTGCTCAGCAAGTTGCTTACCTAATGCGTAAGAACCACCAAGTACTTTAAAAGCGTTTAGACCGAAACGGTAAGATTCGTCTTTAACCAAAATCGCTTTAACGCCTAGGCGCGCAGCTAGCTGCTCTAAAGAGACCAGCGGTGTTGGATGGTAAGCTTCGATCTGCTGGTGGAATTGACGAGTTTTTTCAGCAACTTCAGCTGTGAAAAGGTCAGAAGTCTCGCCGTTAAAGAAATCATTTTGAGTCAGCTTTAGCATAGTAACCACTATATATTTTGAACTGGGGGAACTGCTGCCCATTTACACATTATTGATAAATGGACAGTCAGATTGACCTAAATTAGCCGTTAATGGCCAAATTCAAGTTATTTGATGAAAGCGATCGCTTCAACTTCAACTAGTGCGTCTTTTGGTAGACGAGCAGCTTGTACACATGAACGAGCAGGAGCTGCTTCAGTACCGAATACTTCAGTGTAAACTTCGTTGAATACTGCGAAGTCTTCCATGTTAGCTAGGAAACAAGTTGTTTTAAGTACAGTGTCAACACCTGCGCCAGCTTGCTCTAGAACCGCTTTAAGGTTACTTAGAGATTGGTAAGCTTGCTCTTTAACACCACCTTCAACGAAAGCCATAGTCACTGGATCAAGCGGTAGCTGACCAGAGGTGAATACTAACTTGTCGAAAGCAAGAGCTTGAGAGTATGGACCAATTGCAGCTGGAGCATTTTCAGTATGGATTACAGTTTTCATAGCGTTGTTATCTCGATAATTAGGATTTAAATTCACGGATGTATTTGTACACCGCATGTTTGGTAATACTTAAATGGTTAGCAACTATGTTAGTTGCTTCTTTTAATTCAAAGATGCCATTATCAAACAACACCTTAGTAATAGCTTTATTGCGACCTTTCAGATTGACGCTGTCATCAGCCTCGACTTCTGCAATCGCGTGGTTTAGCGCTTGCTCAACCACATCTCCAGCCGATGCGCTGAAGTTTTCGGTCATATCAAAACTCTGATGCTGGGTTGTATCAGGCATCAAGGTCTTAATAATTTCTGGGAACGGATACGACAAGTTCATGTTTACGCAAAACATGCCAATCGGTCGGCCTTTCTCGCCCTGTAATATGCAGGTGCTCGACTTCAACATCTCGCCACCTTTGTTATTACTAAAATAACTCTTAGGTGTTAGCTCGCCGGTTTGTTCGTACTGGCGCAGCATCTTTAAGCCTAAGTCGGTGATCGGCGATCCCACTTTACGACCGGTATGGTGGCCGTTAACAATTTTTACGACTGACTGTTCAAAGCTTTCTAATGAGTGGATCACGACTTCACAGTGAGGACCTATTAAATCGGCCATGCTTTCAGCTAAATGGAAATAGCTTTGCAGTAACTCACGATCTCTAGGTGTAAATTCCGTTTTAAATGCCTGTTCTGCCGCTTTGATCATTTCAGATTACTTTTGTGAACTATAGATGCCGTTATTGTCAACTTTTTGGGTTAACAATTCAACCCTTGAATCAACTTTATGTAACTATGTGACGTTTTTTCGCGGTTTTAAGCAAGTTAAATTTAACTATGGTTTAAAATATTTGACTTTGGTCATGATTTTTTTGTTTAACAGCATATCCTGAGTTAACAGATTTTGACTATGAGATATGCGTCACATTTTTAAATTCAGCAAACAGTATGATGCGCACCAAGTTAACGATAGTTGACTAAAACTGATTTCCGGTCACTTTAGTGACCTTTTGGCAAATAGGCCAGTTTGTGGGATGTGGAGATAAAAATGAAAAGCATATTACAGCGCGGATTTACAACAGCTGAATTTGAAATGCGTGCAACTAAAGCACAGCAGAAAATGCGTGAGCTAGAAGTAGACGCCATTATATTAACTACCGAGCCTAACGTACGTTACTTTTCAGGCTTCCACACTCAGTTCTGGCACAGCCCTACTCGTCCATGGTTCCTAATCCTTCCTGCAGAAGGCAAGCCAATCGCTGTCATCCCTGAAATCGGCGCCAGCGGCATGGCGGGTACTTGGATTGAAGATATCCACACTTGGGCTTCACCACGTCCAGAAGACGACGGTATCAGCATTGTAGCTAGCGTACTTAACAGCCTACCTTCACGCTTTGGCCGTGTGGGTGCAACCCTAGGTATTGAATCACACCTACGTATGCCAGTTGCTAACTACTTACAGTTAACGACTTTAGTAAGCAAAGAATTCGTTGACGTTTCACTAGCTGTTCATGAGCTTCGCCAAGTTAAGTCTGAAGCTGAAATTGAAAAAGTACGTGAAATCTGTCGCATCACTAACGTGGGCTTCGACAAGATCCCAGGTTACGCAAAAGCAGGTATGACTGAGCGTGAGATCTGTAAGCAGTTCGGTATCGACATGCTGATGGAAGGCGCTGATGAATGTCCATACATCATCGCAGGTTCAGGCCAAGACGGTTACGACAGCATCATCATGGGTCCAACAGACCGCGTAATCGAAGACGGCGACGTACTAATCATCGACACCGGTGCAGTACGTGACGGTTACTTCTCTGACTTCGACCGTAACTGGGCATTTGGCCATGCAAGTGAGCAAACTAAAGCAGCTTACCGCGCAACTTACGACGCAACTACAGCTGGTTTTGACGCTGCACGTCCAGGTAACACCACTTCAGACATCTACAACGCAATGTGGAAAGTTCTAGAAGCTAACGGTGCACTAGGTAACGACGTAGGTCGTCTAGGTCACGGCCTAGGTATGGAGCTAACTGAGCGTCCATCTAACACCGCTACTGACAACACATTATTAGTACCAGGCATGGTGATGACACTAGAGCCTGGCATGGTTTACGCACCAGGTAAGTCTATGGTTCACGAAGAAAACATCGTGATCACCGAGAACGGTGCTGAGTGGTTAAGCAAGCGCGCTGAACCAGAATTATTGATTATCAAATAACTTAATATAGCCATTGATTTCTCCGGAGGGAGCCGGAGAAATCATTACCGAAGAGAATCTCATTATGATGAGTTTTGAAGCCTTTACCTCGTTTGAACAGCCGCTTGAGCATAAGCAGGCGCCAAGAATTAACCGCGTACACATTGGTTTAGTGCAGTTAAGCACTGACCACAGTCTAGAAATGGACTGGGCTAAGTTACTCGGTACCCAAGCCGGCGTATTTAGCTCTCGCGTGTACTACTCAAGCGAAATGACTCCTGAAGCACTTGATCAAATCGCTAGCGGTATCGTTGAAGCGTCTGACTTGATTGCCACAGGCTTACCTATGGATGTGATGGCATTTGGCTGCACATCAGCTTCAATCATTATCGGAGAAGAAAAAGTTGCTGACTTATTGACTCAAAACCGTGGCGACATCCCAGCGACTAACCCATGGACTGCAGCAAAAGCGTCATTCAAGCACTTGAACGCGAAAAAGATTGCTGTGTTCTCTCCATACCCAACTAGCGTTAACTACCCACTGTACCAGCAGTTAACTGATGCAGATTTTGACGTAGTAACACTAGGTTCATTAGGTATCGAACGCGATACCGACATCACTTTAGTGGCTAAAGAATCTATGTTTGCAGCGCTAGAGCAGATGCTAAAAGATTCTGATGCAGAATTAGTATTTATGTCATGCACTAACTTACGTGTACTTGATTATATCGAAGAGATCGAAGCCAAATTCGGCATTCCAGTCGTGTGCAGTAACTCTGCCATGTTCTGGCATGCAATGCACCTAACCGGCAACGTGGCTCAATGCCCAGGTTACGGCAAACTACTTAATAATCAAACAGCTTAAGCTGTTGACTACCGATACAAAATTGTTGGAAGAATAATAATGACTAATACACAAAAAGGTTGGATGGCTGCGATTTTCGTTGGTCTGTTATGGGGTATCCCGTGGATTGTGGGTACACCGATCCTTGAGGTGATGGATCCACAAGTACTTGTTTGGTTACGTTACACTGTTGCATTTATTACACTAGGTTTGATTTTCAACATCGGTCTTGCAACGGGCAAGATGACTAAAAAAGCCGATTTCAAGCTTAACTGGGAAAACCGTAAGGACATCTTCTGGGCTGCATGTTGCGGTATCATTGGTCAAGGTTCTTTCAGCTTCCTATCATTCCTTTCTTTGGATTATATTACCGCTTCTGAAAACGGCGTTATTCAAGGTTTGATCCCAATCCTAATCTTAAGTGTTGGCTTCCTGCGTCACGGTGAGCGTTTCACTGTTATGCAAATCATGTGTGCGCTAGGTGCTTTCCTAGGTGTGGCGATTCTAGTGATGGATCCACAATCTGAAACGCAAGGTTTCAACATTGGTCACCTAATCTGTTTCGGCTCAGCAGCAAGCTTTGCAACTATGGCTTACGCTCGTGCCAAACTGGCTGACAAGTACGGTTCAGTTGCAACTATGTTCCACCAGTTTGTATTCGCTGCACTAGGTTTTGGTCTTTATCTGTTGGTTGTAGGCGCTGACTTTAGCTCTGCATTGAACGTATTCAGCTCACCACTACGTATTCTTTGTATCGTTATCTTAGGTGTATGTATCTCTGGAATGAGTTACCTAGTTTACATCTACGGTATGGAGCGTGTAGGTGTTGACGGTACCGGTATGGCGCTAAACCTAATGCCACTATCTTCATTCATCCTAGCGGTATTTGCTCTAGGTGAGCAGGTAACACCAATGCGTTTGATTGCTATCGCAGTGGTAATTACTTCGATGATTGCCTTCATGAAGCTTGGTAACAAGAACAAGGCAAAAGCGGAAGAAGTTGAAGCTGAGTTGCCTATCGCACCTAAGCCATGTCGCAGCCAGTAACTGAGTCACTCAGTTAGCAAATTAAATTAATTTTTATCACCGGTGACCTAGTCACCGGTTTGTTGTTATAAGAGAAAAGCATATGAATATCGAACAGAAAGTTATTGAGTGGCGTCATCATATTCACCAGCACCCAGAGTTTGGTACCCAAGAGCACGAGACTGCAGCATTTGTAGCAGCTAAACTAGAAGAGTTTGGCATTGAAGTGCACACTGGTATCGGCGGCACTGGCGTAGTAGGTATTTTAAAGTGTGGCGATAGCGATCGTTCAATTGGTCTACGTGCCGACATGGACGCCCTGCATATTCATGAAGAAAACACTTTCGATTACGCATCAGTAAACGAAGGCGCAATGCACGCTTGTGGTCACGACGGTCACACGGCAATGCTACTTGCTGCTGCACATGAGCTAGCACAAACCAAGAATTTTGACGGTACTGTTTACTTCATCTTCCAGCCAGATGAAGAGCGCGGCACTGGCGCTAAAGCGATGATCGCTGACGGCCTATTCACTCGTTGGAAAATCGACGGCGTGTACGCAATGCACAACCTACCGGGTATTGAAGCAGGTCACTTCGTGACTCGCCCACACTCAGTAATGGCAAGCGAAAGCAGCTTCGAAATCGAAGTGCTAGCAACCGGCGGCCACGCGGCAATGCCACACATGGGTACCGACCCAATCGTGGTTGGCGCGCAAATCGTCACTGCAATTCAAACTATCGTATCGCGTAACCTAAGCGCAATTGACGAAACTGCAGTTATCTCGGTAACAGAGTTCGCTACTAACGGTACAGTTAACGTTATCCCGACTAAAGTGACTATCACAGGTGATACTCGTAGCTTTACTGATATCGCGTTAAACAAGATTGAAAAAGCGATTGAACGTGTTGTAGCGGGTCAGTGTATGTCTGCTGGCGTTGATTACACTTATAAGTTTAACAACAGCTTCTTATCAACTATCAACACCCCAGCTGAAACAGCTTTTGCTGTTCGCGCGGCTGAGACAGTGGTTGGCGAAGATAAAGTTAACGGTAGCTGTCAGCCATTCACTATTAGTGAAGACTTCTCGTTCATGCTACGTGAAGCGCCTGGTTGTTACATCCTAGTGGGTAACGGCGCTGGCTGTGGTTGTGGTAGCGTGGCGCTACATAAGCCAACTTACGACTTCAACGACAATATCTTAGTATCTGGTCTGAGATACTGGCAGACACTTGTAGAACAGTGTTTGGCTAAATAGTTCGTTATAAACTATTTGCTATATATAGCAGGGTTTAGATTAAGGCTATGAGCTTAGGTTCATAGCCTTTTTTGTTGCTTGGTTTTTGCGCCAAGCGCTCGCAAGGTGGGAGTTAGACTTCGTCTAACGATTAAAGCCATCAAACTTCGTTTGATAGTTCTATCAGGCTGCGCCTGACCAAAGTCGTGGGATTCCATCCCACACCCGGGCAAGGAGGACTGCTCGTCCTTATCCTCCTTGCATCCACCATGACGCCCCTAACGAAGTTGTTGATCCTCAGTCATTTTCGAAAATCGCTATCGCCTCATATTCGCCATCCCTGGCTCACCTAAGGCTACCTCGTCATCCATGACTCGCTCACGCGATTTGTCTTTAATGACTTCGGCAACTTCGGTGGGGATTGGTGTTTTCTGTGGCTTTTAATTTCCTCTTTCCAGGTTGTTGTATCCGGATGCTTTATCTTGCATAAATAATAAAAACAATTGATTTACAACAACTATTCTCTATTCAGATTTTGAGTACATTAATTGTTCAGATAAGATTATAGATGACCAGTCAAAGAACAATTAGTAAACGTTCACAAGGAAGTTATATGAAAGTCAGTAAGTCATTGTCATCGCTGTATGAATTATTGCGCGAAAAAGAACTTAATGGTGAAAAGTTTGGAACTGAAGAGCTACTCCAATCAACAGGTTGGAAGATTGCTACTTTTCGTACGTATTGGAACAAAGGGCAGTTAGCTGATTTTATAAGTGAGGTTGCAGATGACGAGTTTGAAGCCTCTAATTGCCAAGATATATCAGAAGTTGAATTTGCAAAGTTACTATCTCAGAGCAAGCATAGAAGAGGATTAGGTCATAATTGTAAATCTAAACTTGCTAAGGCACTTTTAAGTAAGTCAAAAGATAATATGTTACTAGCTTTGGAGTTATATAACCGTCCATCTTTAGAAAATAGAATGGATGCATTCGTCATGTGTTTTTGTACCTCTTGGGAGCAATTTCTTAAAGCAACTCTTATTGAAAGGGATGGTGAGCAAAGTATTTTTCGTAAAGCAGGTAAAAAAGGCTTAAAAGAAACTATCTCATTAAGGGATTGTTTAGAAAAATCATTCCCCGTTAATTCAAATATTAGAAAAAATATTGAACAAATTGCATACTTAAGAGATCAAGCTGTTCACTTATTAATGCCTGAAATTCAGGGGATTATGTCTCGAGTCTTTCAATCTGGTGTTTTAAATTACACATCTAAATTTGAAGAGTTTACTGAAATTTCATTTTTGAATAGTAGCCATGCTGGGATGATTTCGCTTGTAGGTGAGTTTAAGTCACCTCCTGCTGCGATAATGAAATCAACTTATGGCGATATAGCCAAAGAAATTATAGAACTAGCTTCCTCTGTTCAAAATGACGTTGAGAGCAGTGATGATATTGAATTTGCAATTCCTTTGAATGTTAAGCTCGTTTTTGCTACCGATGCAGAGGATGGTAGCACTATTGCCATAGCTAGAGCTGATGAAGGTATTGAAGGGCTAAAAAAAGCATTGGTAATTGAAAAGCCTGTTGATCGTTCAAGGTCTCATCCGCTCCTTCAAAAGGATGCTATTTCAGAAATAAATTTAAGGCTTCATGAGCGCTTTGACATTGGAGTTTTACAAAAGCATCTAACTAAAAACTGTAAAACTACAGGTAAGCCTATTATAAACCCAAATTGTTTTGCATCTATTCTAGCCAAGAATAAATGGAAGCAGGTAGATAATAAGTATCACTATAAGAACAAGAACCCTGAAATTCATTACTACTCAAACGAGTTAGTTGAAGAGTTTATAAAGAAAGTTATGGATAAAGATAACTACTTGAGAGACGCAAAATCCTCGCATAACAGCCGTAAATAATGCACACGGCTAAGTTATATTTTTGGCCTCTTACAAAGCAACTAATTGGCTAGTGAGAGGTTCTTTTTCTAAATTTTATGGTTGTTTAGTTCATTTTTATTAATCTAAGTTGACTCTTACCGCACCCAGTAGCTAAGGGCATCGCCTGTTTGGGGTTGAGGGTGAATTCGTTTTCGCTGGTGGCTGTCGAACTGTGTTTGGTGACTTGGTCATTAATGGTTTGCAACATAGCGTGAGGCGGAATACAGGGCGGCTATCAAAATAACTGCCCTGTCAGGTTTTTTGAGTTAGAACTGGTAGTTCAGCGAAACTTTGTAGTTTCTTCCCGGTAATGTTGCGCCGTCATCATCGGGCCAAACTGAGTAGGTCTCATCAGTAAGGTTTTCGATGCCAAAACGAATATCAAGATCATCTACATAAAATGGGTTGTAGGTTAGATACAAGCTGTGTAACTGATATCCCTCTACATTCATTTCTCGTTCTAGTTGCCACTCTGGCAATCTATCCATGTCCATTGCGTAGCTTGATACACCAGTTAAGCGTAGCTCTTCCAAAACTTGCCAGCTAAAGCCCAGATTAACCTTATCTTGTGGAGCACGATCGTAAGGTTCTGTTTCATCGGAGATGGTACCTAAATAGAAATTAGGCACGCCTTGTACGTCCATTCTGACTCGGCTGTAGTTGGCAAATAGGTCAAACTTAGAAATTTGGTAACTTAACTCAGCTTCAATACCCTTAGAGTAAAGTTTACTGATGTTTTTACTTGAGTAATCTCTGTGAGTTGCTTGTTCTGGAGTCGCGAAGACCTTCTTGTTATTAACTAGCTTATACATGAAAGGCGCACTGTCGATGAAATCTTCTACTTCTGTATCGAATCCATTGATCTTGAAGACAAACTTATCACCCCATGCCATATTTTCAAAGATTAGGCCTAAGCCAACCTCAAAGTTTTCACTGCGTTCGGCTTTTAAATCAGGTTGAGGTTCTAAATAGCAGTTTTTCGTCGGACGATGACAGGCCCAGTTATCTGATTTATACAGCTCTCGAATATTTGGACCTCTAAAACCTTGGTTGTAACGGGCATATAATCGCAACCATTGTGTGGGTCTTAGTGTTACTCCCGCATTTAGCGAAAACTCGCCATCTTCATTGTTGCCATACTCACTGTAGTTATCTGAGCTCCGACGATAATGATCATAGCGGACACCGGCTTCAGTACTTAACCACGTTTGCCAATGACTGTTGTTTAACACACCGCCAGCAAAAGTATCACCTCGACTTTTGCCATATAACTGAGAGTCTTTTTGCGCTAGATTATCGTGATTGTCATCCTCAAATTTCTGCTGCTCCCAGCTTGCAAAAATAATGGATTCAGACGTCAGATTCTGCCAGTCATTAACTATGCTATTTTCAAGTGATAGACCGTAGGTTTCATCTGTAAAGTTTTCAATATTATCGAAACTATAGGTTTTGTTAGGAAAAATAATATCACCGGATTGAAGACGCTCTTTTTTGTATTGTTGATAGTAAAAACGGCTATTTAAATTGATAAAATCTGAACTTGGATCGAATTGATGGCTAAATGTTTGGCTGAATCTTTTCGCTGTTTCCTGTTCACTTATTGGATGAGTATCCCAGCGAGATTGGTTACGAAAGGGGAGGTCTTCAATTGTAGATTCGGTATAGAAAGTATTGCTGTCAAATTGGCCATAGTCAGTATCAAAATTGGCCTTAAGGCGAAAATCTTCTGTATCACCATTATTTTTAATTTCGGCAGTTTGGCCTCGATCTGAACCATCTTCATCTTTTTTATTGATCTCTATATTGCCGAAGCTTCGTTTGTTAACGTGTAAGGCGAGAGCAAGATCTTCATTTGAGTGAAATGCTGTGACTCCGTAATGATGAGCATTTTTAGCATCACCATACCCACCTCGTATTAATACGCCAGAGCCGACTCCCGCATAATCCCAGCCACCTTTTGAGACAACGCGTATTTGACCACCAATAGCGCCACTTCCTTGGGTGACTCCATCAGCTCCACGAGTTATTTCAACGGCTTTTACGATACTTGGGTCTAGGTCTAGTGGGCTGACATAAGTGCTAGTACTACTACCATCGCTATATTGTTGATAGTTGACGCCATCTACAATCAAATTAACTCTTTCATTACCAAAGCCTCGGATAAGAATTTCACCCATTAGTGGTCTATCGTTATTAGAGACACTAATACTCGGTGTTTGCTTAATAACATCTGTTAATTCTTGAGCTTGGGTATCTTCAATATACTTATCGGTAATTACTGTCATTGATCTTGGCACTTCTAAGGTTTGCTGCTGCATATCTAACTTAGTGCCAATAATAACGATGACTTCGGGATCTATTTCGTTTTTATTTTTTGGGGGGACTTCAACTGTCTCGGCATAGCTGTAAGGTACTACGCTCAGGATAAGACAGAAACTAGCGAGCTTATTCATAAACATCCTTTTTATTAAACTTCAAAAAGCGCTTGCAATTTACTTTTACTCAAATGAGAATGCAAGTCATTTACATTTAGTTTGCAAAGCTGATGTTTTGTCATTATTTATTTACGTAACCAATACCATATTTAGTTATTTAGGTTGTTATTCAATATATAAGGAAAGGAATTATGAAATATATTTGTGGAATATTTATCGTATTTTTTAGTTTAAATATTCAGGCTAAAGAGTATCAGTTTGGTGATGAGATAAATGAGGCTCAACTTGTACCTATTTCTAAAATCTTGGCTCAACCAGAAGCGTTTCTTGAGCAGCCTGTAACTATCTCTGGAACGATAATTGGTGTATGTGAGAAAAGGGGCTGCTGGATGGAGTTAGCTTCAGATGCAAGGTATGAGAAACTGCGCATAAAAGTGCGGGATGGAGATATGGTTTTTCCCATTAGCAGCAAGGGCCGCAAGGCAATTGCGACAGGTTTATTAAGCGCGATTAATTTAGATTTAGAACAGTCTAAGCGTTATTTGGCTATGCTAGCAAAACGTAAACAGCAAGAGTTTGATCCCACGTCGATAACAGAGGCATTAACGCTTTATCAATTGGTGCCAACTGGGGTGAAAATTCTTGATTAATCCAAGTGGTTTTAAAGCCAAATCCACTGCCTCAAAAATTAATTGGTATCGTTTAAATCGAAATCTACATCGAGATGTTGGATATTTATGCATAGGCTTAACCTTGGTATTTGCGATATCAGGAATTGCAGTTAACCATCTGCGAGATTGGAATCCAAATTACAGTATTGTAAGGAAAGTAAATATAGTTCCAAGTTTAATTGGTTTAAATAACGAAACAGCAATTGTCGACGTTATGATGAATAGCTTTGATGTTAAGCAGCGGATTAAAACAAATTATTGGTCGAGTGAAAATGAACTAAAAATTTTTTTAGATGATGGAAGTAACTTAACGGCTAATTTAATGAGTGGTGCTATTGAGTCTGAACACATTGAAGAGCGAATTATATTTAAAAACTTAAATAGACTGCATTTAAATGAGGCTAAACAGGCGTGGGTTATATTTTCAGATGCCTATGCGCTGATGCTAATTTTTTTGGCAACATCTGCATTATTTATGGTTAAGGGTAAACATAGTCCAAGAGGAAGAAAAGGATTGTTGGTGCTTATTGGTTTTCTAATCCCTTTGTTTTTTATCTTTTACTCTTGATTGAGTATGAGACAATGAGCTTGGTGAATAAGCAGCGCTAGCTATTGAAATCATTGAGCGTTGATTTTAGTTTTTACTCAAAGGAGCCTTAAGACTAAGGCTCCAGAGTGAACAATAGAGGGTTAATCCATTAGCTTAAGTTGACTCTTACCGTACTCAGTAGCGAACGGCATGGCTTCTTTGGGGCTGAGGGTGAATTCGTTTTCGCAGCCGCTGCCGTTGGGTGTTTCCCATAGCTCGATGCCTTTTGGGCTGAGGGTTAGGTAGAAATAGCCTGAGCCGTCTGAGTTGTCGCAATCTTCATAAACTTGCATATCGGCAAACAGTTTTTCGCGTAGAGCGGCTGGCAGTTGATGCTGCATTTCATCAAGGGCAACGCCTTGCTTAAACCATTGCCATGGATTAAATGGCTTGCCATCACTCAGATCAAAACTGGTATAAGTGCGGCTTATGCCTCTGGCGCCATAACCTGCTGCCCAGCGGTAAAATCTTACACTTAGCCAATGTTGATTAATAAAATCGATTTCAGCTCCGGTTTCGTCTGCGATTGCACGGCCTACTCGAGCCAGCATGTCGCGGCGAGTTTCAAAGGTTTCTGCAAGCAGCTGTTCGCTAGTTAGCTTTTGCTTTAGCCACTGATTAATTGCCGGAATACCTGTTTGTTTACCTTTAAGCTCGAGGCCGAGTTCTGTGCCATAGCTGAGTTGGCGATAGCTTATTGGGTTAGTGTTAGCTTTATTAGAGTGGGCTTGCTGAGAGTCTGCATTGTCAAATGGCTGCCATTTTCCACGACGAAGCTTTGGTGTGGTTTCTAGCGGCAGGTTATAGGCATCGCTGCTGCAATCATTGGTGCCATCAGGGCTGATTTGGCGTTCAAGCTTAATGGTTAACGATTTAGCTGACTGATTTTGAGTCGGCTCAGTCTTAGACCATTCTTTATCAGACCAGCGGCCTATTAGCTGGTGCTCGCTGACATTATCAAATTGCCAGAAGCCAGTTTGTTTGTCTTCTTGCCAGTGGTTATCGACCTGTTCCAATCTGATCGGCGTTAAATAGCGCTGATAGTAATAGCTGCCTGTGCCGTATTCATTAAAGCAAACCCGGATTTTACTTTTGCCTAAGGTACCTTGCCATATCCCGCTTAAGTCGTCGGCGAATACAGGTAAAGCAATACTTGAAAGAATTGAAGCGAAAATACAAGGCAAGATTCGAGTGTACATAGTGGTGTCTCTGAAAGTACTTGAAAAATGTGTGAACTAAGCCAAGTAGTAGGTCTAAGTTTTTAGCGATACATTAGCTGTTTAGTCATTTTAAATCAAAGTATTATAGTGAGGTTCTGGGTGTTTCTGGCTTACTATTCTTAGTTTCACTGCACTAAATTAATGTTCAAAAACTGAATCTAGCTTAAGGAATTTCTTATATTTTGCGCGTAGGATCCTGCGCCTGCTGTTTTGCTATTTAGCTACTCGCTAGTTAGCACAGAAAAAAATTTAAGAGGAATCCACTTGAGCACTTTGTTTTCACCTAGCCGTATTGGCAACATGACCCTGAAAAACCGTTTTGTACGTAGCGCGACTTGGGAAAATATGGCGACTGAAACTGGCCATATGACTGATAAGTTGTACGCTGTGTATGAAGAGCTGGCTAAAGGTGAAGTTGGGCTGATTGTGACTGGCTACGCCAACATTGTTGCCGAGGAGAAGCCTAACGCAGGTATGATGGGCATGTATGACGACTCGTTTATTGCTGAATACCAAACGCTAACTGAGTTGGTGCATGGTTATGACTCTAAAATAGTCATGCAGCTGGCTTATGGTGGCACTAAGACTACTTACAATGTGGGTGAGCGAGTGATATTTGCGCCGAGCGCCATTGCCGAGCGTGGTACTCAAACCATGGGTAAGGCGATGACCAAAGACGAGATTGACTACATTGTTAACGCATTTGCTTTGGCGAGTCGTCGCGCACAAGAGTCAGGCTTTGATGGTGTGGAAATCCATGCTGCGCACACTTATTTGATCAATCAATTCTTGAGTCCTTACTACAATCAGCGTCAAGATGAGTATGGCGGCAGTCTTGAAAACCGTATGCGCTTCTTGCTGGAGATCTACACTGCGATCCGTAAGTTGGTTGGCGATGATTATCCGATCTTAGTTAAGTTAACCGCCTCTGAGTTTTTTGATGGTGGCTTAACCTTCGATGACACCCGAGTTATCTGTAAAAAGCTGGAAGCGGTTGGCGTCGATGCAATTATTATCTCTGGCAACATTCACGGTAACGCTAATACGATGGTCGGTGAGTCATTTGATGGTTATACCATTCAAAGTGAAGGCTACTTCCGAGAGTACGGCGCTGTTGTGAGCCAAGAGGTAAATGTTCCGGTTATTACTGTGGGTGGTTTGGCCGATATTACTGCCATTGACGAGATAGCGATTACCACCAATATTCAATATTTTGCTCTTTCACGACCACTTTTAGCTGAACCGCATTTAGTAAAGCGTTGGCAGGATGGTTGTAGTAAAGAGGTCGACTGCGAGCGCTGCTCAAAGTGCCGCACTAAACGTGGTAATTTCTGCGTGGTATATAAGAAGCGCTAAGCAGTAGGTAATGTTGATGCTAATTATGGTTAATTGGCGTCAACAGCCCCCCAGAGTTGAAAAGTATTAGTTGCTAAACTCTGCAGGTAGTTTTGCTTGAGTATCTCTGTATAAGCAAACTATTAACTTCAGTTTTTTTATCATGAACTTGTTAATTACATTAGCTTCGGCCTATATTTGAGTGAAATGCTTATTTATAGATGTTTAGCATAGGATTCTTCGTGGCTATCATCGTTCCTACCTATCTTCATAGCTCGCTGTGTCGTGGTTTTGTTAATATTTGGGTGTTTATTATTCAGTAAATTTTGAGTGGTTAGAATTATGTGAGAACTTCGTCACAAATTGCGTTTATTCGCGACATAAGTTTGTCGACAGCAAGTTGAATTAACATTATTTTATCCTTAGTCCAAATTAATCGTAATCTGGATAACTTTCGAGTGTTACAAGACTCACAAAAAAAACCGTTCACACACATTATTCATACTCTTTCTTTCAGTAGAAAACCCGTCTGACACTTTCAGTATGGGGAGCAGTCTGTGGCGTGCACTTAATTAAATTTGTTTTTAGGTTGTTACGGACAATAAAAAATGAAAAAACACTTCGAGCTTATCGATAAGCCGACATTTTTCGGCGCATTGGCACTGCTTTGTGCAGTCGTCATCCCTTTACTGGTGTTTCCAGAAGAAGGGGCAGAGTGGATTGCTGTTGCTAAAACATTTATGACCGACAAGCTAGGCTTCGCTTATCTAGGTCTAGGTTTGGCGGCGTTTTTCTTTATGATCTATATCGTTTTCTCTGATATCGGTCAGATTAAACTGGGCGATCCGGATGAAAAGCCTGAATTTGCGCTAGCATCTTGGGCGGCAATGTTATTTTGTGGTGGTATCGGCGCCAGTATTCTGTACTGGGGTACCATAGAGTGGGCTTACTACTACCAAAATCCACCATTCCAGCTAGAAGCGGGCAGTGAAGAAGCGGTGCGTTGGGCGGCGACATATGGTCTGTTCCACTGGGGACCAATTGCTTGGTGTATCTATATGATCCCAGCGATTCCAATTGCTTACTTCTTCTATGTACGTAAACAGCCAGTACTAAAAGTATCAGCTGCACTAATGCCTGTAATTGGCGAAGCCAATAGCTTCGGTAAGCTTGGTAAAGTGATTGATGTACTGTTTATCTTCGGTCTATTGGGCGGCGCGGCAACTACTTTAGGTTTGGCTGCACCACTGATTAACGAAGGTATTAGTTACCTGTTTGGCATTCCTGCATCGACAGGCAGTCAAATTGCGGTGCTAATGGTGTGTACCGCTATCTTTGCTTACTCCTCTTACATGGGAATGGACAAAGGCATTAAGATTTTAAGTAACATTAACTTCTGGGGTGCCTTAGGTTTACTACTGTTTGTACTGGTTTGTGGCCCAACAATCTTTATGTTGGAAACTGGCTTAGATTCAATCGGCCGTATGTTGTCTAACTTCTTTGTGATGGCGACTTGGGCTGAACCTTTTGGTGGTATGGGTACCTTTGAAGATACTCACTTCCCACAAGACTGGACCATTTTCTACTGGGCGTGGTGGTTAGTATTTGCGCCAAGTATGGGTCTATTCGTTGCGCGTATTTCACGTGGTAGAACGATTAAGCAAATGGTGTCTGGTGCCGTATTCTTCGGTTCACTAGGTTGTTCTATGTACTTCATCATTTTAGGTAACTATGGTTTATCACTGCAGTTGTCTGGTGAGCTTGATGTGGTTAGCATTCTGAATGCTGAGGGTGCGACGCGTGCTATTTTCGCTACGTTAGAAACGCTACCGTTTAGTACTGTTATCATCGCATTGTTCACCGTGTTATGTGTGATTTTTACGGCGACAACGTTCGACTCTATCTCTTACATTTTAGCGTCAGTGGTACAAACTAACGTGACTGAAGATCCAATGCGTTGGAACCGTCTATTCTGGGCATTCACCCTGTCATTTATGCCATCGGCATTGATGTTTATGGGTGGCTTAGCAACGTTGCAAACAGCGGCAATTGTCGGTGGTTTACCACTGCTGGTTATTGCCATAATGCTAATGATCTCAGGTGTTAAGGCGGCGACGTTAGATTTAGCGCACCAAGATGATTACGTTGATCCTGTGATCAATATTTCAGATCTGCCAGATGTTGACCCTTGGAGTAAAGAAGGTCAGGCATTAGCACGTTTTGAGCAACTACGTGATAACGCGATTGAAGCTGCTGAACTTGAGCGTGAAGCGAACGATGCAATCTGGATGCTGAAAAAACAACTACGTAAAGAAGCGCTATCGCGTGGTGAATCGAGCATTGATTTAGGCGATGCGCCTGATGAGATTATTGAGAAACTACGTCAGCTAACAGATGACTCGATGAAGGCCAAAGAAGCCAAACTCGCAGCGTCTGAACTTGCTCAAGAGGCGCGTGTAGCCTTTGATGCGCTAATGCGTGAAAAGCTTGAAGAAGAAGCTTTGCAAGCGCAAGAAGACGTTAAGTTAGCGATTCAAGCACGCTTGAATACACCGAGCTAATCGCTACCGTTGATTTAATGCCCGCAACTGAGTTGCGGGCATTAATATAAAATCGAAACACAAAAAAAGCCGCTAATTAGCGGCTTTTTGTGTTTTTGATTACGCTTAACGCATAGTAACAAACTCTTCAGCACCGGTTGGGTGAATTGCGACTACAGCATCAAAATCAGCCTTAGTTGCGCCCATCTTCATGGCTACGCCAAAGCCTTGCAGGATCTCATCCATGCCATAACCAATGCCGTGAATACCGACAACTTTTTGCTCGTCACCGGCACAAACTAGCTTCATCTTACAAGCTTGACGATGTGCAGTAACGGCGGTGTACATAGAGGTGAAGCCTGAGGTGTAAACCGTGACGTTCTCTTCGCCGTATTGCTCAACAGCTTCTGGCTGAGTCAGACCCATAGTACCAATGGCTGGGTGACTAAATACCACGGTTGGAATGAGGTTGTAGTCCATCTTCGCATCGGTCATGCCATTGAATAAACGCTCTGACAGTAATCGACCCGCTTTAACTGCAACTGGCGTTAGCTCTACGCCGCCTGCCATAATATCGCCTACACAGTAGATGCCTGCATCTGTGGTGTTTTGCTGCGCGTCGGTAATCACGTAGCCTTTTGCGTCTAGCTCAACCTTAGTGTTTTCAAGGCCAATGCTGCCAGTAGATGGGTGACGACCAATTGCCCAAATAAGGCAATCTACATCGTAGCTTTCACCATTTTCAATCTTAAGGGTTAGGCTACCATCGCTATTTTTAGTCACTGACTCTGGTGTGCTGTGAGTATGTAGCTTAGGGCCATCAATCGCCATCGACTCCATTAATGCTTCGCTTAGCATAGGGTCAAAGTTACGTAGTGGCGCATGCTTACGGACAAATAGGTGGGTGTCGCTGCCTAGTGCTTGTAATACGCCAGCTACTTCAACGGCAATATAGCCCGCGCCAACCACGGCAACACGCTTAGGTTGCTCATTTAAGGCAAAGAAGCCGTCAGAATCGATACCGTGTTCGGCACCAGGAATGTTAGGAATGGTTGCTGCGCCGCCAGTGGCAATTAAGATGTTGTCGGCAGTGTAGTGTTCGCCGTTAACTTCGATAGTCTTACTATCAACAAAGCGACCATAACCGCGAACTAAGGTGACGCCGTTACTTTCTAAGCCGCGGTCGTACGCACCATGAATGCGGTCGATATACGCTTCGCGGCTAGCAACAAGAGTGCTCCAGTCAAATTTATTAACCGTCACGTCAAAACCATAATCTTTAGCATAAAGGTGCATGGCTTCAGCGACTTGTGCGCCATACCACATAACTTTTTTAGGAACACAACCTACGTTGACACAAGTACCGCCTAGCTCTTTTGCTTCAATAAGTAGCACCTTTGCGCCACGCATTGCTGCTCGGTTAGCCGATGCAATACCGCCGCTTCCTGCACCAAGACAGATATAATCAAAATGTTGAGCCATGTGTATCTCCAAAAGTTGCGAACCGTGGCACAAAAGCAAAACGATAGGGGGCTTTTGTACCTGTAATTATGATTAAGACGTACGTTGTTTTAAAAAGATGAACAACCAGTGACGTTTTAATTTATTGGCTTGTGCCAGTTCAGGAACAAGCCATTGTAGAGGGAATTTTGTGATCCAGCTAGCCTAATTCTACATCAGCTAGATGACTTTAATAGCTTAGATGGGGACGTTTTAAGCAGGATTCAAGGATGCTAATATTTACCGCCTGTACTGACATTGGGCATGATCACCTTGTGAGGGACCTTCTGCTCCACATTTCAGGCATTGCCATTCCTGCTGGCGGATGCTGAGTTCTTGTTGGTAGTGGCGATTACGAGCGTTAACGCCTGTCCCTGCATATTGTTCCAGTGATGACATACGACTATTTAGCCAGCGGCACCCAGGATCATTGGCAACATTATTACGGCTTGCTAATTGTTTTTTGCGACTCTGTTTCACGACTTTTTTAGATGTTAATTTACGTTTCGTTGACGATTTGACTGGCTTTTTAGGTGTAGGGATAGTGTAACGTAAATTGTTGTTTACCTTGGTGCTTGGCAGAGCAATGGGATTGCCTTGGTCGTCCAATACCGTGCCTAAAGTGAGTTTGTTATCGGTAGCTGAAGCTTGCTGCGTAAGCAGCATAACGAGGCAAAACATGCCGAAAAAGCGAAATAGCAGTAACATTCCCTGTTCCTCTATACTGCCACAGTCCTTGTGGCGTGCTATTGAGTTCCCGTTAAGTCGACGGTCAGTTGACCTTTTACCTAAGGTGAATGGTCGGTTTTTACAAGTATAGCGGGTTAAAAGCTCCAGCTCAGGTGGAGCCCTGCAAAAGTCTCGTCTAAATTGCCGGTCACACCGTTATTATGCGCTTCTAGCTTGATGTCTTCTTGGGCTATGGTGTGGCTGATATGGCCTGATAGCACTAAGTTATTTGGTAGCAAATACTCTGCTTCAACACCAAATTGAAAATGGTTGGCACCATCGTGATCTTCGGTCGTATATTTAAAATCAAATGCTTGGGTAAGGTATGGGCTAACAGTGAAGCCTTGTGCGAGTTCCCAGTTGCTGTGTAGGCTCGCCTCCACAAAAGACCCTTCAGCTTCTGTAGAGTAGGTATAGCTTATCGATGGGACTAACCAATCGACAGCCGTATACTCTAAGTTGCTAAAGATCTCATTGTCATGGGCGCGCTCATCACCATAAAACTCTAAGCGTTGGTAGCCCGCGCTGCCGCTAAGGTTGTCGGTTAAATCAAAGCCGTACTCTATGCCAAAGTTCCATTCAGTATAATGCTGACTATCACCACGCCCCACCGTGGCATAGACATTAATATTATTTTTCTGAATGGCTGCAGTCGCCCAATAAATGCCGCCTTTATCTAAATTGTTGCGGCCTTCGGAGATATATTTGGAATCCCAACCTAGATCGACAAGAATTTGCGCTTGGTTACTAGTGTCTACAGGTGATGCTTTAATGATGTTAGTGCTATGCGAGTCATCGATATTAGGCGCTTCATCAGCAATTGCTGAGGTGCTCATTAGTAACGCAACGAATGCGGTACATTGACTAGTTTTATTCATGATTGAACTCGAAAAATTGGCGAAAGGAAATTTACACTTTCTATACTAATTCTAGCTGGTTGAATGTAAATGATAACGGATCGTATTTGCGACATGTTTAGCAATACTAGTGCTGTATAAACTTTGTACTGACAAAGTTTGATTACCATCATAGAAATAGCGGGCTTGAGCTGTTAAACGACCTGTGTTTGCAAAGAATTCGTACTGTTGCATTGAATATTGAGCTAATAGCCCCTATCTCTTTAACTAACAACATAGAATGTTAAGGAACAATCAATGAGCAATCCTTTGCTAAACAGCAACAAGCTTCCCCCTTTTTCAAGTATTCAACCGGAACACATTCAGCCTGCTGTTGAGCAAGGTATCGCTAATTGTCGCACCAAGATTGAAGAGGTGCTCAAGCATCAAGGTGAATTTACTTGGGACAACCTCATCGCTCCACTGGAAGAAGTTGATGACGAACTAGGTAAGATTTGGTCACCGATTTCGCACATGAATTCAGTGGTTAGCAGCGAAGAGTGGCGCCAAGCCCATGATGCGTGTTTACCTTTGTTATCTGAATACGGCACGTTTGTTGGGCAGCATCAGGGGCTATATGAAGCCTATAAGTCGCTTGCTGAATCTGCAGAGTTTGCCAACTACTCTCAAGCTAAGAAAAAGCTGATTGAAAACAGTCTGCGTGACTTTGAGCTATCAGGTATTGGGCTAAGTGACAGTGACAAATTGCGTTATGGCGAGTTAGTTAAACGTATGTCTGAACTAACCAGCAATTTCTCTAATCAACTGCTTGATGCGACTCAAGCCTGGACCAAGTTAATCACCGATGAGGCTGAACTTGCAGGCTTACCTGAGTCGGCAGTGGCTGCGGCTAAAGCGATGGCAGAAGCTAAAGAGTTAGAGGGCTGGTTATTTACACTGGATTTCCCTTCTTATTTACCAGTAATGACTTACAGTGAAAACCGAGAGTTACGTGAAGAGTGTTACCGTGCATTTGTTACTCGCGCATCAGACCAAGGCCCAAATGCAGGTGAGTTTGATAATGGCCCATTAATGGATGAGATCCTAGCGGTACGCCATGAGCTGGCTAATCTACTTGGTTTTGACAGTTTCGCTGATAAGTCATTAGCAACTAAGATGGCAGAGTCTCCTGCACAAGTTTTAGACTTTTTAACTGAACTGGCTGCGCGCTCAAAATCACAAGGTGAAACTGAACTTGCTGAACTAACAGAGTTTGCTGCCAATGAGTGTGGTGCGGCGGATCTTCAACCATGGGATATCGGTTTTTATGCTGAGAAGCTTAAGCACCATAGATACGAGATCTCGCAAGAAATCTTGCGTCCGTATTTCCCTGAAGACAAGGTGCTATCGGGGTTATTCTACACCGTTTCTCGTCTATTTGGCTTAACCGTTACCGAGCGCAAAGACTTCGATACTTACCACAAAGATGTACGCTTTTTTGAGATCACTGATGCCAACAATGAGCACCGTGGTAGTTTTTACCTAGATTTGTATGCACGTGAAGGTAAGCGCGGTGGTGCTTGGATGGATGACTGCCGTGCCCGTCGCATGACGCAAAATGGCATGCAAGATCCGGTTGCCTACCTAACCTGTAACTTCAACGCGCCAGTTGCGGGTAAGCCTGCACTGTTTACCCATGATGAAGTGACCACCTTATTCCATGAGTTTGGTCATGGTATTCACCACATGTTGACTAAAATCGATGTCGGCGGCGTGTCAGGCATTAGCGGTGTACCTTGGGATGCGGTAGAGCTACCGAGCCAATTTATGGAAAACTGGTGCTATGAGGAAGAGGCGTTAGCTGAGATCTCTGGTCATTATGAAACTGGCGAGCCTTTACCTAAAGCGCTGCTAGACAAGATGCTAGCGGCGAAGAACTTCCAATCTGGCATGATGATGCTGCGTCAGCTTGAATTCTCGCTATTTGATTTCAAGATGCACCTTGAGTACGACCCAGCTAAAGGCGCTGAAATCCAGCAAAAGCTTGATGAAGTGCGTGAGCAAGTGGCTGTGATCAAGGCAGCTGAATTTAATCGTTTCCAACACAGTTTTGCCCATATCTTTGCGGGTGGTTACGCGGCGGGCTATTACAGCTATAAGTGGGCTGAAGTGCTATCTGCTGATGCGTTCTCACTGTTTGAAGAGCAAGGTATTTTCAATCGTGAAACTGGTCAGCGTTTCTTAGAAAACATCTTAGAAATGGGTGGCAGTGAAGAACCAATGGAGCTATTTAAACGCTTCCGCGGTCGCGAGCCACAAACTGATGCACTGTTGCGACACAGTGGTATTACTGGTTAACACATTTTGTTAGCTCACATTGAAAAGGCGCTTTAGGCGCCTTTTTGGTTTGCTTTGTTTCACACTTGTTATCTGGTATGACCTTTGTTAGCCTTGCGATTCTTTTCAAGGATGTAGGTTGTATTGCAATGAATCTGTACTTTAGATTGGTTTGGCTATTTCTGTGGCGTATTCGCCATTGCAACAAAATTGATTTTTTAGGCACCAGCAAAATTACTTACCGTGCACTACCTAGTGATTGTGATATCAATTTTCATCTAACTAATTCACGTTATCCGGCTTTTATGGATCTTGCCCGCACCTATATGATGGCGGAAATGGGTTTTTTAAAACGTTTTATTAAGCTAGGTTGGATGCCCATCGTTAATGCTGCAGAATTTACTTATATCCGCGATATTAAGCCGTTTGCTAAGTTCGATATCGAAACCAAGCTGGTGGGCTGGGATGAAAAGTATTTCTACATTGAGCAGCGTTTTGTGAGTGAACGTGGTCTGCACTGTATTGCCCACGTGCGCGGCGTTTTTGTCTGTAAGCGCAAGCAAGTGCCCATTCCGACTATGCTCGCTGAAGTGGGTTTTAATGAACCTGCACCAGAAATGCCTGCGGAAGTGGTGAAATGGAAAGCTTTTTTGCAACTGAAAAAAGACCGAAACTTACCGCCAGCGCCTAGTGAGCCGATTGAGTTTAAGTCCGCAAGCTAGTGACTGAACTTAGGTATGTGCGCGTTGCTCACTTTGGTCATGGTTAGCTAAAGTGAGCTCAATCTCCTCAATAACTTGACTAACCGATCCCCGTAATTTGGACTGGATCCAGTAGCGACCGATATTCTGGTAATCTAATAAATGCAACTTGTCTTCTAAGGCTTTTAGGCAGGGTATAAAGGCGCAGTCAGCTAAAGTAAAGCTATCGCCGCAAACCCAATGGTGTTCGGCTAAGCGCTGGTCAAAGCGAGTTAATAGGCTTAGCAGTTTTTTTTCTAATTGCTTAGCGTATAGCTGATTAACATCTTTTGTCGCTGCGATCCAATCATCAATGGTTTTGTCTAATTCATTGTCACAGAGTCTGTCGTAAAGCCTAACATAGAGTGCTTGGCTCTTTTCGATAGGGATTAATTGGGTGCCAGAACTGATGTAGTTGTCGAGGTACTCAATAATAATGCTGGCATCGCTAAAGTACTCGCCTGTCTGTATTCGAAACAGTGGCAGTTGATTGGATGGGCTTAATTGTTGCAAGTTGCGTCGACTAAATGGATTGTTTAGGTCGATAATGTGCGGATAAAAACTGACTTGCTTTTCATACAGGGCAATTAGTGTCTTTTGTGACTGGCGTGCCAGCGGGTGATAGTACAGATCCATAGTCTATTTCGATTTGTAAATGTGTTAGTTAATATTAACTCTAGTCGCTAAAATGTGGACTCTCAACGCCTGACAACATGGGCTTTACCGCTATATCAGTTACACAGCAATTAATCATTCTTTGCTTCAAACGCTTAAGTGCATTTCAATTGCTACTAATTAATAAGAGTTTGTTGCTAAACAACGGGAAAATGATGAGTCGAATAGAAAAGTTTGCCGCCATTTACACAAGAGCGGCGGAGCGAAAAGGTGGTGATGCCGGATTAGAAGCTCTACTGCCAAGTGGTTTAACTGAGCAAGAGTTAACCCAATATAGCGATGCGCAGTTGTTATCTGAGATCAGCAAAAAGGTATTTCAGAGCGGCTTTGTGTGGCGCATCGTTGAAGCTAAATGGCCTGAGTATGAAAAGGCATTCTTCGGCTTTGAGCCTTTCAAAGTATTGATGCTGTCGCCTGAGCAACTGCAAGAGCGTGCTAGCGATCCTAAGCTTATCCGTCACCTGAAAAAAACCATGGCGATTTATGATAATGCGCACATGGTTAACGATATTGCTCGTGAGCATGGCAGTCTAGCTAAGTTCATTGCTGATTGGCCAAGTGAAGACATTACCGGCTTGTGGGCTCTACTTAAGCGCAAAGGTGTGCGCTTAGGAGGAAATACCGGGCCTTACTTTTTGCGCTCAATGGGTAAGGACACCTTTTTATTAACCAATGATGTGCAAGGATACCTAAAAAGCCACGGTCTTGTGGATTATGGCTTTAGCTCAAAAGCGGGCATGAAGCAGGTGCAAGAGGTGTTTAATCATTGGCAACAAGAGTCTGGAAGAAGCTTGGCAGACATCAGCAGAGTATTGGCATGTAGCGTTGGAGACAACCGAATTTAGTGTTCACTGCCAATGCTGAAATAACTAAGTGATTTAAACCAGCTAAGCGCTTTAAAGTAATGCTAAGTTAATGTTAATAAGCTATATCTTAATAGGTTGTGCTTAAACTAAGGGCTAACATGTTTTGGCTAGTTACGCCGCAGTTAACATAACTGAAACATACGTGGCTGATTTTATACAAATATTTTCATTAGCTTACAATTTTAACGGGCATTTTTCTTGTTGGCTTGCGCCCATTATGAGATAAAGGTGCGTTATATATTCGACAAAAAAATATGCTTCCAAAGGTGGGTTTGACGGCACTTTCTGCTTTCAAAAAAAATATTACCGAGTAGATGGCTTTTATTAGGAGTTCTCATGCGGCAAATAGTGAAAATTGCCTCTGTTTTAAGTGTGGCGTTATGGATAACTGGCTGTGAGCAAAAACCTGAGCAAGGACCACAGCAACGTGGACCTATGGAAGTTGGTGCTCTGACAGTTACAGCTAAACCTCAATCGATTATGGTTGAATTACCAGGTCGCAGTAAGGCGTATTTGGAAGCAGAAGTGCGTCCACAGGTTAGCGGTATCATTATGACCCGTGGGTTTACTGAAGGTAGAGATGTCGAAAAAGGACAGTCTTTATATCAGATCGAACCATCTACATATGAAGCGGCACTTGTTAGCGCAGAAGCAGATCTTACTAGCGCAAATGCAAGTCTAGTATCAGCTAAAGCTAAAGCTGTGCGTTTTGAGAAGCTAGTTAAGCTTAATTCTATTAGTGAGCAAGACTATGATGAAGCTGATGCTGCTTACAAAGAAGCGATGGCGCGTGTAACCGTTGCTAAAGCGGCAATTAACACAGCAAAAATCAACCTTGAATACACTAAAGTTACCGCACCGATTTCTGGTCGTGTCGGTAAGTCTGATGTCACTCCTGGTGCCCTTGTTACTGCAAATCAAAGCCAAACATTAGCTACGATTCAGCAGCTTGACCCAATTAACATTGATATTGCTCAATCGAGCGCGCAAATGTTACGTCTTAAGTCACAGCTTAAGCGTGGTCAAATTGAAGCCGCTGCAAACGCTAATGTAGAACTAATCCTTGAAGACGGTACGCCATACGGTCATACAGGTGTGTTGCAGTTTGCTGAAGTGACAGTAAACGAAAACACGGGTTCAGTGATTATTCGTGCAGAGTTCCCTAACCCGGATGGTACGTTAATGCCAGGCATGTACGTACGTGCAGTGCTAAATACAGGTACCGATCCTGAAGCGATTTTAGTGCCGCAAAAAGCGATTACTCGTAACACCAAAGGTCAAGCGGTTGCTATGGTTATTGATGACGGTAAAGTGGCTGCACGTATCGTGACAACTGCTGAAGTGATTGATAATCAATGGCGTATTCTTGATGGCTTGAAAGTTGGCGATCAGCTAATTGTTGAAGGCCTACAAAAAATTCGTCCAGGCGCGCCAGTAAAGGCAGGTCCTTTGGTCGCTGATAAGAAACCAGAAACACAACAGAAATAGGGCAGAGTTATGGCACGTTTCTTTATCGATCGCCCAATTTTTGCGTGGGTGATCGCTATTATTGTGATGCTGGCAGGTGTGCTCTCAATTGTGGGCTTACCGGTATCGCAATATCCAAGCATTGCACCGCCGTCGGTAGTGATCAGTGCTGTTTATCCTGGTGCTTCGGCTAAGACGATGGAAGACTCAGTAACTCAGGTTATTGAGCAGCGAATGACAGGTATTGACCACCTTCGCTACATTACATCGACCAGTGATAGCTTTGGTAATGCGCAAATTACCTTAACGTTTAATGCTGAAGCCGATCCTGATATCGCGCAGGTACAGGTGCAAAACAAGCTACAGCTTGCAATGCCACTGTTACCGCAAGAGGTTCAGGCACAAGGTGTTAACGTAAGTAAATCGAGTGCCGGTTTCTTGATGGTAGCGGCTTTCGTATCACAAGATGGTTTACTGGATAAAAACGATATTGCCGATTACGTTGGTTCAAACATTCAGGATCCGCTAAGTCGTGTTCCTGGTGTAGGTACTATCGAGCTATTCGGTGCGCAATATGCGATGCGTATATGGCTAGACCCTCTGAAACTGACTCAATATAACCTGACAAGCCAAGACATTATCTCTTCAATTAGAGAGCAGAATGCCCAGGTATCAGCAGGTCAGTTAGGTGGCGCGCCATCACTAGCAGGTCAAGAGCTAAACGCAACAGTATCGGCACAAAGCCGTCTGCAAAACGCCGAGCAGTTTAAAAAGATTATCATTAAAGCCGACACTTCAGGGGCGAAAGTATTCCTAGAAGATGTGGCGCGCGTTGAGCTGGGTGCTGAAAGCTATGCGGTTGAGTCGTTCTATAACGGCAAGCCTGCTGCGGGTATTGGTATTCAGCTAGCAACCGGTGCTAACGCATTGGCAACTGCTGAAGGCGTGCGAGCAAAAATCAATGAGATGAAGCCATTCTTCCCTGATGGGATGGAAGTGGTTTATCCGTACGATACAACTCCATTCGTTGAGAAATCAATTGAAGGCGTTGTGCATACGCTGCTTGAAGCTGTTGTTTTAGTATTCTTGATCATGTACCTGTTCTTGCAGAACTTCCGTGCAACGCTAATTCCAACAATTGCGGTACCAGTAGTATTGCTTGGTACTTTTGCGATTTTGGCAGCAGCAGGCTTCTCGATTAACACCTTAACCATGTTTGCTATGGTACTGGCAATTGGTCTTCTGGTAGATGACGCGATTGTTGTGGTGGAGAACGTTGAACGTGTGATGCAGGAGGAAGGCCTCAGTCCGATTGAGGCGACCAAGAAATCGATGGACCAAATCACTGGCGCACTAGTGGGTATTGGTTTAACGCTGTCTGCGGTATTCGTTCCAATGGCATTTATGTCTGGTTCAACTGGTGTTATTTATCGTCAGTTCTCGATTACGATTGTGTCTGCAATGGCACTATCTGTAATGGTGGCGATTATTCTAACTCCAGCACTTTGTGCGACCATGCTTAAGCCGATTGGCAAAGGTGAAAGTCATGCAAAAACCGGTTTCTTTGGTTGGTTTAACCGCAAGTTTGATGCATTAACATCACGTTACGAAGCTAGCGTTGCGGCAATGATTAAGCGCACTGGCCGTACTATGATGGTTTACCTAGCAATCACGGTTGCAGTGGGTTGGATCTTCATGCGTATGCCTACAGCATTCTTACCGGACGAAGACCAAGGGATCTTGTTCACACAGGCGATTTTGCCTGTGAACTCAACACAACAAGAAACTAAGGCTGTGCTTGAACGTGTGACTGATTTCTACCTGAATGAAGAAGGCGACAACGTTAAATCAGTATTTAGCGTATCGGGCTTTAGTTTCGCGGGTAACGGTCAAAACATGGGTATTGCGTTCGTTGGTCTTAAAGACTGGGCAGAGCGTAGTGAACCAGGTCAAGACGTACAGTCAGTTGCTAACCGCGCCATGGGCATGTTTATGGGGATGAAAGAAGCCTTTGTATTCGCCTTTGTTCCGCCAGCGGTAATTGAGTTAGGTACGGCTAACGGTTTCGACTTCTACTTGCAGGACAAGAATGGTCAAGGCCATGAAAAGCTAGTTGAAGCGCGTAACATGTTACTCGGTATGGCAGCGCAGAATCCGAACCTAGTGGGCGTACGTCCTAACGGTCAGGAAGATGCGCCACTTTATCAAGTTCATATCGATCACGGTAAATTACGTGCATTAGGTATTGATATTGATTCAGTAAACAGCGTACTTGGTACTGCGTGGGGTGGTAATTACGTCAACGACTTTATCGACCGTGGTCGTGTGAAGAAAGTTTACGTGCAAGGTGAAGCCGAATATCGTATGCAACCAGAAGATTTAGACTCTTGGTATGTACGTAACGATAAAGGTGAAATGGTACCTTTCTCGGCATTCGCTTCGGGTAGCTGGCAATATGGTTCTCCACGTCTAGAACGTTTCGGTGGTTTACCAGCGATGAACATTCAAGGCGGTACGGCACCGGGTTACAGTACAGGTGCAGCAATGGATGACATCGAAGCTATGGCTAAGAAGTTACCACCAGGATTTGGTATCGAGTGGAACGGTCTTTCTTATGAAGAACGTTTATCAGGTAACCAAGCGCCAATGTTGTATGCCTTGTCGATTGTGGTGGTATTCCTTGTACTAGCTGCACTTTACGAGAGCTGGTCGGTACCATTTGCGGTAGTACTTGTTGTACCTCTGGGTATTATTGGTGCCTTGATTGCGATGAATGGTCGTGGTTTACCAAACGACGTATTCTTCCAAGTAGGTCTACTAACTACTGTGGGTCTGGCAACCAAGAACGCCATCTTGATTGTGGAATTCGCTAAAGAGTTCTATGAGAAAGGTGCTGGTCTAGTTGAAGCGACTCTACACGCGGTTCGAGTGCGTTTACGTCCAATTCTGATGACGTCGTTAGCATTTGGTCTAGGTGTTGTGCCACTTGCTATCAGTAGCGGTGTAGGTTCTGGTAGCCAGAATGCCATCGGTACTGCGGTACTTGGCGGTATGATGAGCTCGACCTTTATGGGGATCTTCTTTATCCCAATCTTCTTCGTGATTGTTGAGCGTATGTTCAGTAAGCGCGAGCGAGATGCAGCGAAAGCAGCTAAGGCAGAAGCGAAAGCAGCAAAAGCGAATAAGTAATCTTGTATCGCTAATGCGCTAAACATTAAAAAGCCCAGCAAATGCTGGGCTTTTTGGTATTAAAGATAGGAAGAAGCAGCGCATCTACTAAAACAGATAACTTATTTTTCAGCCTCAGCTTTTCAAAGCTTATGACGTATCGGACAGCTAACTAATAGCTCGTTGTTATCTAAAGTGCGAACCTGACATTCTGTGGCAGTAATCAAACCGTATGAGGAACGGCCATCGTTACGTGGAATCGTGGTTGAGCCGGGGTTAAACAGCAAAATATCATCACGATATTCAGCCACTGCAATATGGCTATGACCATAGAGTAAGGCGTCACCGCTTTGCAGTGGTGGTAGGTTATCTGGGTTATAAATATGGCCATGGGTTAACAATAAACGCATCTGTGGTAGCAGCACATGAGCGTAGCTAGCAGTGATGGGAAACTGCAACAAGGCTTGGTCTACTTCGCTATCGCAGTTGCCACGCACTGCAATAACCTTGTTGCTATAAGTATTAAGTGCTTCAGCGGTTGCAACTGGATTATAACCGTCAGGAATGGCGTTACGCGGCCCATGATTAAGTAAGTCACCTAACAGAATAAGGTGGTCAGCGTTGGACGCTTCAAAGCGAGCTAACATGGCTTGGGTTGCTGGCAAACTGCCGTGTAAATCAGAAGCGATAAATAGTTTCATAAGCGAGGACTTGTTCTGCAGGTAATAGCTTTGACTGCTATTAGTTCAGTGTGGATTTTACTTATTATAGTCTGTAAAGAGTTGAGCGGCTGTGAAGCAAAACCAAAAAAGGCTTAGCAAATAAATCGCTAAGCCTTTTTTATCTTAAATAACGGGTAACCGTTAAGGCGTGTAATACGTCGCCGCACCAGGCCCAACAGGTAGACCAATCACGAATACCCAGATAAAGAAGAAACAGGTCCAACCGATGAAGAATACGATTGAATAAGGCAGCATGGTGGCAACTAGCGTACCAATACCTAGGTTCTTTTTGTACTGCGAAGCAACAGCCAAAATGAGACCAAAGTAACTCATCATCGGCGTAATGAGGTTAGTCACCGAGTCACCGATTCGGTAAGCCGCCTGAATAGTTTCTGGTGCGTAACCCACTAGCATCAACATAGGTACGAAGATAGGTGCTGTTACCGCCCACTGGGCAGAAGCACTACCTAACATTAAGTTGATAAAGCCACACATCATAATAAACAGCACAAATACTAGCGGACCGGTTAAACCAATGGCATTGAGTGCATCAGCGCCAGATACAGCTAGCACAGCACCTAAGTTTGTCCATTTAAAGAAAGCCACAAACTGCGAAGCAAAGAACACTAAAACAATGTACATGCCCATGCTGCTCATGCTGCTAGACATGGCGTTAATGACATCAATATCGCGCTTCATGCTGCCCACTACACGGCCATAAACCAGACCAGGAATAGCAAAACACACAAAAATGAATGCCACAATTCCTTTTAGAAATGGCGAGCCAGCGACTAAGCCGGTCTCTTGGTTTCTAAGCGGAGCGCCTTCAGGAATAATGGTTAACGCCAGTAGTGCAGACATCACTAATACCGCAAGGCCGGCGATTTTTAGTCCCTTTTTCTCAAGGGCACTAACGGTATCCATCTTCTGTTCGCTAAGATCAATTGCAGCTTCGCTAGCATCATATTTGCCTAGCTTTGGCTCAACAATTTTCTCAGTAACGAATGCACCTAAGAAGGTGATCAAGAAGGTAGAGACAAACATGAAGTACCAGTTTACTTCTGGGCCAACTAGGTAGTCAGGATCGATCATTTGCGCTGCAGCTTCGGTGATCCCTGAAAGCAGAGGGTCCACTGTGCCAAGCAATAAGTTGGCGCTGTAACCGCCAGATACACCAGCAAATGCCGCCGCAAGACCGGCGAGAGGATGACGTCCTAACGAGTGGAAGATCATCGCGGCCATTGGGATGAGTACTACATAGCCAAGTTCAGATGCGGTGTTTGAAACGATACCGGAAAAGACTAAGGTCATTGTAACTAAGCGCTTAGATGCGCCCATAACCAGTAAACGCATCGCGGCAGATAATAAGCCTGAACGGTCGGCAATACCTACACCCAATAATGCTACAAGCACGGTGCCTAGAGGGGTAAAGCCGGTAAAGTTAGTCACCAAGTTGGAGACTATCATTCTAAGGCCTTCGGCATTCATTAAGCTGACTACATGAATTAACCCATCGGCACTGCGACCTGATGCACCTTCTGGGCGTGGATCGACAACGGTTAATTCAAAGTAACCAGCGATTCCGCTAATCACTACAACTGCAGCGCAGAACATGGCAAAAAGCGTAATAGGGTGAGGTAGCAAGTTACCTAGGCGTTCAACTACGTTAAGGAAGCGGACAAACCAGCCACTAGGCTGATTATTGGGATCGGAAGGGACATCACCTGGCAAAGGCAGGCTGCCACCATTATTGGAGCTCATAAAGGTCTTCCTTTAATAATTATTATTTTGTTATTTTTATTCTACTTATGTGCGGCGAGAGTAGCTACTAATAAGCGCTTCTTGTTAAGCCAATGTGGCATGATGGATAAATAAAATTAATTAAACCTTAAATCGGGCTATTTAGCAGTGGTAACAAAAACATAGAAGTCGAGCTAGGATGTGGTTTTTAGCAAGGTTTTAGACTGGTTTGTGCCGTATTTTGAGGCAAAAAAATGGACTCATATAGGATGAGTCCAAAAGGGATTGATTAGATACTTCGGTTGGAATTGCAGTCACTATAGCGAATGGCTGCTGTATCGGAGCTGAATGGTACAAAAATCTTTTATTAACAGTTATTAATCTTATTTTTTCTAGTGAAATTTAGGCAAAAAAATGGACTCATATGGGATGAGTCCAAAAGGGATGATTAGATACTTCCGTTGGGATTGAGATCACTATAACCAGTGCTTGCTGTATCAAAGCTGAATCGCAAACCGCTATTAATTAACGCTTATCAGTTTTCGTCTAATTGTGATTTTTGGGTAAAAAAAAGACCCACATAGTGTGAGTCCGAAGGGGATCTTTTAATCTACTGTCCTGAAGGAGTGATACCAATATAGACCTATGTAGCTGTACTAAAACTGAATAAACGAACTATGGTATTTATTAAGACTAATCAATAGCTTGTATTAGTAAGATGGAAACTTAGTTAAATGGTAAAGTAAGCGTAAAGTTAAATAAAAGTGCCATTTAGTTTAAGTTTTTAGTAGGGTAATGTCGGCTTTTCAGCGTGTTAGGATTATAAGTGCTTAAAAAACACCTTATTGTTTTTTATTTTAGTTATTGATTTTAAAGTTTATTTAATCTTAGTGTGTATAAATAACCTGCATGGTGTCCTACTTTCAACTTGTTAACACCAATTAATGGGTTAAGTTTGATTAGCTAGAGTTTTACTAAGGCATTTTTAGTTGTTTTTAGTTAGGTTTATTGCCGAGGTGGTTAAAAAGTAACATAGATAGCCTCTTGTACTATATCGTCGTAAAGTCAGGTGTCCCCTTATAATCAGGCGTTGTATGGGTTATAAATGTACAAGGTATTTTTATCGCTTTAGTCTTTTCCATGCTGATGAGGGCGACGCCATTACAATAAAAAAGAATAAAATAGGACGTATAAATGGAAGGGATATTGTTGGTATTAGGCTTAGCTTTGATTATGGGCTACCTATGGTATGTCAGCTTAATCAAAAAACGTAACACTGGTCGAGAAGCCCTGTCTGGCATTGATGTTCAACTTAAAAAGCGCGCCAACTTAGTGCCGAACATCCTCAAAATTGCGCAGAAGTATATGGATCATGAGAAATCCTTACTGACTGAAATCACTGAATTAAGAGCGTTGGCGACCAAAGGCTACGATGCCGTTGATCCTGAGTCAGTTAAAAATCACCTGCAAGTCGCTGAAAAGATGAACCAGAAAATGTCGCAGTTGATGGTCAGCGTTGAAAATTACCCCGAGCTAAAATCTGACAATACCATGCTGCAAGCCATGCAAACTTATAACGAAGTTGAAGCGCAGCTTGCTGCAGCTCGTCGTTTTTATAACTCGGCTGTTTCAGAGTTAAATACCGCAGTGGAGATTTTTCCCGGCTCGATTATTGCGTCTATGGCTAGCGTTAAAGTGATGCCTTTTTATGAGGCTGATGAAGCGGCTAAAACGCCGGTGGATGCGGCTGATTTCCTAAAGTAATGATATTTACCGCAGGTTTTCCTGTGCTGGTTTAGTGGTATAACGTATCAATAATTAGGGAGGCGCAGGCATAATATGAATTTGGCCACTTTCCTGTTTGGTGCGCCCATTAAGGCTGCTCGCAGTACCAATAGTCTTGTGGCTAAGCCTGCTGAAATAGAGCAATTTAAGCTTTATTATCTGCAGCATTTACAGCCGCTAACCAGCAAATTTGAAAATGCACGGGTAGCGAGCCTCAAAGCCTGCCGTCAACGTTTATATCTTTGCAGTGCTATCTACTTAGCCCTTGCCGTCTTAGCTTTTATGATTTTGCCATATATGCGCTTATCAGAGCCGTTATTGGTTTACCTAGTCGGGCTTGTTATTTTGGCTCTACCTTTCGGCTGGTGGCTGTACAACCCAATCAAGCATTATAAAAAAGATGTAAAGCTCAAAATCTATCCACTTATTTTTAAATATTTTGGCCAAGATTTCATTTTCAGTGCCGAGCATAAAATGAGTTTGTCAGTACTCAAGGCTTCAAA
The DNA here is from genome assembly GCF_023283535.1 of Shewanella sairae. Lineage (GTDB taxonomy): Bacteria > Pseudomonadota > Gammaproteobacteria > Enterobacterales > Shewanellaceae > Shewanella > Shewanella sairae. The sequence continues at coordinate 20,179 of NZ_JAKILT010000003.1, read as the reverse complement.
ATTATTGCCTTACTATGAGGATGCTAGCTTTGCTGATTATGTGCAGGGCACCTACAAGGGTATTGAGGTTGCATTAAACGAGTTGCACCTGACCAAGCAAGTAAAGCGTGATAAATCGACTGATACTGTTAGTGTGTTTAAAGGTGTCATGATAGAGCTCAGTAGCCATAAAGATTTTCGCGGCCACACTGTGGTGGTTAAAACCCGCGGTGGCTTGGTTAACTTCTTATCTGATTCTTTCAAAGGTCTAGAGCGGGTTAAGTTAGAAGATCCGATTTTTGAAAAACAATTCGATGTATTTTCCACTGACCAAATTGAGGCGCGTTACCTACTGACGGTCAGTTTTATGGAACGTTTACAGGCCTTGTCTGCCAGCTTTGGTCATAAGATCCAATGCGCCTTTTACCGTAATAAATTGCTTATTATGCTCGGCAGTAAAGAGGATCGTTTTGAGATGGCATCAATTTTCAAACCAGCGACCTTTGAATATGAATTTAGCCAGATAAATCGAGAGATGAAGCAGCTGTTTGCTATAGTCGATGTACTGCAATTAGAGCAATCGAACGGATTATGATGAAGCAAGGATGCTTGTTAGTTTTTATATATTTATTAGCTGCAACAGCTCAAGCTGAGACGAGTAAACCGCATTTTGTGGCAAAGCCATCGAATAAAAGCGTCTTAGGTAAAGCTATTGAAGCAAGCAAAGTAAGCCTTAATGTAACCCCAGAAGCTAAGCAGGGTGATAGGGTTTACCACTACCGCACAGTAGATGGTGGATTGGCTTTTTCCGACAGAGCGCCACAGCAGGGTCATTATCAGGTATTACTGTTTGACTGCTATGCCTGTTCACCTAAGTCCAATGTTAATTGGTCTTCAATACCGTTATTTACCACGCTTTATCAACAGCAGATCGCCACTGCCGCTCAACGCTATCAACTTGATCCTGCACTTATTCGTGCGGTGATCCATGCGGAATCAGCGTTTAAGCCAGCCGCAATATCAAAAGTCGGTGCACAAGGTTTGATGCAGTTAATGCCGGCAACAGCAAAAGAACTCGGGGTCAATAACGCCTTTCATCCCGCAGAGAATATCCTTGCGGGTAGCCGTTATTTAGCCAAATTACTGGATCGGTTTGATGGTGATATTGCTTTAGCTTGCGCAGCTTATAACGCTGGTGCATCAAGGGTAGAGCAGTTTAAAGGCATCCCGCCCTACCCAGAAACTCAAGCGTATGTAGAGCGAGTACAAATACTGCTTAAGCGCTATCGAAAAGCCTAAGATTAAGCGATAGCGGCTTGGTTTAACGGCAGAGTATGCGCTCGCTTAGCGCGAGAGCGGATATCTAACCACACCATAGGCACCACGATTAAACACAAAGCAATGTTAGATAATGGCATCGCCATCCACACGCCATTCACGCCCAAAAATTTAGGTAATATCATTAAAAATGGCAGCTGGATCAGCATATTGCCACAAGCGATGACGAGTGCTTTAACGCCTTGGTTAGTCGCCATAAAGTAGATTGAGGATAGCGCGATAAAGCCATCTAGCGGCATGGCGAACAGGTGCATTTTAATGCCATCAATCGCAGTTGCGATTAACAATGGATCGTCATTGTTAAACAAGCCAACCATGGTTTCAGGTAATAGGTTGAGTAGTAACACCCAGCTGGTACCGGCAATTAAGGTTACTTTTACCGACAGTTTTAGCATCTTATTGATGTTTTCATGCTGCTCAGCGCCATAGTAGTAACTCACTGGCGGCTGCATACCCTCTGCAATGCCTTCAGCCACTAGATAGTACAACACCATCAAGTAGCCGACGATGGCAAATGCGCCAACGGTTAGCGGCGTACCATACTCAGTGAATAAGCGGTTATGTAGCGCAAACACAAAGCTAGTGTACAAGTACATAAATAGGCTGGAAGAACCCAGCAGTACGATTTGCTTGGCAAAAGAGGCGTTAAACCAGCTAAATTTTGCTGACCAGTTAATGCTGCTTCTAACTGAGCAAAAATAGATAAGGCCAAGAATACACACAACAGCTTGTGCACTGATGGTCGCCATTGCTGCACCTAATAAGCCAAAATTGAATACGCCGATCAGTAGATAGTCGAGAGCAATATTGATCACAGCGCCTAACACCATCAATCCAGTGGCAATGTTTGGGCTTTCATCATTTCTGATCAGCAAAGGGATCGCTGACGCTACTACGGTAATTACAGCGCCCCAGGTGAATACGCCAATATACTCCTGCGCCATGACCAAGGTGTTGCCAGCGCCACCTTGAGCCTTAAGAAATAGATCGCTACAAGCGATTAAAATCGTAGTCGATATGGCAGCTAACCCCAGCATAATCACTAAGCTGCTAGTTAAAATGGTTGGCGCGGCGCGGGTATCACCTTTGCCTCGCTGAATCGATAATAAGCTACCGCTGCCCATACCCACCATGATGCCAAAACCCACCATAAAGTAGATCACTGGCCAAGCCATATTGATTGCAGCTAGTCCTTCAAACCCTATGTAATGCCCAATAAAAATGCCGTCGACGATTTGGTATAAACCGTTAACTAACATAGCGGCAATGGCTGGCAAGGTATAACGCCAGAATGTGCGGCTAATGGACTGAGTCTGTGTGTTTTCGATGCTTGGATCTAACATAGGAATATCAATATTGAACAATAAAGCTCGGCAAGTTACTCTGTATTTAAGATTGAATAAAGTTAGTTACTATCTGTTTTTGGTATAGACGAGCGAGTGAACGATGAACTGGACGATTGATGAGCTTAATGCATTTGTAAACTCGGTAAAGCTAGGCTCATTTTCCGCTGCGGCGCGAAAAATGGGTAAAGCGCAGTCGCGTATAAGTACCGCGGTGAGTAACTTAGAGGCAGATCTTGGCTTTGAGTTGTTTGATCGTAGCGCCAAGCTACCAGTGCTTACGACACTTGGTGAAGAGATGTTTATCGAAGCACAATCGGTATTAGCGCAATGCCAACGCTTAAATGCCCGTGCAATGACGGTCACCTCAGGTGAGGAGATCTCGCTGACTGTTGCCATGGATGAAGCTGTGCCGGTGACAGCATTTGAAGCGTTATTTCAGCGTATATCGACACAGTTTCCGCTGTTGAAGCTCACCATCATCAATGGTTCGCAAGAAGATATTGGTGCATGGGTGGATGCCGGGCGCGCCGATATCGGCATTATGTTTCACTCCTCGACCATGCTGCCAGACTCGCTCGATTTTATGTCGATTGGTCAGTTTAAACAAAGTTTGGTGGTCGCCCCCTCTCACCCTTTAGCTGCTTGCCCCGCGCCGACATTAGAGCAGCTGATGCAATATAGGCAGTTGGCTATTTGCGATATTACCGGGCAGTCACAAACAGCAACGTTATCGGCAAATTATTGGTATATCGATAGCTACTATTACATTGTTGCTTTGGTTTTACAGGGCGTAGGTTGGGCGTTAGTGCCAGAACATGTGGCTAAATCAGACTGGTACATTGAAGCTCTAAAAGAGCTTTCAACCGAATATATTACCGAGCCATTGTTGGTGGAAATGGGCGTGGTAAACCGCCGAGATAAGCAAATCGGCCCGGTGATGCACTGGCTGTTTGATGAGTTACATTCAGTATTACATTAGTTTCAGTGACACATGTGAGTAAACATAATCATATTGATGCTGGTAGCAGCTTGTTGGCTTTATCAGGAATTGGAGAGAAGAGATTGGTGCAAAGGTTTAGGCAAAAGCAGTACAAAGGACTGTGATGATAATGCTGATGAGTATTGTGGCAACGGGCTGTTCATCAAACTCAGTGACTAATGCCGGCTGTGATTTTGTTAGCGCTGCTCACGGTAACGCTGAGCAAAGAGAACAACGACAAGTGATTGGCGGTAGCTCCGCTGCATCAGCGAATAATAGAGATACTGAGGTTGGGATCATCAATGCCATTTTGGCGTGTTTAGCCGTCAAGTTAATGATGGTCAAGAGTACTTATAGGCATCAGGTACTAGGGCGTTCGTAGGCTCACTGCTAGGGCGGTGCTACGCACCTGCTAGGAAAAGCTTAAAGCTTAAAAGCAAGGTCAAAACTGACTCGTTGAGACAGACATCTTTTGATTGTTGCTTTTCCGTCTTAGCTTTTCCTAGGGTCTAGAGCCTCGCGCCTAGGACCTTTCTTTGCTTTCCTAGGCTCTATCTTTTACTCAGGCACTTCTTGCTTAACGATAGTTTTGCCACCGTTATGGCCAAGGCGACGTTCTAAATAATCCAGCATCTCTTTAGCGGTAGTATCTAGCTGCCATGGTGGGTTAATGATCCACAGACCGGCTGCCGTCATACCAAATTCATTACTATCCGGCTTAATCGCTTGCTCGATACGTAATTGGTTTTTGATGCCACTTTCAGCAAGCAGCTTAAGCATGCCTTCGGTTTGCTCGCGATCCACAACCGGATACCACAGCATGTATACGCCAGTGGCAAAGCGTTTGTGAGCTTTAATAATTGCCTTAGCAACATCTTGGTAGTCGGTTTTGATCTCGTAACTTGGATCGATCAAAATCACACCGCGACGCTCAAGTGGTGGCACAGCAGCAATCAGACCTTTAAGGCCATCACCTTTGATAACACGAACTGCACGATCACCAGTGTATTGTTCTTCAAGGGTTAAATAGTCAGTACCGTGTAGTTCGTGCAATACCATGCGGTCTTTTTCACGCATGTTCATATCAACAAAAGCAGGTGAGCCAGGGTAAAATTCTAACTCTTGTTTACCTTGGTTGAAGTGTTTTACGTCTTCGATGTACTGCACTAAAGACTCTGGTAAGTCGGTTCTTTCCCAAAGTCTGGCAACACCGTCTAGGTATTCGCCGGTTTTCTTTGAAAACTCGTCAGTTAATGCATAACCGCCTGCGCCTGCATGGGTGTCGATATAAGCCATTGGCTTATCTTTTTTGTGCATGAGTTTAAGCACTTGTAGCAAAATAGCGTGCTTGAGAACATCGGCATAATTGCCAGCGTGGTAGCCGTGACGATAACTTAACATGGAGTTTTTAGCCTAAAGGAACAGAGGTTAGATTATATATCAACTCAGGCAAGGGATCATAATTTGAGTGTCTGGCGTTGCATCCACATGATGTTATCGTTCACCAACGGCAGTTGCCAAACAGCGGTACCGTCATCTTGATAAATGCGATAAAAGCTTAGCTCTGCTTGAGTTAAATGTTGTTTTCTCAGCGCGAGGTAGATGGTTTGCGCGGTGTCAGATAGGGCATTCGGGGAAGACAGCGTGGTTTTACTGACGTCGATATCGAAACGCTCGACTCTGCGCTGCTGCCATTTTTCGGTGGTGCGCTTAAATTGACCGCGGATCTCGTAACGGATCGGTGTGGTATAGCAGTCTTCATCGGTGATACAGGCGGCGAAATAGAAGATGCCGTTATCTGGCGCGAGATCGACTAATGAAATACGAATGTCGCTGCGAACAAGGCGGTGGTCATCAATAGAGAAGTACAAATCGCCATGATAGATCTGCTCTTTAAGATCGCCCCGATGTTTGTTCAGTTCAGGTAGGGTTAGCTTATTATAGGTTTTTTGCTCCATACGTATTTTGGTGGTCAAAAAGTCTGATAACACCAGCTGACTACCGTGGTCTTTTTCACTACTGATATTGATCAGCTGATTACCGCTACATTGATTGTTTTGGTAATCGGGGCAAATAGCAAAGTTGTCCATCTGCTGATTTAACAGTGCAAAGCTACTAAATTGTTTGAAAGGTGCTTGCCAGTTTGGTTCATAGCCAATTTGATTGCTTAGGCGCTGGTTAACTTCATTTCCGCTCAATGCTTTATCTGCAGCAGGCGTAAGAACCTTTATATCACCCGCGGCTTGGCTTAATTTGCTGCTGATGTAGCTCTCGCTGTAAGGCGCTTGTTGATGAGTAAAATAAGCGTAGCCGACTAATAGCCCAAACAGGATGACTGCGATAGCAAATAGCACGGCGGCTTTAGGTCGCAAGAGTTTTGTCGATGCTGAGTCTTTTGCTGCTAAGTGCAATACATAACCATGCCTAGGAATGGTTTTTAGCTCAATATCTGGATAGTTGGCGAGTTTTTTTCTCAACACGCTAATGCACTGCTGCAATGATGAGGGGGAAACCACACGGTCGTGCCAACCAGCTTCTAGTAAGGCCTCGCGGGTAATGAGAGTGCCTTGATGCTTAAGCATCAATTGCAGAACGGCTGTTTCGGCATAGCTGAGTTCAATACGTGACGAGTCCTCAGCATCAATAAGGTACTGTTGAGTCACGTTTAAGCTTAGCGTTGGTGTTAATTGCACAGGCATTCTCTTATAAAACAGGTATCTAATTGAGTATATTCTTAGGTCTATTTCTGAGGAAATCTTTGCCCGTAAACTTTGATCCACTTCCAGCTTTCCATCAAGGTTGCCAGCTGGCGCATAAGTTTGTCGCTTTGATAAAATCGATTTACACATACAAGTGCCAAATGCTGGCGGAATGTTTAACAGGGTAATTTTGCGCTTGATTAAAAAGTTGCAGCCCAACGTAAAACGTTGGGCTGCTTGATATCTTTTGCAGGGACATCAATTACTTTTTGGTTTCACCTTAAAGCTTGTGTACCTGTTTAAGGTTGTTGATAGAGTGGCAAACACCGCAAGATTCAACTTGTAGCTCGTTAGCTGCAACACCAAAGCGACCACCGTTTTGCTCCATATGAGCACGTACGGCTTTGTTGATCACCATCTTACCGTTAGCGTCTTCTTGCTTAGCGTGACAAGCATAACAAGTTGCTGAAACCGGAGAGGTGTAGGCGTCCACTGTGATATCTGTTGCTGGGTGAGCACGTGAATCCGGGTTGTAATCTAAATCTAGTGCTAATGGACGACCCACAGCTGTTAGACGGTCAACACCAAAGGTATCGCCTTCGTGGCAGCGGTAACAGTTAGCTTTATCCGCTGGGAACTCAATATTACGCACGCCGTTTTCACGGTCTTGAGTCGCACGTTGGTTAGTATGCAATGAGTGCATCCATACCTTGTGGTCAGGGTGGCTCACGGTTAACTGCTCAACATAATCCCAATCACTTGGTTTGGTGTGCATTTCGCGAATTGCCTGAGTCGGCGGGGTATTCGGGTTATGACAGGCTAAACATGGGTCAACGATATCGGCAGTTGAGCTTAAGAAGCCTGGCTTACCTTTAGCTACCATGGCACGTTCTTCAAACGGACGAATATGCTCGCCAAGTTCATCATGGTCGTGACCAGAGAAACAAGTGGTATCGGCTAGTTCTTTGTTGATCTCAGTCTTGCGGCTATGGCAGTTACGACAAGCAAGCTCGGTATTATCGTTAAACTCGTCGTAACCATGGCAAGTACCACAGGTTTTGTTGCTTACAATCACCGGTCGCTTAGCTTCTGGCGCATCGGTTAGGCCATTTTTATCAAAGAACCAACGCTTGTTGGCTTCAGCATTTTTAGTGTGGCCTGCTTGATCACAGCTCACTAGATTTTGCGCGCTATCGAAGCAGTAAATAAAGCGGTTAGTGATAAAACCAGCATCATCAATCAAGTCGCCTGAGATAGCGTCTTGAGTAACAATTGGACCCATTAGGTAAGTAAACACATTGTCTTGTGAGCCATGTAGTGGAGTACGCTTACGCTCGCCTGCTGGAGTATCACCGCTACCGTCTTGGGTAATGTCTTTTTTGTTACTCTTAACAAAAATACTGTAACCACGGCTGGTGGTGAAGTCGACTGAGGTGCCCCAGTTAACATAAAGCTGTAGGTTTTTAATCCAGTCTGCGTCGGCAGGATTGTTGTTGGCAACGCTAATACGTTCACCTTGGCGATCAAGTAGGGCGAAGCTAATTTCAGCGTAATGCTCACCGTCTTGCTCAACAAGCTTGGCTTGCTCTAGGCTGATATTGACGATATTACGCTGATCTTCTGCTACCGCTTTTTCTGACTTACTCATATGAACGTCATAAGTGTTCTCTGGTGAGTGACAGGTCAAGCAGCTACCGTTATCTGGTTGGGTGCTGTGGTCATACACTGGATTCGTTGTCATATCGTGACAGCTAGAGCAAGTTTCACGGGTTGGTACTAAGTTCCAGTTAGTCGCTTGTAGCTCTGCTTCGCTGACTTCTTTAGCGTGACAAGTGGTACAGTTACCCAGCGCTTGCGGAGTAATACCGATATGAGCGGTGTGAGCCAGTACCGGCCAAACCATCTCTGGGTTGTCCATGTTGTTGCTGGTGTGGCAGCTAGCACAGTTTTCAATGTTAGCGCCGCCATGCTTAATAGACGCGATATCGTCGTGACAGCTCAAGCATGAGCTACCATCAATGATGCCGCGGTTATCGGCGACTTCACTGCCATCAACTTTAAAGTCAGTGATCACTTCAGTGGCTGGTAGGCTGTCAGTTGCTAATACGCTAAATAGCACGCGTTGAGTGAAGTCACTGTTATGGCTTACTTCACCCGTAGATAGCGCTGCATTCATGGTGTAGCGGTAACTACCATCCATGTTATCAACTAAGGTGCCTTCACAGCCTTTAGCGGGTGAACAAGTTTCGCCTGCGAGCTTTTGCCATTGTGAGCGCTCGCCTTCAATTTGTGGCAGTAACTGCGCGGCATTGACTTTAATCGCGGCAATTTTAATTACCGGAATCGCTAGCTCGTTCTCAGCACTGAAGTCGATGCTTAGGGTGTTGTCGGTAATCGTGGTGCTTGTTAGCGTTAAGGTTAGCACTTCTGCTGTGGTGCTAACGTTACCGCCAGGCTGGCCATCTTCACCGTCTTTGCCGTCGTCACCCGAACATGCCACCATACTCATTGAGCAAGCGGCAACAAGCGTGGCGTAGCACAAGCTTGTTTTAAATTTGTTTGCGTTCATCATCACTTATCTCTCTTTTATTTCTTTTATTGCCGTTTGATTTATCAACGACGGCAAAAGTGTGCCTGATGCAAATTGACTAGGATGTGAACGCCTACCTACTTATAGGCATCTTGAAGTTTTTTAGGTCGATTTCAGTTGCTTTGAGCTGTTTTGAGGCTTTTTTAGGAGCTAAAACCAACAAAATAAGCCTGATTTATGCAAAACAGGCATTGGCGGCTGATATGGTTTCTTAGCGAGGAGTGGTATTATCTGCAGGTTAACACTCAAACATAGAGCCTAATTGTGACCCGCATTTTCTTTAATCGCCATTACCCAACAATCGAATCCGCCTGCGAACGCTGGGGATTGGTTTATGATCCAGACGCCGAGTTTGAGTTGGTATTTGAAGATAATATCCTGACGCTAATTAAGCGTGATGAGCCGAAGCTAAAAGGCATTTCGGTGGATTTCGTTTCTGGCGCAGTGGCCCATCGCCGTAAATTTGGTGGTGGTCGTGGTCAATCAATCGCAAAAGCCGTAGGTCTTAAGCAAGGTGTCACACCTACCGTGGTTGATGGCACAGCAGGCCTTGGCCGTGATGCCTTTGTATTAGCAAGCCTTGGTTGCAAGGTATTAATGGTTGAGCGTCATCCAATAGTGGCTGCGCTATTAGAAGATGGCCTGCGCCGCGCCTATGAAGACGCTGAAATTGGTAGTTGGATGCAACAGCGTATGAGCTTGTTTCATGGCTCAAGTATTGACTCATTAGCCGATGCAGCTAAAGCGTCGAACACCGAAGTCGATGTGGTTTATTTAGACCCTATGTATCCGCACCGTGAGAAATCGGCTTTAGTAAAGAAAGAGATGCGCGTGTTCCAGTCTTTAGTCGGCGCCGATCTTGATGCCGATGGTTTACTAGCGCCTGCGATGGGACTTGCCACAAAGCGCGTAGTAGTTAAACGCCCTGATTATGCCGATGATTTAGATGGTGCAAAACCTAGCATGGTGATTGCCACCAAGAAAAACCGTTTCGATGTTTATGTAAAAGCGGCAATGACGGCTTAGTAAAATAAGTAAGAATTATTGTTAAAAAAGCTGTCGCTGAAAGCATACATTGACATAAGATAACCATAGCATGACAAATTTAAAGCATAGTTTGACATAAAATGGTGTTTTGTATTTTAAGTACACAATTCAATTTCATATAAATCAATTGCTTGAATTTAAAGTTAAAGCATAGACTGACAAATTTGACAAAATATCGAGCAACTATACACTAAGCGTACTGATGTCGCTCGAGTTTTGTCCATGTATATTCGGAATTTACGCAAGCCTTCGCCCAATAAAAACGTTTTTAAATTCGCGAGTGCAAAAGTGAGCGAAACGATAATGTGTGAGAGCACATTGGAGTTCGATGCATGTTTCCATCATGAATATAATGAGAATATCGAGACTTTTGGCAGTCAACCAGAAGGGTTTTATTACTGTTTTGAGGGTAAAAGATTACCTTATACACCGGACGCGATACTTCGCTATATTGATGGGACGACAAAGTTTCATGAATATAAACCTTACAGTAAGACATTCGATCCAGTTTTTAGAGCAAAGTTTGTAGCTAAAAAAGAGGCTGCTCGGCTACTTGGTACTGAGCTGATACTCGTTACAGACAAGCAAATCCGTGTAAATCCAATCTTAAATAACCTCAAATTACTACACCGATACTCTGGTATTTATGGCGTGACCGATATTCAACGTGAGTTGCTCCAGTTGATTCGAAAGTCAGGTAAAGTTCAACTTCATGATATTGCGAGTGAATATAAACTTCCGATCGCTGAAACCCGTTCTTTTCTTTATTCGTTAATGAATAAAGGCTTGGTCAAAGCTGATTTGAATCAAGACGACCTTACTTGCAATCCATCTATTTGGTGTAATACATGATGGACTTTGAAGATGAGTTCACAGAGTCTACATCTGCCAAAAAGCCAGATACCCCAGCTCAATACGTTAAGTTAGATGATACAGAGTTAGTTAAGCGAGATCTTGATACTTTCCCTGACTTCCTTAAAGAAAAAGCGCTCGATAAATACAAACTAATTAGTTTTATTGAGCAGGAAAACTCAGGAGGCTGGACGCAAAAAAAGCTAGACCCAATTCTTGATAAGCTGTTTGAAGGCAATACAGAAAAACGACCTAATTGGCGTACAGTGGTTCGTTGGCGTAAGAGTTATATTGATAGTAATGGAGATTTAGCCTCTTTGGTTGTTAAGCGCCATAAAATGGGCAACCGAAAGAAGCGAGTTGAAGGTGATGAGGTGTTTTTTGAGCGAGCGTTATCTCGCTTTTTAGATGCCAAAAGACCTAAAGTGACGACCGCTTACCAGTACTATAAAGATGCCATTACCATTGAGAATGAATCAATTGTTGATGGGAAGATCCCTATAATTTCCTATACAGCTTTCAATCAGAGAATAAAGTCACTGCCACCTTATCCTATTGCTGTCGCTAGGCATGGTAAGTTCAAAGCTGATCAGTGGTTTGCATATTGTTCTTCTCATATACCGCCAACTCGAATTTTAGAACGGGTTGAAATAGATCATACTCCACTTGATTTAATCCTACTCGATGATGAACTACTTCTCCCTTTGGGAAGGCCTTACCTTACTTTACTCGTTGATGTTTTTAGTAATTGCGTTTTAGGCTTCCATTTGAGTTACAAAGCTCCCTCTTATGTTTCTGCGGCTAAAGCTATTGTGCATGCGATAAAGCCTAAAACTCTTAACGATGTTGGAATAGAGCTTCAGAATGATTGGCCTTGTTATGGAAAATTTGAAACCTTGGTTGTTGATAATGGAGCTGAATTTTGGTCAAAGAGTTTAGACCATGCTTGTAAAGAAGCAGGTATAAATATTCAATATAACCCAGTTCGTAAGCCATGGTTGAAGCCGTTTGTTGAGCGTTTCTTTGGCATGATTAACCAATACTTTTTAACCGAGATCCCAGGAAAAACGTTTTCAAATATTCTAGAGAAAGAGGACTACAAACCTGAAAAAGACGCCATTATGCGCTTCTCAGTATTTGTCGAAGAGTTTCATCGTTGGGTTGTCGATATTTATCACCAAGATTCAGACTCTCGTGACACACGTATTCCAATAAAGCAGTGGCAGCATGGTTTTGATATATACCCACCGTTGCAGATGACAGTGGAAGAAGAAAAACGTTTTAATGTGCTGATGGGGATTACTGATGAAAGAACATTAACTCGAAATGGCTTTAAATTTGAAGAGTTGATGTATGACTCAACTGCATTAGCGGATTATCGTAAGCACTACCCGCAAACCAAAGACACAATAAAAAAACTCATAAAGATAGACCCTGACGATCTTTCTAATATCCATGTTTACCTAGAAGAGTTAGAGGGCTACCTCAAAGTGCCTTGTACTGATACCACCGGATATGCCAATGGCTTGAGTCTGCATGAGCATAAAGTGATTAAAAAGATTAACCGTGAAATTATACGGGAGACTAAAGACAACTTAGGTTTAGCTAAAGCTAGAATGGCAGTTCATGCTCGAGTACAGCAAGAGCAAGAACTCTTTGATGAATCCAAAACGAAAGCTAAAATCTCTGCAGTAAAGAAGAAAGTTCAACTCGCGGATATCAGTAACACAGGTCAAGGTACTATTAGGCTTGAAAAAAGTGACACCCTTTCAGTAATAATCAACAAACCGGAGCCGAATATCAGTGATATCCTCGATAACTGGGATGATGATATAGAGGGGTTTGAATGAATATCTTAACCGCTCATCAGATGGAGCAATTGCGCAGGTTTAGTGATTGTTTTGTCATGCATCCTCAAGTCAAAATCATTTTTAGTGACTTCGATGAATTAAGGTTAAATCGAAACTTTCAATCAGACCAACAGTGCATGTTGTTGACCGGAGATACAGGAGTAGGTAAAAGCCATCTGATTAACAACTATAAAAAACGAGTGTTAGCTAGTCAAACATATAGCCGTACTTCTATGCCAGTATTAGTCACCCGGATCTCAAGTCATAAAGGTCTTGATGCGACCCTGAGACAGATGTTAGCTGATTTGGAATCATTTGGTAGCCAACAACGAAAAGGGCCGAATTATAGAATAGATTTGAAAACTCAATTGGTTAAAAATTTAATTCGAGCGAATGTAGAGCTACTTATTTTCAATGAATTTCAAGAGTTAATAGAGTTTAAAACACCTAAAGAGCGTCAAACGATAGCTAATGAATTGAAATTCATCAGCGAAGAAGCAAGAGTTCCAATTATCTTGGTGGGAATGCCTTGGACTGAACAGATCGCTGAAGAACCACAGTGGTCATCTCGCTTAATACGTAAAAGAAACCTTGAATATTTTAGTCTTCAAAAAGACAGTAAATATTATCGTCAATATTTAATGGGGTTAGCCAAACATATGCCATTTGATGAGCCTCCAAAGATTGAAGATAAGCATATTGCAATACCATTATTTGCAGCTTGCCGAGGTGAAAATAGGGCATTAAGTCACCTACTGATAGAAACATTAAAACTTGTGATGGTGAGTGGTGACCGAAGTCTTGATATTCGGCATTTAGCTCAGACTTATAAAAAACTTTATGAGGGGCAGGTTAGTGGGTCTACTACAGCTTTTTTAAACCCTTTTCTTGAGCCACTAGATAAGGTCCTTATTTCAGAAGTTATTAAGCCATCTCGTTATAATCCCAATGCGATGACCCCTGATGATATGTTGATTAAGCGCGAGTTTTCAGCACCAGCGACCTTAGCTCAGTTACTTAGTAAATGAGTATCAAACATCCTAACTATTTGTTCCTTGTATCTGCCTAACAAGGCTAAATTGTAGTGGTTTTCTTGTTCAATATCAGATAAGTGTGACTGTATGCTAGGTTTGGTTAATAGCGTTAAACTAGATATTTGCAGGTTGTTAGTTTCATCGTGACTAAGTTCGTTTGAGCTTGAATTATTCGATAATACTAAATTGATTGGTAGCCGTGCTTTTTGACTAGTAATCACAGGCATTTCAGGAAGATCTTGACCAATACGATAAGCAAATTCAGTAAGCTTAGTTTCAGCTAAAGTGAATAGCCAAGCCTGTTGAATTTCATCAGAAGTGACTCGTAGTATTCGTCCTAATACTTGTCGATAATGCATTTCAGTTTTAATACTGCTCATATGACAGCAAACCTGTAGCCTCGGAATATCAGTGCCCTCAGAGATCATACCAACACTCACAATCCATTGAATATCGCTCTCTCTAAAAGATTTAATCGCCTGTGAAGGATGTTTCAACTTAGAGGTGACGATACAGGCTGTTTGCTTACAGTCGGTCACTAGCATTTGATAAAGTTGTTTAGCGTGCTTAATAGATGAAGCAACAATAAGTCCGCCAGCTAGGGGAGTGCTTTTACGAACATCTTCTAGCTTACTAACGCCTTTTTTAAGCATATAGTGCGTGATTTGTTGATTATTTAATAATGAACGGTAGCTGTATATAGAGCCTTCTAAAAGAGCTGCTATCGAGGTAAATGTCTCTGATTCTTCATTAATATCTAATTTAATTTCTTCATTATCGATGAGTGTAATATGCGGTTGCCTGCATACGCCGTCAGCAATAGCCTGCTTTAAACCATAAATAAAATCACAATGAACTGTATTATCGGGCTCAGTAAACCGTGATAGGACAATAGGTGCAGAGTCTGAACGCCAAGGGGTGCCAGAAAGGGCTAATGTATATCGGGCCTTATTTTGTATATTGAGAAGAACTTCTTCACCCCAAGCATTAGCATCATTAAGCTCAACTCCTTTTAAATGGTGCACCTCATCCATAATAACCAAAACGTTATGACTATTTAGAAGCTGCCAGAATTCAGCTGTTAAAGAGGGCATCGATTGGTAGGTATAAACACTACCAATTGCTCCTATTAAACCGTCAAAACGTTTATTTAATCGACGAGAAAATGTAGAACGGATGCTTTCATTGACCTCAGATGATGGTGAGAAGCACAAAACAAAATCAATAGTTCCCATCTCGATGAGTCTTGCTGATAGCTCGGCAGCCATAACAGTTTTACCTGCTCCAGGAGTCGCGAGGCACATAAAGTGGCTTTGTGACTGATAGAGGCTAAGCGCTTTATTTACGCAAGCTTGCTGCCATAACCTTAACTTCATGTCATAACTCCTCAAGCGCATTTATACCGGCTTCTATAGCCTTAATTTTGCCAACGATTGATGAGCTTAAGTTACGTGCTTCCATATAGCGGGAATATAGGGTTGTTTTAGTTTCAGGATACTCAGTAAATAACCGTTTAAATTCTTCTGCTTCACCAATGTGTTCAAGCAGGTCTATTTGATATTGATTAAGTGTGGCTTTGAGTTTTTGTAATTGAGCTGTACCGTGGTTCACCACATTCGGTTGTTGTGTCTGACGACGTGGTTTACTTGGGTGTAGGCGACTCTCATCAAAAGTTAATGTCTTAGAAAATAATACCTTTTTGCCATCAGTACGCTTTTCTAGGAAGCCAATTTGGCATAATTTGCTGAGTGTTCTATGCACTAGTTGGTTGGCATCTTTATTTTTTGCGGTAGGAGCTTGTTCTATGAACAACTTTTTTAACTCAATGGCGGTAAATTGAGACAGCGTTTTACTTTTTAAGATACTAATAAGTATTTTGTTTATACGGATTTTTGATTTGTTCACGGTATTTACCAATTATTAATAATTTCAATATGTAACGAGCCAATCCGTGACGTTTTTCTTATTGTTTTCCTCTACTTCATCATCCTCTTATCGATTCAATTCTTATCTAATTTGGCTAAAACTTGACAATGCAACCTAAAAAGCTAAGGATTCCTTAGTATACCTTAAGTGAAAAAACTAAGACAATCTAAGTTATCTAGGATCAGACAAAAATGAACTCGTGTCAGACAAACGAAATAGCCCGCTACCTCTTAGGCTCAAGCAGGCAAGAAAAGCGATGGGTATCAGCCAAAAACAACTGGGCATTCAGTTAGGAATGGAACCGGGAACGGCGAGCGCACGCATGAATCATTATGAGAAAGGCAAGCACACCCCTGATTACGCAACGCTAAAAGCGATGGCTGATGAATTAGGTGTGCCCGTTGCTTACTTTTTCTGTGAGTCAGAAAGCACAGCAGAGTTGCTGTGCTTGCTTGAAAAAATGAGTGAAGATGAAAAGGCTCAACTTGTTAAGCAAATAAAAGGCTAGAGGTGTCTTTAGCCTTTTTCTTTGCTCGTGAGTTTGTCAAAAACCGTTATTATTTTCACATCACCAAGCGTTTTAAATCGTCGTAGTTTACAACTACATCATACTTAACTTTATCTTTGGCAAACTTCTCGTTCACAGTTTCAAAGAAGCGTTTAGCACAGTCGATTTTTGCCAATTCAGTGCCTTTTAATTGCATTGACTGCATCGAGCCCTTGGTTTCTGCAACAAAGTAGACGTGCTTTACTGAACCTTCTACAAATGCAATTGCCCAGTCTGGGTTATAATTGCCTACAGGAGTTGGGATAAAGAAGCCACTGGGTAGTTTGGCATAGACGCTGATTTTATCTTTTGCAGTATCTAACTCTTGAACAAACTTTCGTTCAGTTTTTGAGTCTGTAACCACATAGTCGTAAATATGCCGCTCTAGCGGATCACCTGCATTTGAGAAGTCTTGTTTTTGATTCACAGTGAAGATATCGGTATTAAACTTATCTTCAAGTGTGTCATATGCAAGGTGCTCAATTACCATAGCCGCTTTCTGCTCATTAATCAGCGTTACTGCTCTGGCAATAAAGTCTTCTGGGTTATGCTGAAACTGCTCAAACACATGCGCACCAATGCCAGCTAAAATCTGCGCAATTGTATGTCGTTTTAGTTTTGTATCTTCAGCAACTTTACCTAGTAGATCATAAGTAACGCTAGAGTTGATCGAAGCTGTATATTCTGGCGTTTCTGACTCTTTAATTTTGAAACTTTGACCGGACTTAACCTGTTCGGCATCTACATTATCAACCTGTTCACCGCGCACAATATCAAACTGTAGTCGTTCTACCCTTAGTTTGTCATCTAGGACTGGAATCGCATTCTTTATCAGCTCTTGTGAGTCGAACTCAACGTTATAAATCGCTTTGTGATTAATTCTGGCCCATAACTCCTGAAACTCCTTTTTGTCGAAGTTTTGGTTAAGCGAGTTCAGCTTAGCTTTTCGGTCATCACTAATTTCTGGTAGCTGTGCACTAGAGTAAACGGAGTCTATAAGCTGAAATACCTGCTCAGCATAGGGCTGCAAAGCGTCAGGTAGGCTGGCTAATTGATCATCGCGTTTTGCTTGATGGTATTCATCAGTAATGCGGTCGTTATCATCGCTATAATCGTTTTTAAGCAAGTAACGGTAGATCAGCTTAGCTAAGTCAGCAGTAACCTCTACATCGCCATCAGTGGTTGCAAAAAACTTTCCAGTGAAATACTTCTCATCAGCAACTTTTGGCCTGCCTGATAATGACTCACTAATATCTCGTTGCAGGCCGCTAACAAAATCTTTATAGCTCTCACTTGCAACAACCGTTAACTGGTTTACCTCATGCACAATCGATGGGTGGTCGATACGCTCACCTGTTTGGTCAACGGCTAAACGTAAACCACGGCCAACTTCTTGGCGTCTTGAGATGGTATTGTCACTATGCTTGAGCATACAAATTACAAATACGTTAGGGTTATCCCAACCTTCACGTAGAGCTGAGTGGGAAAAGATAAACCGTGTTGGTTCTTCAAAGCTTAATAAGCGTTCTTTGTCTTTTAAGATTAAGTCATAGGCTGCGGTAGCGTTTTCATCATTGGCTAGACCTGCATCATCACCACGTACCGCAAACTTTGGGTCGATTAATCGTTTTGATTTTTTATCAATCGAAAAGTAACCTTTATGAACTTGTGTAGCTGCATCACGTTTGAGGTACTTTGCATAGGGTGTATCACCGTGCTCAGTTGCTAGCGGCATATACTCCAGCACTAAATTGTTGTACTCCTCTTCAAATACTCGTGCATATTCACCTTTTTCATCTTCAACGCTGTAATCTCTGTACTTGGCCACTTCATCAATAAAAAACAGACTCAGTACTTTGATGCCCTTACCAAATAAGCGTATCTCTTTATCTAGGTGTGCCTTAACCGCTTCACGAATTTGCATTCTGCGTAAAGCAGCTTCGTTTACATCACCACAGGCTTCACCAACATGTAACTCTGTGCCATTTAAGAAGCTAATAGTGTCGGTATTTGCATTGATGTCAGAGATGACAAAGTTGTCTTTATATTGCTCCAGGCCATCAGAAAGGTCATACAAGTTATCCCCTTTGCTCATCTTACGAATGATGCGCTTGATCGCTCCAGATTTAAGTTTTAGCTCAAATTCGAGGCGAGCGATAGGTGGCTTACTTGGCGATATTTCAATATTTTCAAGGTATAGGTAGGCATTAGTACCTGACAAACCTTTAGTTGTAATACCACGGACGCCAATTTTTTTAACCAACTTCTGGTTATAAGCATCGAGGGCATCTAAACGATATACCTTGTTGTGATCAGTTTTATGTGTGGCTGAATAACGAATGATGAACAGTGGATTAAATTCAGCAAAAGACTCAAGGGTCTTTTTACCCTCCATTTTTTGTGGTTCATCCAAAATCATTACTGGGCGGTTAGCCTTAATAACATCGATAGGGCGACGACTTTGAAAGTCATCTAGCTCTTCATAAATACGACGCGCATCTTTACCACGAGCATTAAATGCCTGCACGTTAATGATCATCACATTAATGCCACCGTCAGATGAAAAGCTTTCTAGCTGGTGCAGTTGTTTAGAGTTATAGGTAAAAAAGCGTGCGCGTTTACCGTAATCCTCTAAAAAGTGTTCAGCTGTGATCTCAAGTGACTTATGCACACCTTCACGAATCGCAATGCTTGGCACTACAATAATGAATTTGCTCCAGCCATACTGCCTGTTTAACTCAAAGATAGACTTTACGTAGCAGTAGGTTTTACCTGTACCTGTTTCCATCTCAATATCTAAATTAAGCGCTGCTCCTGGTTGGTAGGTTTTAGGCAGTACTTTGCCTTTAAGATCACAAAACTGATTAAGAGATGGCTTCGTTTCAATATTTTGATGGCGTTGCACCTGATGAAGATTAGTTAACAGTTGTTCCGCTGAGAGCTGGATATCAGCATTTTTAAAGGCATTTTCATCGAATGCAGCACTTTGCTGGCGTGCACCAGCATGATCTTGTTTAGCAAGGCCGGGGTCCATCTTATAGCGGCTAGCAGAATCATTAGGGAGCTGTCCCTTAAAGCAATCAACGACTGCTTGAACAGAATCCGCTTGGTAGGCTTGATGTTTAAACTTAAGCTTCATTTCCCACTCCTATATTGATTTCACATCTGTATGTGGGGAAAGCTGCTTAAGCACTTGTTCAACATTAATCTTTGCACTGTCAGAAGCAAAGCCTGCATCACGGAAAACAAGGCGCATAGGCCCCTCTCTGCCAGAGTCGTTGACAAGTGTTTTTACAAAGGCTTCAGTGATACCTGCACTCTTGTCGAAACAGGCAACTAAGGCGTTGTCAGCAACATAAAATACTGCTTTACCGTCAATGGTTTCACGTTTAATCGGCAGACTTAAATCGACGCCCCAGTCCAACATCACCTGGAACAATAAGTCTTCTTCGGTGCGATCTTCTTTGACATTATCGACTTGAGCAAATAGATCTGTTTGGGAGATAGCATCAGGTTTATAGTAA
This sequence comes from Shewanella sairae, assembly GCF_023283535.1. Lineage (GTDB taxonomy): Bacteria > Pseudomonadota > Gammaproteobacteria > Enterobacterales > Shewanellaceae > Shewanella > Shewanella sairae. The sequence continues at coordinate 468 of NZ_JAKILT010000003.1, read as the reverse complement.
ACTTCGGCCATGTTAGAACTATCTATCTTTAAGACCCTGAAACCAATATCTATGTGCTTAAGTGGATCTGTACATTCATTTGAAACTTGATTTCCTGATGCTTTTATTCTGTCTTTACTTAGTTCTGCGATTGTTTGGTATCCTGCTTTGAATGCCAGTGATTTTTCATTACACGGCTCTGGCAATTGAACCATAACAAAGCGCCTTCGTAGTCCATCATTTAAATTTTGGAGCATAACTGCATGGGCTGTCGTCGATGAGCCCGCAAAAAAGTCCATTGCTATATCTTCATCTTTATTGCATATCCAACCCACAATTCGCTCAATTAATTGGGTATTTTTTTCAGTATCAAACTTAGTTTCAGAGCCACTTAATAGTGATCTCTAGTACTAAAACTAGACACGGCACTAAGCAATGCTCTTTAGTTCGAATGCTTCTGGGCTGAGATAGCCATTCGCACTATGCCTT
>NZ_JAKILT010000002.1 GCF_023283535.1 Shewanella sairae | reverse complement strand
GATGGGCTAAAGCCCAACCTACGTAATGTATAGCCGGGTGAGGCTGACGATAGAATGTGTAGGTCGGCATTTATGCCGTCGTTGATAGCGTTGCTGTCGTTATTAATAGCGCAGTTGATGATGGGCTAAAGCCCAACCTACGTAATGTATAGCCGGGTGAGGCTGACGATAGAATGTGTAGGTCGGCATTTATGCCGTCGTTGATAGCGTCATTGATATTGTTAGTGATGCCGTCGTTGATAGCGTTGCTGTCGTTATTAATAGCGCAGTTGGTGATGGGCTAAAGCCCAACCTACGTAATGAATAGCGCAGTTGATGATGGGTTAAAGCCTAACCGACATAATAAAGCATGGTGTTGTGTCCCTGCTGTCTGTTAGCCCGATTGATTGAATTTTTAGCTCGACTTAAATTTTAACTTTAACTTTAATTTTAACTTAGATAGTAAGGAAGCATGAAAATGGCGATTCTTAATATGCAAGATCTTGAGCTTCAAGGTAAGCGCGTGCTTATTCGTGAAGATCTAAACGTACCAGTTAAAGATGGCGTGGTTAGCAGCGACGCGCGTTTACGTGCATCACTGCCTACCATCAAGCTTGCGCTTGAGAAAGGCGCAGCGGTTATGGTGATGTCTCACCTAGGTCGCCCAACAGAAGGCGAGTTCAACGCTGAATTTTCAATGCAGCCAGTGGTTGATTACCTAACAAAAGCACTTGATTGCCCTGTGAGCTTAGCAACGGAATACCTAGACGGCGTTGAAGTTGCCGTTGGCGAAGTGGTTGTGTTTGAAAACGTGCGCTTTAACGTGGGCGAAAAGAAGAACGACGAAGCACTTGCTAAGAAGATGGCTGCACTGTGTGATGTATACGTGATGGATGCATTCGGTACTGCGCACCGCGCTCAAGCGTCAACTCACGGCGTGGGTCTACACGCGCCAATCGCATGTGCTGGCCCATTGTTAGCAGGCGAACTTGCAGCACTTGGTAAAGCACTTGATAACCCAGCGCGCCCAATGGTGGCAATTGTCGGTGGTTCAAAAGTATCAACTAAGCTAACGGTACTTGAAAGCCTTTCAACTAAAGTTGACCAACTTGTTGTTGGTGGTGGTATTGCTAACACTTTCGTTGCAGCTGCTGGTCACCAAGTCGGTAAGTCACTTTATGAAGCTGACCTGATTGAAGAAGCTAAGCGCCTTGTTGCTAACGCGCAAAGCCGTGGTGGTGATATTCCAGTACCAACTGATGTGGTAGTCGCAAGCGAGTTCAGCCCTACAGCGACTGCGACGCTAAAAGATGTTAGTACAGTATCTGACACTGATATGATTTTTGATATCGGCCCTGACAGCGCTGAAGCACTTGCTGAAATCATCAAAAATGCCGGTACTGTTGTATGGAATGGTCCAGTAGGTGTATTTGAGTTTGATCAATTTGGTGAAGGCACTAAGCGTATTGCCCAGGCAATCGCTGAATCAAATGCATTTTCTATTGCCGGTGGCGGTGACACATTAGCGGCTGTTGATAAGTATGATATCGCTGATAAAGTATCTTATATTTCAACAGGCGGCGGCGCTTTCTTAGAATTCTTAGAAGGCAAAGAGTTACCAGCAGTGGCTATGCTTGAGAGCCGTGGTCAGTAATTAATACACAATGACCTAGTAATTACAAAATAATTACTAAACTGTTTGTTGGTGGGCTTTAAATCGACATTTGTCGAGGTTACACTAGCCGCCAACAAACAGTGGTAATGATTGTGCTGTGCAGTAACAAAAATAAATAGCTAAATACTGTGAACCGCACAATGATTTAGAAACAGATAACAGTAACCGTTTTAATGTTAGTCAGCTTTAAACTGGCAACGTTAGAATATAAAAATCCATCCAAACGATAGTGACCTTGGTGAGGCAACTCACCCTATTATTGGAGTAAAAAATGGCCTTAATTTCCCTACGTCAAATGTTAGATCACGCAGCAGAGCACAGTTATGGTGTACCTGCGTTTAACGTGAATAACCTTGAGCAGATGCGTGCAATTATGCAAGCTGCTGAAGCGACTGACAGCCCTGTAATTGTTCAGGCATCAGCCGGTGCACGTAAGTATGCGCGTCCACAGTTCCTTAAGTATTTGATGGCTGCTGCACTTGAGCAGTATCCAGATATCCCAGTATGTATTCACCAAGACCACGGTACTGATCCTGATATCTGTCAGCGTTCTATTCAGTTAGGCATGTCATCAGTGATGATGGACGGCTCTTTGATGGCAGACGGTAAAACACCTGCATCATACGAATACAACGTTGACGTGACTCGCCGTACAGTGGCTTTTGCTCACGCTTGTGGTGTGTCAGTTGAAGGTGAAATTGGTTGTCTAGGTAGCCTAGAAACCGGTATGGCTGGTGAAGAAGACGGTGTTGGCGCTGAAGGTATCCTAAGCCATGACCAACTGCTCACAACGCCAGAAGAAGCGGCGCGCTTTGTTGCTGACACGCACGTTGATGCACTAGCAATCGCTATCGGTACTAGTCATGGTGCTTATAAGTTTAGCCGTAAGCCTACCGGCGACGTATTGCGTATTGACCGCATCAAAGAGATCCATGCGCGTATTCCTAACACGCATCTTGTTATGCACGGTTCGTCTTCAGTACCGCAAGAGTGGCTAGAGATCATCAACCAGTATGGTGGTGCTATCCCTGAAACTTATGGCGTGCCATTAGAAGAGATCGTTGAAGGCATTAAGCACGGTGTACGTAAAGTGAACATCGATACCGATCTACGTCTTGCATCAACTGGTGCGGTACGTAAGTTCCTTGCTGAAAACCCGGCTGAATTTGACCCACGTAAATTCTTAAAGGCATCAATGGAAGCGATGGCTGACATTTGTACGACTCGTTATGAAGCATTTGGTTGTGCGGGTATGGGCTCTAAGATTAAGCCTAAGTCACTACAGGCGATGTATAAAGCATACCAAGCTGGCGAACTTGATCCAAAAATCAACTAAGCCACGTTACGCTTGACCTTTTAAGGTCTGTTATAAAAATACCTGCCATTGTGCAGGTATTTTTTTTGCCTGCAATCAGCCGGAGATTAATAACATAAGTTATACCAATCAGTATAAGAAGTTGATCTACTCAGAGCGTTTTTTGGCAACTAATTCAAGGCGAATAGATGAAAGAATGGTTATTCCCTTGTGAGGCTGTTCAACGCAGAAGTAGGCAGCCAAAAAACGCTCCAGAATGGCGAGTTTTAGCGATTCTGATGCTGCGTTAACGAGCTTAACCGTAGAACAACTATGCTCTTCACTCGCCGCCTTGCCTCAGAAGCGCTAAATTCTCGCTGAGCGACCAAATCTTTATACTGATTGGTATTACTTGTAACTGATGTTTTCAATTATTGGCACTAAATGTTAATATTGCGCCGATTTTTAGGGAACTTGGTGAATGGAGTAATAATAAGATGAAAAAAACAATTATAGCTATGGCAGTGGTACTGGCTGCTCCTTTTGCTGCGCACGCGGGTGCTGATTTTGTTGAAGGTGATAAGACCTTTGCTGGTGAAGCTGAGCTTGGTGCGACACTAACAACGGGTAACACTGATACCTCATCAGTTAAAGCGCGTCTAAAGATGATGCAAGAGCTAGGTAATTGGGAAAACGTATATCTTTTCGAAGGCCTTTATAAAGAAGACACCGATGAAGTCACCGCTAAGCGTTACTATGGTGGCATCCAAGGTGACTACAAGTTTGATGAAAAGAACTATATGTATGTTACGGGTAACTATGAAGTCGACCCATTCACCGGTTACGATTATAAAGCGGTAGCTTCTGCCGGTTACGGTCATAAGTTTATCGATAGCGGCGATATGTTTTTAAGCGCAGAAATCGGTCCTGGTTATATCTATAAAAAGCTAGATGATGAGCAGTCGGCAATCCTAGGCTATGATAATGAAGATAGCGTTGTTGCTCACGGCGCAATGAACTTTACTTACGATATCAGCGAGAGCTCTCGTTTTAGCCAGCTATTTGTAGCTGACTATGGTGATAGCTTGGAAGGTCGTTCTGAAACGTCTATTACTGCTAATATCGTCGGTGCGCTAGCAATGAAATTTGCTGTAATTGTGCGTTATAACGATTCACCATTAGATGATAAGAAAAGTACCGACACAGAGACCAATATGACTTTGTTATACGCTTTTTAAATGCGTTAACAAATGGCGCAGTGTTAACGCTTGAAATTTGACACTTTACGCTGTGCTGTAAAGTTTTGTCACTACAAGGCATCTTATGGATGCCTTTTTGTTGATTTTTGGTTTGTGTTCATAGTGCTTTTTGTTGTCTTTTTTGTGGGGTGGTTGGTTTTAATTATCAAAAGTATCAGAATGTTACGTGTTCGATTTAACATGTAGTAACATTTATGTGCGAGAAATCACGAAAGCAAAAACCGCTTTGCCTAAGCCCCATTAAATCAAGGACTCAACCTTAGAATAACAGTACACTGTTTACCAGTTATTTAGCCAGAGTTGTTAAAGTGTATATAGGTCCATATCGATTCGACCTCGAGCTTAGAGAGCTAGTCCATACTCGAACAGAATCAGCCCCTTCGTTTAAATTATCCGATATTGAATATCTAGTTTTACATCAATTGATGATGGCTAGAGGACAAGTCGTGTCTATTGACTCGATGTGCGCAGATCTATTACCTCAAGTCGTTAGCTATCAGGACATAGCTACTGCTGTGCAAAGTATCAAACGCTTTCTTGGCGCTGAATATGCCATGTTGATTGAAGATGTCGCTAAGCAAGGCTATATGCTGCATGTTAAGGCTAAAGATAAGCCAATGCTGGCATGCAGCTTAAGTGCTATCTCGATAAAGAACTATGTATTGTGTCTTATCTTAGGGGTTTTGCTGATCATCTTTTTAGCAACCAACCTAAAGACCACTTCAGATATTAGTTTATCGATTCCCTATAAATTACATATTAAGGATAGTGGTTCGGTTCTCGTGCCTATTTACGCAGCTGATGCTGATAAAGCGAAGTATAAAGCGAGAGTAGAGCAATTGGCTTTGAAGTTGGCGCGTTGCGAAAAGCTAAAGTGGCAGCGGATTTATGTCGCACCTTCAAGCAATGGTAATAAAGTTGACTTTTTAATGAATGATATAGCAGATGATGGTAAGGCTTGTAACAATTTGAAAGTGAGAAATGTAGAGGACAACTGGAACTTTATTGATGTTACTTGGCTGAAGGAAGCTGGATTCTGTGAATAAAATTATGCGTAAAAATCCTTTTGCAGGGTTCCAATCTACCCCTATTCTTACAACATTGACCTTTATTTTTGGTCTGTGTTTATTTCTTGAACATACGATTTCTTTGGATGATAGCAGCAGTTTAACCTGCACTTCCGGTGTTTATCGGGTGGGCACAGGCTTTGAAGAAAGCCAGCGTCTTGAAATGGTGAATACTGGGAATGGACTAAACGTATCACTGAGTTTTTTTAAAGGTGATCAGTTGACTAATAAAATTATGGCAAGAGGAACAGTTGAAAAGGTTCAAGCACCAATTTTAAGTTATGAAATACAGTTAGTAAGAGGGCAGCACTTAAAAAGGCTACTACAAAGTGAGTCGAGTGAAACTTTTCATGAAGCCATTGAAGATGTAAAGTATGCTGTTGCCGACAATCAAAGTGAGCCCTTTTTGATTAAAGTGCTTGAGATGAATAAAGCCGCGGGAGTGGTCACCTTGCAGGTTGAGCCTAATAATAACCTGTGGGCTTGTAAGATACAGTCATAAGATTCATCACGCCGGACTCAATTCAAATAGGTTACACTATATATAGGCTAAGGGAGCGACAAAGCTCCCACCTAGATGTAGCATATGGCATTAGTTTTATCTAATCTCTCAATTATTGTTTTTAAACCGCTAAAATATAAAATACACTCGCTTTAGGCTTACAGTAATAAGCACTACCTGTTTTGCATGTAAGCATCGTTAACTCGCTACATCATTTGTTCACAACTGTACCCTTGTCTCTGCTATTACAATTAAAAGGTGTCTGTGTCTAAAGTCAGGATAAAACAAGAAGAATCGCTGTCGATAAAATTTCTCCATCAGATGCAAGCTGGTGATAATCGGCGCTTGGATCTGTATTTTTTTCTGCCAAAAGAGATGGGGATTAACTCTCAAAGCCTCAATGAGGAGGAGTACTTTCACTCTTCAGTGGTTGGGCGGCGTTCCTACTATTCTTCTGGTCTGCATTTACCCTTAGTACAAAGTCGTTTTGCTAGTCAGAAAAAACGCACTATTGAAGAGTTTAGGCTCTATTTGAACCTGTTTGCTTATCAGTTTGCTGTAGCCATTGAGACTGACAGCAAAGAGTTAGCTCAAGTTGAAGAGTTTGATAAGTTCTATAGCTCTTTGGATGAATTAAGTGAACAGGTAGAGCATCTGCTTAAGCGTTTTAGGCGTAACGAACCTAGCGATGAAAAGTGGAAATCTTACTTTGAAAACGCCGATAATTATCTTTCGTGGCTTTGTGAGCAACGCTTACTAAAATTATTGGCCCATGCGCCAAGAACCAGCGACTTTAATGAAATTAACGATAGAGTAATAGCACTTTGTCGAGCTGAATCCCTTTATCGAAAAGAGCGTAATTACAACTCTTCGCAAACGGTGAAAGATCCGAATCGTATCGCCAATAAGATGCTGCTTCTGCGCCGCCTAATACAGCAAGGTGTGGTACTGAAAGAAGATCTTAAAACCTTGGGTGTGGGCTTGAAAAAGATGACCACAGGTATTGCGACAGGTATGGTGATGTTAGTGGTATCAGCCTTGATCATTAAGGCGCAAGGCTTCTTTAGTGGGTTAACCATCGCTCTAGTGCTGACGTTAGCGGTGATTTACGGCTTTCGTGAAATTTTTAAAGACGATATTCGTAATGCGATGTGGCGAGTGATTCAAAAAGGCCGGCCACGTTGGAGCCGTATGCTTAGCGACACCACCAGTAAAAACATTATTGCGCGCCAGCTTGTTTGGCTTGAGTTTATGCGTAAAAAAGAGCTGCCTAAACCGGTTGCTGAAATCCTCACTAAACGTCATAGCCAAAACAAAGTCGATGCCGAAATTTTGCATTACGGTATTCATACTCGTGTATCACAAAAAGATTTTCTTGCGGGTTATTCGACAATTCAGGAGCAAGTTAACTTTAGCTTTGTGCCCTTTGCGCGTAATTTAGAGCGCGGTAAAGACAAAATCTATAAAGAGCACGAAGGTAAAATTAGCAATGAGTCAGTTGAGCGGCGCTACCAAGTTAATTTGATTTTGGCTTTGAAAGAGGGCAAACAAGCTCCGCAATATGCGCGTTATAAGGTTACCATGAACCGCTCAGCTATTATTGAAATAACAGAAAGTGACTTGCCTAGTGGTGTACAAAATATGGAAGAAGCGCCCTATCAAGAAGAGCTAGAAGCTAAAGGGCCGCTAAAAGAGTAGTCGGCCCCAAAAGGGTATATACATACTTATGGGCTTAGCCCATAAAGCGAGTATATGCCTGACAAATATTTTGTTCTCCAGACTGCTTAGCGCGCTTTAACGCGACTTCAGCGTTGGCAATCAATTCATCCAGTGTTTGGCCGTCTTGATAAGATGCAATACCGATACATATCCCTTCACCTAGGCCGTTTTCATTAAGCTTGTTTAGGTTTTCAAGCGCAAAGTAATGCGCTTGATCTGAGTTGGTATCAGGCAAAACGATAATCAGCTTACCTAGCTGCCAATGGGACATTTGGTAGCGATGGGGGAGGTCGCGTAATAAGTGGATCTCAACTTCTTTTTGGCGTGACTCAAGTTGGCCAAGGTCACTCATATGACTTAGCATTTCTTCGGCACTGACATTGATTAATAACAAGCTAGAAAAGTCTTTACAGTTCTGGCTTAAGTTATTGAAGTAGCTTTCTAAATCAGCCTGATGGTTGAAGATAGTGCTACGTTGGGGCACGAGATTTCTTCTATCTTTATCGGCTATTCTACTGGCTGATTGCTCTAGGCTACAAACAATGTATTCCAGCTCGCCAGCACTATCTAAATGGCCTTTTAATGTGGCTTGTAAACAGTGGTCTTGGACATGATCGATGACGGCGAAAACCTGACCTTTCCAGCAACCTTGAATTTGCAGTTGCTGGGCTATTTGCGGCCACTGTTTGCTAAAGTCATCATTTAATAGACTCGCAATATTGAGTGCAGTTGAGTCCTCAATTTGCAGTAATTGATTAAAGGCTTCATTGGCTTTTAATACAATACCTTTAGGGTTGGTCAGCACGTTCGCCATAGGAACATCATTAAGTAATTGGTTCAACATCGCTTGCTCTTGGCTTTGCTTAAGCTGGCTTATATCTTCAAAGCTCACCAACATATAACGTCGCTTATTATCTGCACCAATTTCAATACGGATCCGCACAGCGAGCCAAGAGGCTAAACTAGCATCGACTAGCAGCTCTCCGCGCCATTCAAGATTGGTTTGGATTTGGTTTAAGAAGACACTGTATTCATCTTCATCCATCTCTAAAATACGTTGTAAGCTGCGGTCTGAAAGTTCTTCAATTGGCAGTGAAAGTAACGATGACGCAGCTTTGTTCGCAGTGACTATTCGACCACTGTCACTTGCAATAATGCAACCCACATCAGTATCGAATAAGCGATTGGTCATATAGATACTAAACTCACGCGAACGCTGTACTAGACGGTAAAGGTGGCTGAGGAAAATGACTAAGCAAGCGAGTAAAGTGAGCAGGGTTGCGCCAGCAATCAGAATATTACGCCACTGAGCAAACTTGGCTGCAATATCATCATTTTGAATGTATGAAACTAAGAAATATTCTCGGCGAGTTTCATATTGAGTTGTTAGCTCCACCTTTAAATAGACAAAGGTGGCTAAATCACCGTGAAACTGACCAAAGTTGCTCATGGCCATTTTGCGCCAAAGAGCCGGATAGGTCTGTTTTAGGCTACCGCCCATGGTTTCGGGTAGTCGGGTCACTTTGCCATCTTGTGGCACACCTGCGTATAGCAGTCCCTGTGTGTCTAGCATCATTAACGGCGACTGCTTACTTGAATAAGCGGGTTTAATGCTTCTGAGCATTTTCGCCATCGAGTTATAGGTGACTAGGTAGCCACGGATACTTTGATCGGGGTTTTCTAACCAAGCGAATTGGTATAAATAGGGCTCTAATTGACCATTGATGGGAGTGAACTCTAGCGGCGAAGTATAGATCTCGTTGCCGCCCATATTTCTGGTATTGCCCAGCAATGCCGCGGGTAGGCTCTCTTTGCCAAAGTCGTTACTATTGGCAAACTTGTGCTGACCTTTGGGATCATAAAGGGCAATACCTAATAGTTCAGGTACATTATCAACCAGCACATCCCAATTATTCAGTAGTCTTTTTTGGTTTTCAGCTGAAGGCAGCGCTAAATATTGTTTTAAGAGCTCTGACTTTGCAAACATCTGGGTTCTAAATTGCTGAAAAGTGACTTTATCAGAGATCAATGCGCCTACCGCTTGTAGTTCACTGTATCTTTGCGTAGCCCAGTCAGCCTGCAAACGTCTCTCACCTAAGGTGATAATAATATTAGTCAGAATGATCACCGTCACCAGTAGCATACAGATCTGACTGGCGGCGGCTAATATACGCTGTTGAGACCAATGGATCCCTTGAGCACTGATTAATAGAGGTAGTTTGCGGCTTAACATGTATTGAATTTTATTACGGTTATTATGGGCAGCATCTTAACACGAATTGCCCCCCTAACCAGTGTTTGTTAACCGACAATATCGAGCTCTCTTTGTTTAAACTGAGCGCCTCTCGACTCCACAATATGGCGGCAAGCTTCGATATTTACGCCTGTTAAGCCATTAATAGCAGATACTTGTACCTCGCTAATATATTGTGGCGCGAGGGCAATAAAATCGAGTAATGCTTGGTATGAGCCAGCCAGCTTTGGCTGACAATGCTGCTGGTAACCTATCTCGGTATCGGCATTAAGTGAAATCGATAGACTATCAACGCAGCTGGCTAATTCTGGCAAGATATTACGTTTATGGAATAGGTTACCTAAACCGTCGGTGTTGACTCTCACTTTGCCGCCACGCTGTTTAATCTCGGTCGCAACGCTAAGCAGTGTGGGTAGATTAAGTGTTGGTTCCCCGTAACCACAAAATACATACTCATCGAACTGCGTCACATCACCAAGCTGGTCGATAATCTCTTCGGCTTTAGGCTGACGGTTCAAGTCTAATTGATATTCATGTACTTGCTTACTGCCATTATGTTTTGGACAGAATTGACAGCGCAAGGTACAGCGGCCGGTAATATTGAGATAGCGGCTATTACGAATATCGTAAACAAGAGTCGGTTGGCTGGTGGTCATGATCACGCCTAGCTTGGTTTTTTATCGAATAAGAATAGCGCGTTGCTTAAGGGAAATCTGTTTGCTAGATCGAGTTACTTCATGTTCAATGAGAAGCAATGGCAATAGAAAAGGAGGCTTATAGCCTCCTTTTTGCATCAAACTGCCCCATTTTAAATAAGGTTAGCGCATGTTAATTGACGGGCTCTGATACGTTGTCGCCCTTAGGTTGCCACCACCAATTGAATACGCGACGTGAAGTGCGCCTAATATCATCTAAGATGATGTATAGCAGCGGCACTAACACTAAGGTCACCACAGTCGAGAATAAGATACCGAATGCTAGCGATGCAGCCATTGGGATCACAATCTGCGCCTGTAAACTCTTTTCTAGCAAAATAGGCACTAGACCAACAAAGGTGGTGAGTGAGGTTAAGATAATCGCTCTAAAGCGGTAACAACCCGAGTCGACAGCCGCCCTGACAATACTATGGCCTTCTGCCCGAGCGCGGTTAACAAAGTCCACTAAAATCAGCGAGTCATTTACAACTACCCCAGCTAATGCCACGATGCCACATAGGCTCAAAATACTCATGTTGAGACCTAAGATAAAATGACCAAACAGCGCACCAATCATACCAAATGGAATGACCGACATAATAATTAGCGGCTGGCTATAGGATTTAAGCGGAATAGCCATCAGCGCATAGATAGTAAATAGCGCAAAGAAGAAGCCCTGCATTAAGCTAATCAAAGCACTTTGCTCATCAGCGCTACCGCCATCTAAAGAGGTCGAAATCGTTGGATACTTAGCTTGCAATTGCACTAAGAAATCATCTTGGATTTCAGCGACAACTTTAGAGGGTTCAACCTTGTTGGTGTCAGCATTGGCATTAATGGTAATCGCGCGGCGACCATCAACTCGGGTAATTGAAGAGTAAGAGTCACCTAACTGCAAGTCGGCGACTGTAGAGAAAGGTACCGCCACGCCGCTTGGGGTGCGAATAAGCATATTCTCAAGATGCCCCACTGTGCGTCGCTGTTCTAGTGGGTAGCGCACCATCACCTTCACTTCTTCTTTATTACGCAAAATACGCTGGGCTTCATAACCGTAAAAGCCATAACGGACTTGGCGAGCAAGATCGGACAGGGTCAAGCCAAGCGCCTCCGCTTCGGGGCGTATTTGCAGTTTGATTTCCTGACTGCCCGATGAGAAGTTATCGGATACATCGTAAACGCCTTCATAGCTGCGTAGCTTGAGTTTAAGCTCTTCTGATGCTTGCGCCAGTTGCTCAAGGTTACTTGAGGTTAATCTAAACGAAATATCACCGCCGTTATCATTGGTGCTGGCATTGATATTGAGCTTTTTAACAGCGAGCAACTCGGGAAGTTGTTTACGCCATGCTGTGGCAATGGTTTCGCCGTCGACATCGCGGTCTTCACCTTTGGTTAGTTCAGCAAACAGAAACGCTGAAGTGCGTGAGCTCATATTAATAAAGCTGTGCTTAACCACCGGGTACCCAAGCTCTTTTTCCATTTCATCGTTCATGGCATAAAGCGCTTCTTCTACTTCTTGTACGACTTTTAAGGTATTTTCTTCTGAGCTACCTTCTTCCATCTCTAGGTTAACCTGAATAAAGTCAGACGGTAGGTCTGGGAAGAATACCCAACGCACTTGCCCGCTGAGTACCAGCGAGATCGATAAAATCAATACGCCAATAAATACTGCTACCGCATTATAACGCTGCACGATACAACGCTCTAAAAACGGTCGGTAATTATTGTGGATAAAGTACTGCACTTTATCATTGAGTTTTGCTTTTAAGCGCCCAAGTAATCCAAGCTGAGCACGGGGCTTACGCGGTTTCATATGGGCTAAGTGAGCTGGCAGGATAAGCTTAGATTCAATCAAAGAGAAGATAAGACATAGCACCACGACCATGCCGATGGATTTCCAGATAATCCCCTGTGGGCCAGACACCATCAACATTGGCATAAAGGCGGCAATGGTAGTGAGTACCCCGAAGGTGGCTGGCATGGCGACTTTATTAGCGCCCTTAATCACATTCTCAAGTGAGTGACCCTTTTCCTCAATTTCACTATAGGCACTCTCGCCAATCACAATGGCGTCGTCCACCACTATCCCTAGCACCAGAATAAATGCAAATAGGGTTAACAGGTTAATCGATAACGAAAACGGCTCAAGCGGCATAAACAGCATAGCGCCAAGGAAGCTAATCGGTAGCCCCATCATGACCCAAAAAGCCAACTTGATTTCTAAGAATAATGCCAAAATCAGGAACACCAATAAAGCACCGTAGAACATGTTAGATAACATCATGTTTAAGCGGCCTTTAAGGTAGTGGGTTAAATCGCCCCAAGTATCTAATTTAGCGCCTGTTGGTAAGGCATCACGCTTTTGCTCTATGTAGTCTTTGACCTGAGCAGAAATATCCAGTGCGTTTTGGTCATCGACACTGAGGATCTCGATAATCGCCGCGGGTTGACCATTAAAGCGGGTGTATTCTAGGCGCTCTTCAAAGCTATCATTGATGGTCGCCACTTGAGGCAGCATGATACGGCTACCATCAGGGCGAGTACTCACCACGATTTGCGCAAAGTCTTCGCCGGTATAGGCTTGGCCTTTAGTGCGTAGCAGGATGTCGCCATCTTTAGCGCGAATTGAACCGCCAGGCAGATCGATTGACGAGTTTTGTACTGCTTGCGCCACTTGCGAGAATGTCAGTCCATATTCACGCAGTTTATCTTCTGAAAGCTCAATGCCAATTTCATAGTCGCGTACTCCAGTGACCTGTGCTTTGGTAATGGCAGGCAGGGCGGCGACTTCATCACGAATGGTCTTGGCGAGCTCTTTCATTTCTTGCAGAGACTGGTCGCCATAAACAGAAATCCAAATCACATTGTTTTCTGGCTTAACGCGGTAGATATCGGGTTTTTCAATGTTTACCGGAAAGGTGGAGATCGCATCAATACGCAGTTTAGCTTCATCTAACACGTCTTGGGGATCGTAACTATCTTCCACTTCAATCGACACCGAACCAACGCCTTCACTGGCGACAGAGGTGACTTTCTTAATGCCATTAATATCTTGAATCGCTTCTTCGATTTTAATGGTAATCCCTTCTTCAATTTCTTGTGGCGCAGCGCCTGGGTAGGCAACGGTGATCCGCAGGTAATTAAGTTCAAACGAGGGGAAGATTTCTTTATTAATAATTAGCGTACTGAATAAACCACCAATGATCAGGATCCACATAAGTAGGTTAGCAGCGACATTGTTTCTAGCAAACCAAGCGATGATACCGGTTTGTGGCTCGCTAGGCGTATTGCTTGGTTCGGTTGTAGCGTGGTGATTATTGTCTGTGGTCATTATTGAGCACCTGCATTGGCAAGTTGCTCTTCTGTGTTATTTGTCTCTGAATCTATGTCTTGTGATGAACTCGACTCTTCACCTAGTACTTTAACGATTTGACCATTTTCGGCATTGGTCAGGTTAGTGAGTGAAATGCGCTCACCACTTTCAATGCTGCCTTTAATGTACACATTTTCTAAATCACTTTTAACCACATTGACGTTGCGTAGTTCAATGCTGTTGTCTTTATTAACGATAGTCACTTGGTTGTCACGCACTAAATGGCGCGGTAATTTTACAATCCCCTCAACAGTACGACCTTTAATAACGGCAGTAACAAAGGTGCCGTATTTAAGGGGTAACTGACCTTCAAGACGGTTATTACGTAGATAAGGATCTTTGACTTCTGCCACTAAGTAAACCATACGGTTCTCAGCATCAATTACCCCTTCGCTGCGGATGATCTGTCCTTGCCAGGTGATCGTTTTGCCGGCTAAGCCTGCACTTAAGCTCACATCGGTATCTGGGTTATCAACTGACTCTAGGTAGGCAAGATCATTATTTGATAGTGGCAGTCTGACTTCTGCAATACGCGTATCGTATAGCTCACCTAGATTCGTCCCTAAGGTAACGTATTGGCCTAAGTCGACAATACGCGATTTGATAATGCCATCAAATGGTGCGCGAATCACCGCGCGTTCTAAGTTACGCTGAGCACGGGCAAGGGCGGCTTGTTGGAACTTCACATTAGCTTGCTCTTGTTTAAGCTGAGGTAAACGCAGACCTAACTCAGGTGGCACGCCGCCGTCATAACCTTTCCAGTCATTTTTAGCGACTTCACCTTTTGCGCGCTCTTCTTCAAGTGCAGCTTTTGCTTGGGCAAGTGAGGCTTGCGCCTGCATCAAGTCCGCTTCGTAATCTGAAGGCTCAATGACTGCTAGCTCATCGCCTTTTTTAACAACGCCGCCGGCAACAAAGTTTGCCGATATGCTGAGCATACGACCTTTTACTTCGGTGACAAGCTGGGTTTTATATTTAGGGCTAACAACGCCGTATGAGGGTAAGTTTAACGATACAGTTTGTTGCTGCACTTCTGTGACATCAACAATGGCAACCGGTACTTCATCTGGTTTCTGCTCAGGGGCTTCTTTTGTGCCGATCAAAATCTGCGCAACAACAATAAAGGCAATAAGAATGAACAGTGGGCTCATTCTCCGCAGTAAGGTTTTTATTTTATTTATCATCTGATCCGCTAATCCATGCAAAGGTTCTTTCTAATTGCATAAATTACCAGAGTCAAAGGCAAGGTTAAATCATTATTTGTAAATGAAATATTTCAAGTTGTTGGTGGTGAGCAGAGGTATTTTGCAAGGGATAAAAAATGCATATTAAAAAGGGCCACATAATGTGACCCTTTAAGAATAAGCTGAAGTGTTTTACTTCTTCTTTTTCTTCTTGTTCTTCTTACTGAAGTTTTTGCTGTTATCTGGGCCAGGCTTTTTCTTTCCTGGTGGCTTAGCTTCTTTGTTCTTTGGACGCAGATCTTTAACGAAGCGGCGTTTTAGTGGTTGCTCGATATAACGCTCGATTTTACCCACAACGCGGATATCATGCGCTTCAACTAGCGAAATAGCAGTACCTTTTGCGCCAGCACGACCAGTACGACCAATACGGTGTACATAAGTGTCAGCAGAGCGAGGCATATCGAAGTTGATTACGTGAGTAATGTCGTCAATGTCAATACCACGTGCTGCAACGTCAGTCGCTAGCAAGATATTCACTTCGCCTTTAGTGAAGCGACCAAGGGCTTGGAAGCGCGCTTTTTGCTCCATATCACCACGCATAAATGCACAAGTGATACCTTCTTTTTGCAATAGACCTTCAAGGCTTGCAACTGCTTCACGGGTCTTTACGAAGACAATGGTGCGTTGCACATCTTCTTGTTTTAGCAGTGCGCACAATAAAGCAAACTTGTGAGCTTTATCGTCAGCAAGGTGGATCCACTGGTGGATCTTAGCTTTTTCACTGCGCGGTGCTTCAGCTTCTAACTTAACAGGGTTAGTCAGTAGGTTATGCGAGAAACGACCTACATCGCTGCCTTCAAGGGTGGCAGAGAACAACATCGTTTGTTTACGACCAACTGATTCGATAGCAATACTTTCAACTACGGCAGAAAAGCCCATGTCTAGCATGCGGTCAGCTTCGTCGATAACAAGTACTTCTACTTCTTCAGCGTTGAAGTGACCTTTATCTAGGTACTCCATTAAACGGCCTGGAGTCGCAACTAAGATATCAACGTTCTTTTGTAGTGCTTCTTCTTGCGGACCATAAGGAACACCACCAGTGATGATCACTGTGTCTAAACCTAAGCCTGTAGCCAAGTGGCTAGCGTAACGGTGAATTTGGCTAGCAAGTTCACGCGTTGGCGTTAGGATTAGTACGCGTGCACGGCCGCCGTATCGACGAGGGAAGTCGATAAGGTGTTGCAACGCAGGCAGAAGGAAGCTTGCTGTCTTACCCGTGCCAGTAGGCGCGCGAGCTAAGATATCTCTTTGCTCCATTGCGACTGGGATTGTTTGCTGTTGTATCGTAGTGGGTTTGTTATGACCCATTGCTTTCAGTGACTCTAACAAACAAGGGTCAAGCTGGAGATCTTCAAATTGCATGCGTGGCATCTCAATAAATAATAGCCGGACATTATAAAGCTTATAGAAGAGACTTTAAACGATTAGATCGTCGATCCTAGAGCTTTAAATAAAAATCCTGACTGAGTTGGATAAATTGGTCGCTGTACTGGCCGTTTTTCTGACGAATAGTCAGTTGCTGCTCAATCACTTCCGCCTTAACCGCATTCGCATTTAGGTGGCCGAGAAGCAGGACTTGTCTATTAGGGGCCTTACCTTCAACGCTTGCGGCTAAAAGTTTGCCTGTCAACATCAGCTGATGAGCGTTGAGCTTAGCCTCTAGTATAGCAACCGACTCGGTCGGCAGAATTAGGCTAGCGTTGCCGTCTGTAGCCAACAGTTGCTTAATAGACTGCAGTAATGTGTCAAAGCTTAGGCTGTCGGTATGTCTAGCACTTGCTCGGGCCCCTTTGCTTGATTGCGGCCCATTATCAAAGTAAGGCGGATTACAGATGATATGGTCAAACCGTTGCGCCTGATGCTGGCAATAGCTTTGGATATCGCAGCACACTAGCGATAAGCGTGCCGCCCAAGGGCTAGCGCTGAAGTTGCTAAGGCAATCAAGCGCCGCTTGTGGGTCAAGCTCAACGGCGGTAATGGCCGCGTGACTGCGCTGGGCTGCCATTAGACTCAACAGACCACTGCCAGCGCCAAGATCAAGAATGTGTTTGGCTTGAGTTAACGGCGCCCAAGCACCTAATAACACACCATCAGTGCTAACTGGCATACCGCAGCGAGTATCATCGATATGAAAACGTTTAAAGGTGAATGGCATAGCAGCAATATCGAATATATGAATGAAGCTAATTGTACGCTAAACAAGCCAAGCCTGAAATTAGTCGATGTCATGGAATTTGTTAATTGTTAAGCAAACGGTGAATTTTGCTGCTGGTAAGTGGTTACTAGCTTTAAAACGCTTGCTGGCTATTAAAGCAGATGTGTCTTGTTGTGGCGGCTAATAGGGCTAATGTAAGTTATGAAAACCACTTGTTAATAATGTGTTTTTGTTTATATCGAGAATGCGGTTTATTCCGTATGCTTGCTTGTTAATTAGATATTACTCTGATAATAGTATGCCCCTCTTTACTCGGTAAAAGCCCAGTTTTAGAGTCGGTAAACCAGTTTTAAAGCAATTTTAGCGTTAGTATTTTCCGCTGCTGTTCAAAAACTCGCCAAGAATAGGCCGTATTTACCACGGAACCATGTAAAGTAATAATTACACATTTTTGATGTCGTCCTAACGGGGTGCCTTAAAGGCATGACGGCATAAAATCGTTAACTAAATAAAAAATCTAGATGGGGAATAAAGTGCAGAATAATCAGTTGAGTATTGCAGATACGTTGGGGTTAGGGTTTATGACCTTTGCGTTCTTTTTGGGCGCGGGTAACCTAATTTTCCCACCTTTAGCAGGCTTCTTAGCCGGCGAAAACATCACGCTTGCCATGTTTGGCTTCCTTATTACTGCAGTGGGTCTGCCACTGATCACTCTGATTGCTGTCGCTAAAGCGAACGGTAAGATTATGCAACTGCTGCCTCCCATCGCTGCAACTGCACTTGCTGTGTCGATCTTTATCATTATAGGTCCTGCATTTGCGGCGCCTAGAACCGGTCTAGTTGCCTACGAAGTTGGCTTTAAGCCGTTTCTAGAAGATACCTCTGCTGTATTTATCATCGGTGGTCTAACGTTTAATATCACTCAACTATTTTATACGTTAGGTTTCTTTGGTCTTTCAATGGTGCTTGCTCTATTCCCTGGCAAGTTACTAGACAGTGTCGGCAAGGTATTAACGCCCATCCTTATCCTATTGTTAGTTGGTCTTGCTATCTCTGTTATTGTTATTCCGGGCAGTGACATTGGCGCTGCAGTTGGTGATTACCAAACTAACCCGCTAACTAAAGGTATTTTGGAAGGTTACAACACCATGGATACCTTGGCATCGTTGATTTTCGGTATGTTAATTATCGATATTCTACGTAAAAAAGGTATCAGCGAACCTGCTGCGCAAACTAAGTATCTAATTAAAGCAGCGCTGATTGCTGCTGCCGGTCTAGCTTTTGTTTATATCTCACTATTTTTCCTAGGTGCTACAGCGGGTGATTTAGCTGCGGGTGCTGAAAATGGTGGTGTAATTTTAACTAATTACGTGATTGCTAAGTTTGGCGCTAGCGGCATGATCTTGTTGTCATCAGTAGTTACCCTTGCTTGTTTAACCACGTCTGTTGGTCTAATTAGTGCCTGTGGTGAGTACTTTAACGAGCTAGCGCCAAAGGTTTCTTACCGCCGCTTTGTGATATTGGTAAGTGTTGTTTGTGCAACGGTTGCTAACGTTGGTCTAGCGCAGTTAATCGATATTAGTGTTCCAGTACTAATGACTGTTTACCCGGTTGCGATTGCTTTGGTTGCGGTAACTTTCCTAACAGAACGTTTTGCACACCCGAAAACAGCGCACCGTTTAGTGGTTAGTGTGGCACTATTCTTCGGTATTATTGATGGCTTTAAAGCCGCTAAAGTTGATGTAAGCTTCTTTAACTTTATGCCGCTACATAACGAAGGCATGGCGTGGTTACTGCCAACGGCTATCGTGATTATTGCTTGTCTAATGGCGAAGAAACCAAGTCAGCCAGTAGCTGCGAGCTAGAAACTGATATAGCCTAATTGCTGGTTTGATTAAGATAGCGAACCACAACGCAATGGCATAATATTGAGGCGATGATTCATTGAATCATCGCCTTTTTGTTTAAAGAAGGTTTAAACAAGGTTTAAAAGCAGAGGCTAGAAATAGCTAATGCGGCAGAACGCTTTTGTCGGTCGGCATTTATGCCGTCGTTGCTGTCGTTATTGATATTGCAGTTGATGATGGGCTAAAGCCCAACCTGCATAAGCATGACAGAGTTTCTGTGTAGGTCGGCATTTATGCCGTCGTTGGTATCGTTATTGATATCGTGATTGATGCCATTGTTGATATCGTGATTGATGCCATTGTTGATATCGTTGCTGTCGTTATTGATAGCGCAGTCGATGATGGGCTAAAGCCCAACCTACATAAGCATGACAGAGTTTCTGTGTAGGTCGGCATTTATGCCGTCGTTAATGCCGTGATTGATGCCGTCATTGGTATTGTCATTTATGCCGTTGTTGATAGCCTTGCTGTCGTTATTGATATTGCAGTTGATGATGGGCTAAAGCCCAACCTACATAAGCATGACAGAGCTTCTGTGTAGGTCGGCATTTATGCCATTGTTGATAGCGTTGCTGTCGTTATTGATAGCGCAGTTGATGATGGGCTAAAGCCCAACCTACATAAGCATGACAGAGTTTCTGTGTAGGTCGGCATTTATGCCGTCATTGGTATCGTTATTGATATCGTGATTGATGCCATTGTTGATAGCGTTGCTGTCGTTATTGATATTGCAGTTGATGATGGGCTAAAGCCCAACCTACATAAGCATGACAGAGTTTCTGTGTAGGTCGGCATTAATGCTGACTAGATTTTAGATTGGAATATTTGGATAGGAATGAGAAGTGTCAGATAAGTACACGCCTGATAGCATTATTGATATTTTCTTAGATGATCTCTGGTCAACCAAGGGGCTAAGCGATAACACCTTAAGCGCCTATCGTACCGATTTACGCCATTTAGACCGTTACTTGCAGCTGCGTGGTGGCAAACTGCTCTGTTGTTCGCAATTTGAGGTGCGTGACTACCTTGAAGAGCGTTTTGACAAAGGGGCGGCCAAAACCAGTAGCGCGCGCATGATGAGCAGCCTTAGACGTTTCTATAACTACTTAATCGTGAAAAAGCAGATAGAAACAGACCCGATGGCGTTAATAGAATCGCCAAAACTGGCGCGTAAACTGCCTGACTCGCTAAGTGAGCAAGATATCGACCGTTTGCTGGCAGAGCCGGTTGATGACGATCCGCTAGAAAGCCGCGATAAAGCCATGTTGGAACTCTTGTACGCCACAGGTTTGCGTGTCTCCGAGCTGGTGGGGCTCACCATGGAACAACTCAGTTTGCGCCAAGGTTTAGTGCGCATTACCGGTAAAGGCGGCAAAGAGCGCTTGGTACCGCTGGGTGAGTTAGCGGTGGCTGAGCTAGAGGCTTACTTAAAATTTGCTAGAGCAGAGCTACTGAAAGGCAAGCAAAGCGATGTGTTGTTTCCATCTAAACGAGCCCAACAGATGACGCGGCAGACATTTTGGCATCGAATTAAGCTATACGCATTAAGAGCTGGCATTAGCACTGAATTGTCGCCGCATACCTTGCGTCATGCCTTTGCCACTCACTTATTAAATCATGGTGCAGACCTGCGTGTGGTGCAGTTATTACTTGGCCACAGCGATTTATCAACCACGCAAATTTATACCCATGTCGCCACCGCTAGGCTTGCAAGCCTGCACAGTGAGCATCATCCTAGGGGCTAGTTTAACTTAATCTAATAGCATTAAATTGAATTGAGTGAGTGCTTTAGCTTTGTTGACTGGTAAATACAGCTTGGTCAATTTAGGCTTTAGCGGACACTCATTAGCACAAATATTTGATGGGTTTCACGTCTGTATGATTTAGTTACAGCAAATAATTTGCTTTAACTTGGTTGAGTCTGTAACTTTTCAGCTCCAAACTAGGTCTAATCGTTTATATCCAATAAGTCTGACCCTTACAAAAGAGTAGGAATACCCATGAAGTTCACTCGAACGTTTTCTTTGATTATGGCAATGTTAATTGCACCAGCCGCTAGCGCAGCTTCAAACACTAGTGACGACACTGCAGCGTTAAAGCAAAAGCTAAGCGACACCCTTAGCGTTGAAGTGATTTCAATTAAGCCATCACCGGTTGCTGAGTTATACGAAGCGTTTACCGATCGTGGCGTGCTGTATATTACTAAAGACGGTTCAAAGTTATTTCACGGTAACCTTTATGACTTAAATAAGGGCATGAAAAACCTAACTGAAGCGGCAATGGCGGGTCCTCGCATCGATATGATGAAGCCGCTTGAAGATCATATGTTGGTTTACAAGGCTAAGAATGAAAAGCACGTAGTAACTATCTTTACTGATGTCAGCTGTGGTTATTGCCGTAAATTACACAACGAAATGGACGGTTATAACGACTTAGGTATTACTGTACGTTACTTAGCGTTCCCACGCGCAGGTGTTCCATCTGCAAATGCTGATGAAATGGAATCAGTATGGTGTGCTAAAGACCCACTAAAAGCGATGGGCGATGCTAAAAATGGCAGAGCAGTTCAGAAAGCCTCATGTGATGCTAAAATTAAAGAGCAATATCAGTTAGGCCAAGCATTTGGCATTAACGGTACACCAGCAATTATTTTAGACGACGGCACTTTGATCCCTGGTTACCAGCCACCAGAGGCATTATTACGCACACTTGAATCGCAGCAATAATAGCGATTTTAGTTAAGCGACAAAAAAAGGTGAGCCAAGGCTCACCTTTTTTGTGCCCCTTTAGCGGCAGTCTTGTTATGCTAATCGAGTCAATTTTTCAGAGGATTTAATCTCACGTGATCCATCAGATAGTACGCCGTCCAAGAGTGGATGATAGCCACCTTCCCGATACGTTTTCGCCGATCTTAAAACAGATTTATGCCAGTCGTGGTGTTGCTGCATCTGACTGTGAATTGAGCTTAGCTAAGTTGCTGCGCCCAGATACTATGGCGGGATTAGCGCAAGCAGCGAAAATTGTTGCTGATGGCATAGAAGCGCAAAAAGCGATTCTTATTATGGGCGACTTTGACGCCGATGGTGCCACCTCTACCAGTGTATGTGTGCTTGCGCTGCGGATGATGGGCGCGCAAAAAATTGATTACCTTATCCCAAATCGCTTCGATTACGGCTATGGTTTAAGCCCTGAAATCGTTGCGGTTGCTGCGAGTAAAAATGCCGAACTGCTGATCACCGTTGATAACGGTATTTCATCGATTGAAGGCGTCGCTGCAGCTAAAGCACTGGGCATGACAGTAGTGATTACCGACCATCACTTGCCGGGCAACACAGTACCAGATGCCGATGCAATTGTGAACCCTAATCAAGATGGCTGCGAGTTTGCCAGTAAATCGATTGCAGGGGTTGGCGTAGCGTTTTACTTAATGTCGGCGCTTCGAGCCGAGCTAAGACGCCGTAATTGGTACCAACAGCAAAACATCGCGGAGCCGAATCTTGCTCAATTGTTGGATATTGTTGCCCTTGGTACTGTCGCCGATGTGGTATCACTCGACACCAATAACCGTATTTTGGTTGAAGCGGGTTTGCAGCGAGTCAAAGCAGGACGCTGTCGCGTGGGGATTACTGCGCTGCTTGAAGTGGCTAAACGTACACCATCGCGCATTGTTGCCTCTGACTTTGGTTTTGCCGTAGGTCCAAGGCTAAACGCCGCAGGACGTTTAGATGAAATGGCATTAGGGGTTGAAACCTTACTGTGCGATGACATCATGCTAGCAAGACGCATGGCATCTGAGCTTGATGGTTTGAATGCTGAGCGCCGCGATCTTGAAGCGGATATGCAACAAGAAGCGCTCAAGAGCCTTGAGAGTATCGAGCTTAATGAAGCAGAACTGCCTTGGGGCATTGCCATTTATCAAGCGGATTGGCACCAAGGGGTTATCGGTATTTTAGCCTCGCGTATTAAAGATAAATATCACCGCCCAGTGATCGCCTTCGCCGAAGCGGGCGAGGGTGAGATTAAAGGCTCTGCACGCTCGATTAAGGGCCTGCACATGCGCGACTTGTTAGAGCTAATCAACAGCCGCCACCCAGGAATGATTTTAAAGTTTGGTGGTCACGCTATGGCGGCGGGTTTGTCGATTCAAGCAGGGCAGTTTGCCCAGTTTGCTGATGCGTACGACAAAGCCGTACGTGAGGTGTTAGCGCCAGAATTATTGACCGGTGAGTTGGTATCTGACGGCGAACTAGTGCCTGAGCAGTTTAAACTGGATCTTGCTAGTGAATTACGTGCAGCTGGCCCTTGGGGACAGTCGTTCCCTGAGCCGTTATTTGACGGTTACTTTAGAGTGATACAGCAACGAATTGTCGGCGAAAAGCACTTAAAGCTGATTCTAGAAACGGAGTGCGGCCGGGTGATGCTCGATGCCATCGCCTTTAATGTGGACTTGAAGACTTGGCCTGATGCTACGATTCAATATGCGCAGGTGGTGTATAAACTCGATGTAAACGAGTTTAGAGGCAATCAGAGCTTGCAGTTGATGGTTGAGCAGATAGAGCCTAAGTAGCTATCGTCTAAAGCTAACGTTAACGGATTCTATATTCAGAGAAAGGATGCATTGATTGCATCCTTTTTTGTTTGATATTTACAGAATAAAACTTGGTAAATCAGCAAACTAGGCAGGTTTTAATGGTAAAACCGTGCTGAACTTCAATGACTCCATAGCAAAGGTTGAAGTGACATTGGTGAGGCCTGCAACTTGGTTAACCAAGCGCTTATAAAAGTGGTCAAAAGCCGCCATATCTTCAACTTGTACCCGCATCATATAATCATATTCTCCCGCCATGCGGTAAAACTCCATCACTTCAGGCATAGCGTACACAGCTTCAATAAAGGTTTCATACCAAGCGTGAGAATGGTCGCAAGTCTTAACCTGTACGAATGCGGTGAAATCAACGCCAATTTTACTTGGATTGAGCAGGGCGACACGCTTACTAATAACGCCTTCTTCTTCTAAACGCTTTAGGCGTTTCCAGCAAGGCGTGGTCGTTAAATTAACCGCTTTAGCCAACTCGTTAAGCGATAAGGTCACATCGTGCTGCAGCATGGTGAGCAGCTGGCGGTCTACTTTATCTAACTTTACTTTTTCAACCACAAGGTTTTCCTAATGCGTTTATTAATTGATTATCTATAGTTGCTTAATTAAGCATTTCTATAATTTAAGAATGTATTTTAGTAGAAAAAAATTCTCTTTGTTGTGTTATTTGTAGAAAAAATGGAAAAATATTTCTTCAGTCAATCCATTACAATGAATCAAAGATTGCAATGACGTTATTTAAAGTAGTGTCGATGACTAAAAGCGAGTAGAACAATGAACCAACACTTATGGCCTTTATTTCTTGAAGCAGTAAAACGTGATGTCGTTCCAGCCCTTGGCTGTACAGAACCAATTTCAGTGGCATTAGCTGCAGCCATTGCTATTGATGAGCTTGGGATAAAAGCTCAAGCTAGCATCGTTTCATCGGACATCAAGATTGACGTCAGTGTCTCTGCTAACTTAATGAAAAATGGCATGGGTGTTGGGATCCCAGGCACTGGTATGGTTGGTTTGCCAATTGCTGCCGCAATCGGCGCTGTTTCAGGTGATCGTGATGCTGGTCTTGAGGTGCTAAAAGGCCTGACCGCAAGCGATGTTCAAATCGCTAAATCGATGCTGGATAACAATCAAGTGACTGTCGGTGTGGCTGATGTGGCTAATGTCTTGTACGCTAAAGTTACGGTTTATTATCAGCAACAAACGGCGAGCGTAACCATTGCCGATAGCCACACCAAGGTTATTGCGATTGAAAAAAATGGCGAGCAATGCTTAGTTGAGTCAAAGGCTGAGGTTGTTAAAGGCAAGGCCAAAATCGACCCATTTATCGAAGCCAAATTGCAAGATATTTATGATTTTGCCATTCATGCACCTTTGGATGAAATCGATTTTATTATGCAGGCTAAAAACCTAAATGATGCCTTATCGGTTGAAGGCCTTAGCGGTAACTACGGTTTAAAAATTGGCGCGACTTTTATTAAAAACCAAGAAAGAGGTTTATTGTCAGGCGGCTTATTAACTGAAGTATTAACCCGCACCGCTGGCGCATCTGATGCGCGTATGGACGGCGCTATGATGCCAGCCATGAGCAACTCAGGCTCAGGCAACCAAGGTATTGCGGCCACTATGCCTGTGGTTGTCAGTGCCGACTTTTTAAAGTCGAGCGAAGAGAAAACCGTCCGCGCATTAATGTTGTCGCATTTAACCGCTATCTACATTAAGAGCTATCAAAACAAGCTGTCAGCGTTATGCGGTGCAACTACGGCAGCCATGGGCTCGGCTGCAGGCATTACCTATCTGCTTGATGGCGAGATTGAGCAAGTCAGCGCTGCCATTTGCAGCATGATTGGCGATGTCAGTGGCGTGATTTGTGATGGCGCCAAAACTGCTTGTGCCATGAAAGTATCTTCATCGGCAGGCGCTGCGGTAAAAGCGGCCTTAATGGCGATTGATGGTATTCGAGTTACTGGCACTGAAGGGATTGTTGCTGATGATGTTGACCAAACCATTCGTAACCTTGCAGCATTAGCCAATGGCGCGATGACCCAAACCGATGTGCAGATCTTAGAAATTATGATGCACAAGTAAGCCACTCCTGCTTAAATCTAAAGTCAAAAGTTTAAGCCAAATCGATTGTTCGTTGAGCATCGATTTGGCTTTTTAGTTTCTGGCTCATGCTCTTTCTCTGTCAACATTATCCTCTAGCCACTCTATCCCCCAGTATTAAAACGCTTATTCAAGCTCTCATTCAAAAATGCCAATCAATATAATTACCTCCTCTGTGACTCGGCTTTAGTAGCAACTGGCTTAAGTGCTTCTGTTAAAAAGTACTCTACAAGTTTGATTTTTAAGCAGATTTATCTTGTTGATGGGCACGTGACTTTACTCACACATCAATTTGAATTAGCCGTGGCTATCACTTTAATTGGCGAAATGTGCGCTGCACCTCTCTAAGTTAAAATCTAAAATATTGAAATAAATCACATTTTTGTGCTGTTGTAAGCTGAAGATTAATGACTAATAAGGTGAAGGGTATCAAACTATTGGGCGGTTAAAAGTGATTAACTCTTGATCTGGATCAGTACGGATAAATCATCTGAAAAATTCACTTAATTGAGAGCATGTTTTGCTAAATTTACGCTGATTGATGGCATTTTAAATAAAAAAATTCTCTCCATCCTTGAGTATGCTCAGGCCAAGCAAACGCTATAAAACCATGTGTTCTCATCGGCACAAATATAATTATAATTTTTATCATATCAGTGGCTTTAGCCAAATTTAATGGAATTGATATATGAGTGAAATAGTCCAAGGTGCACCAAGTGCTGACCTACAAGCGCAACCCTTACACGAACGCGCCAATATGACCAAAGCTGAATGGCAACAAGCGACCAAGTTTGACAGTGTCGACCTTGGCTGGATTGTAATGAGTATTGGTATGGCTATCGGTGCCGGTAT
Source organism: Shewanella sairae (assembly GCF_023283535.1). GTDB lineage: Bacteria > Pseudomonadota > Gammaproteobacteria > Enterobacterales > Shewanellaceae > Shewanella > Shewanella sairae. The sequence continues at coordinate 150,379 of NZ_JAKILT010000002.1, read as the reverse complement.
TGTATTTTTGCCTGTTCAAGTTGGCGTAATGGGATTATGGGTATTTTTACTGTCATCCATCATCGGTTACCCAGCCATGTATCTCTTCCAAAAGCTATTTATCAATACACTCGCTGAGTCAAAAAAGTGTACCGATTACCCTGGCGTAATTGAAAACTATCTTGGTAAAAACTGGGGCATCGCACTCGGTGTGCTGTACTTCTTGATGTTGGTTATTTGGGTGCTGGTTTACTCGTTAGCGGTAACTAATGACAGTGCCTCTTACCTGCATTCATTTGGGGTGACTGAAGGCAAGCTTAGTGACAATGTGTTCTATGGTTTAGGACTAATCTGTGTGCTCGCTTTTATTGGCTCAAAAGGTGAGAAGCTGCTGTTTAAGCTGTCAGGTTTTATGGCGGTAACGGTACTGACATTAGTCGCGGTAATGGGCATATTACTGATGGCACGTTGGGATATGGCCAATATTCCAAGCATGGGTGAATTTGGCCCTATGCTAAAAAATGCCATTATTACCCTGCCATTTACCTTAACTTCAATTCTGTTTATCCAGTCGTTAAGCCCAATGGTTATCTCATATCGCTCACACGAAAAGTCGATTGAAGTAGCACGTTTCAAGGCTGAGCGAGCAATGAAAATTGCCTTTGCTATTCTGTTCGTGGTGGTGTTCTTCTTTGCAATATCATTTACCTTTGCCATTAGCCAAACCCAAGCGACTGAAGCGATGAATCAGAACATCTCTGCTCTGGCGATTATTGCGCAGTACTTCCCTGGCAGCTGGGCGACAGTGACGGGTATCGTGATTAACATCTTTGCGGTAGTGACTTCTTTCTTTGGTGTGTTCTTAGCATTCCAAGAAGCGTGTCGCGGTTTGGCGATGAACGTGTTACTGCGTAGTCGTAAAGAATCACAGATTAATAAAGAGCTAGTGAATAAACTCATCACTGTGTTCATTATTTTACTGGCTTGGTCGGCGATTGCGTTGAATGCACCAATTCTGTCATTCACTTCGATTTGTAGCCCAATATTTGGTTTAGTGGGGTGTTTGATCCCAGCTTACTTGGTGTACAAAGTACCGCACTTGAACAAGTACAAAGGTTGGGCGACTAACTTGATTATTGTGACGGGTGTTTTGTTGTGTATCTCGCCTTTGTTGGCGTTCATGTAGTTACCTTTTTCGCTGATTAGCGATTGGGTAATCAAGCTGGCGCTTGGGCTTTGGGTTAGACAGGGTCTAACTGACGCTTACAGCGATAGACAGTCAAACTTCGTTTGATAAAAGTGATTAAGTTAGACTGCGTCTAACAACTAAAGTCGTGGCGCTTTGCCCCACATTAGGGGCATCAGGCTGCGCCTGACCAACGCTTTACATCTATAGACAATCAAGCTGCGCTTGATAAACGTCGTGGGATTCCATCCCACACCCGGGCAAGAGGGGGACAACAGCTTCCCCCTCTTGCATCTCCCCAGCCGCCCCGACGAAGTTACATGCGTTGGATACGAGCCTCACTCATTTTCGAAAATCACTATCGCTTCAGAATCGCCATCCATGGCTCTACTAAAGCTACCTCGGCATCCCTGCCTCGCTCACGCGATTTTCTTCTATGAGTTCGGCAACTTCGATGGGGGATCGGTGTTTTCTGTTTGTTTAGTTATGAACTTAACCCTTTGGTAGCTAAAAAAAGTAAAGCAATTACTAATATTTTAGTAACCTACGGTGTTTCAAATATCTTCTCTTAGTTTTCCTACTACCTATTAAAACAATAGGTTATATTGATGTGTCTCGGTTTTAGTGAGACGCACAGATAAAATTAAAAAATGCTGCACCGATAACAATGTTATCGGTGCAGCTGTTTAATAAGCTGTTAGGCAACAGAGGTAACAATGAGCACTAATGATATTAAAGAATTGTTTCAGCTATTTGGTAGTCTTGGGTTAGGGGCAATTATTGGAGCTGGGTTTGTGTATCTTATACTCAAATCGTTCATACCTTCTTACCTCTCTTCCAAGGCAACTAATCTCGCTACTAAAGAAGATATCGGTGCGATAACTCATGAAGTAGAGCTTGTTAGGTCTGGCTATTCCGAGATGTTAGAAGAGGTTAGAAATAACCACCAACTAAAGTTGGCCTCTATTGAAAGAGAAAAACTTCTCAAGAAAGAAGTGTATCTAGACAGTGCAGAGGCTTTAAGTCGATATCAAAATACACTGGCTGTTATGAGCGATCTTAATGTTTTAAATCAGGTTGTCTCTAACTCATTCAGTGACAGTGCAGCTAAGTTATCAAAAATTAACCTAGTCGGCTCAGAAGCAACAGTTAAAAATTTGACTAACTTTATGGGTGAAGTAGCGGCTGCATACATGAGTTTATTGCTAGAACGTGAAGTTTTGGTTAGTCGAAAAGCTCATATCGAGTTCTTAGAAACCTTTCGTCAAAAACATAATAGTGAAATTGAACGTTGTTTAACAATTATGAAAAACATGAACCTCGAAGGTATAACAGACAAAGGAGCATGGGATAGGCTCAATCGATTATTTGAAAACGAATGTAAGTCTAGGGACAAAGTATCATCAGAAATAGATGCAAATTGGGCCATACAAAATGAAGAGCACGTAGAATTTAGCCAACGCTGTATATCTGAATTTTTTAGGGTTAACGACTTAACTCCATATTTGTTATTGTCTGTTCGTTCTGAACTAGATTTGGATCTTGATGAAAGTGAATATTTAGCTATACACACTGAAAGTACCAACAAAGGTAAGTTGGTCTTCGATAAGTTTATAAGCAGCATGCGTGAAGTTGCCTAACAATGCGCTTAAGCAGACACTTCACGCTTGGCATTTTTGCTTTGCAAAAGTATATGCCAAGGTTCGTGCAGCTTAGCTAAGCGTTAGTGCACTATGCTCGTTCTAAAGTGAAGTTAGTTCTAAGGTAAATAATAATGAAAGTGATTGATAAGCTTGCTTGGGTGTTGATTCGGGATGGCAAGTTGTTGGCGGTGCGTTCTAAAGGTAAAGCGTTGTTTTATCTGCCCGGAGGTAAGCGTGAGGCGGGTGAGAGTGATGAGCAGGCATTAGTGCGTGAGATTAAAGAGGAGCTGTCTGTCGATCTTGAGCTGAGCACTATTGAATATATGAACACCTTTACAGCGCAGGCGGATGGTAAGGCTGAGGGCGTGTCGGTTAAATTGACCTGTTACTTTGCGGATTTTAGCGGTGAATTACAGCCTGATGCGGAAATTGAACAGCTTGAATTTGTTGATATGAATGATGAAGCGGTTTGCTCGTTGGCGGCGTTAGTGGCTATGGGCTGGCTTGAGTCGCAACAGCTTCTTAATAGTAAGACTGCTTAACGGCAAGGTGAGTCAACAGCAAGCTGAGTTAACCATCTAATAGAGCAAGCTAATGGGTTTAGCTTGCTCTGATCAAATGTAATATCTTTCACGGCGAATAGGCTAGAGCAGCTTGCGCCACACTTCGTATTCTTTGATACCTTCCACTTCGCCTTCATGGTGCCAGTAGGTGACGGTTTTGCCGTTTTCTTCACTGGTTTCTAGCCAGCCTTTAAAGTGGTAGTTTTTGCCATGATGTTTGGCGCGAGTGCCGGTTTTTACCGCTTCGGTGTAGTTGTCGCCATCTACTAAAAAATCACCTGCTAGATAACCTAGAAACACGCCATCTTCGGTGTTGGTTAGCGAGAAGATATCGCCCTTAATTGATTTTACCGCCACTAGGCTGCTGTTGTCGGCTTTTAAAATGCTGCCGTCTGGTTTCTTGTATTCTCCCTTTACAAAATACCAGTTGCCCTCAAACGTGTGGGCTGACACTTGGGCTGATATAAGTACTGTTAGCGCGACAATGGCACTGCTAATAATCTGCTTCACTGTTTACTCCTTTTAGTGACTTTTAATACGGATAGGTATTAGTGAGAACTTTCCATGTACCTGCTTTTTAAGCGGCCTTTTATAAAAAAGATTAGTAACTTAACATCAACATTAATGTGGGGCAATGCAGCGCTGCTGGACCATGGTTTAGCGGTTGAGAGTGATTGATAGCTTTTTTATAATAGTGATAAAAAAGCCTCAGTCGCTGACTGAGGCTTGTTACTCATAGTGTTTATGCTTATGGCGGGGATTTAGTTCAGCTTATCCCAAGCCATTTGCCAGTGTGAACCTGTTGCTGGTTGGTACTGAGTCGCTGTGGTTGTCCACTGCACGCAGTAGCCTGAGTATGGGAAAGGTTTACATTGGTAAACACTGCCGTCACTTGCAAGTACCTTAGTGCCTGCTGTGTAGCTTGCTAGCCCTTGTGGGAACACAAAGTCATAATCACCCGCTGGTGGGGTTACAGCTTCATCTTCTAGATGAAAATCTAAGGTTTGCTGATCAACGAGCTTACCGTCTTCATCTTTGATGCGAGTCACTAGCATATGGTGACCTGCTTCTGACTTGGTTAGCGTTAGCGCTACGTCTGCATTTTGACCGTCAAACATCTTGCCTGTCCAGCTTGCTAGCGGCTCGCGATGATGGTTGTATACCGTTAGCTCTGTGCTTACATCGCCTTGTGCTGTCAGTGTTAGCTCAAGCGTGGTTGGCTCGCTCGTGATGGTGTAAGTTTGCTCTAGACCATCAACGGTTAGCGAGTATTCTGGCTCTGGGGTTTCGATGTTGTAACCCACTTCGACGCGCTCAAGGCCGCTGCCCGCTTTGATATATATCGGATTAGCGCCGTAAACTGGGGTGAATTTACCCTCGGTAAATTGGCCTGCTTGCAGTTTAGTTTGCTCTTGGTTCAGTTTACTGGCTAACGCATGAGTCCAGTTTTTCGCCTGACCCATATTTGCATCGCTAATGGTCAATTCTGTGCGGTAGGCTAAGTTCTCACCAGATTGGTCAAATACGCGGGTGTAAACTGAGTCGCCAACATTCAAATCAAGTGTTGGGTTGATTTGTCCGCCTTGAGACCAGTCAGGCACTACTGGGCCTTGGCCATCAAATTTAACGTCAATCACGTTATAGAATGACGCTGCAGTATCACCCACATCCCAAACCGCCAAGATCACTTGGTAACCTGCACGCTCAGGCACAACACAGTTGTGGCTGACTTGTTTAGGCGGCTGCACCATGTTGCCTTCAATCACACAGAATGGGGTTAGATCGAATGAGTCACGAGACAGCGAGGCATTCGGGTTCCAGTCAGGTTTAGTGATGTAGTATTTCCAGTCGTGGGTAACGTGGTTTGCAGTGAAGGTCCATTCAAAGGTCTGGGTACCAGATTGGATTGGGTTTTGGATCCAACGATCTGCAGTTTGCTCGTCTAATGCGGTTGCGAGTGCTGATTGAGCGCTAGCAATTTTACCATCTCGCGGGCCAGCTTCTGGGAATCCGTCTGGGCCTTCTACGCTTTGTGGTTCATATTGAATCGCACCACAATTGCTATTTTTTTGATTGGTATCTGTGGTTGGAAATTTACACAGTGCGACACGACTTGCTGCCACACCGTCGCTGTACGTAGACACATAGCCATGTGCCAAAACACCTGAGCTAAGACTGGCTAATGCTAGCGCGACTAACGATTTTTTTGGGAATGATTTCATCACATGTCCTTTATATGGTTGACAAATTAATGCCACACCTCGGCGCATGCTGAGCACTGAATTGACGGGTCTGAGTCACCCAGGAGTAATACCTCGGTGATAAGTCCGATTAACTTAGTGGCAACCCCGCTATCATAGTTACAGTGCATTATTGATGCATGACTGTGCCGACAGACCGGAAGCTTTGCGTCCCACTCTTTCAAGTGGTTTGCCGAAATGTGATTGAGCAAATGGAATCTATCTTAAAAAGCTGTCAGGAGGAAGCGAATTATTGAGCTCTTATCTAATTATCTGTTTGTAAAGTAAACACTTAAGTAGGGTTTGTTCAAAAAAACGCTGATAATCGCACCTTGGATGGTACGGGGTAATGTGATGGGGTTCTCTTAATAGCTTAAAAGTTCGTGCTGATAAATCGTCAAAACGCGCTTTTAAGGCAAGGACTATGGCAATGATTATCGCCAGGGCTGTCGCAAGGGCTATGGCAAGGAAAATATCCATAACACAGGGTGAGCTTTGTCACACTTTTATTACGATTCAAATGCGACAATAGCGCACTCTAATTTTGTCTCTAGCCTTGTAAACTCTCTATGCAACCCTCTACTGCTACTCATGCTGCCTCTTCATTTAAAGGCAATGCGCTTGCTGCGTTTTCGTTTTTATTATGGGGCTTAATGCCGCTGTATTATCAATTTCTGCCTAATGCGGATATTAACGAATTACTGGCGTTTAGAATTTTGTTTTCAGTGCCGTTTATGGTGTTGGTCTTTGTGCTGTTGGGCCGCAAAATGCCGTCGCTGGCGATGCTAAAAGCGGATAAAAAGTCGGTGCTCTTGTGCGGCTTAGCATCGCTGATTATGTGTGTGTCTTGGTATAGCTTTACTTGGGCGATGACCCACGGCCAAGTATTGGCTGCAAGCTTGGGCTTTTTCATTAATCCACTGTTCGCCATTGGTTTAGGCGTGCTGTTTTTGGGGGATAAGCTGTCTGCTGCGCAAAAGATGGCAGTGATCTTCGGCGTCTGCGGCATCAGTTATATGGTCTTTAGCTATGGCGAGTTGCCGTGGCTGGCATTGAGCATGGGCAGCTTTTTCGCGCTTTATGGCCTGTGTAAAAAGTTTATTCGTTTTGACTCGCTAACCTCTGTGACCGTTGAAGCACTGCTGCTTATTCCTTTTGCCGCGTTGTATTTGTTGTGGCTGTGGGGCTCAGATCAAAGCGTGGTGATTTCATCGGCTTTAGCGGGTGATGCAACTATGCTGTGGCTGTATATCGGCTCTGCGCCTGTGACCTTGATGCCGTTAGTGTTCTTTGCCTTAGCGATTCGCGCCACCAGTTTGTCGATGATAGGCTTAATGCAATACGTTGAGCCTAGCTTGCAGTTCTTACTGGCGGTGCTGGTATTTAACGAACATTTTGACCAAGTGAAAGCGATAAGCTTTGCATTGATCTGGACCGGATTACTGCTTTGTTCACTAGAGGCATTACCCGCATTAAGAAATAAGTACCGTAGTAAGCGTCATGCTTAGTGACTCGTCATCTAGTCAGCCTGTGCTGTGACATAAAGCACAGGCTAATTCACCGCTAAGCGCGGATGATTGAATCTGTTTGCTATTTAACATACATTGTAATGCTGCGTTAATTTTACCGCACTGGCTGCTGATGCAGTTTTAACATCGACTTCGATAGGTAAAATATGAAACATACAACTCCAGCAACACACCTAGCTTCTCTAGCGCCATGTGTATTTCCAAGCACGCTTCCTGCTAGCCATCAGCAACTGCTGCAACAAATCATCACAGTGTTTTCCAAAGACCCTCGGATAGTAGGCATAGGTGCGAGCGGCTCTTATGCGTCTGACTCAATGGACAAATACAGTGACTTAGATTTAGTGATTGCCATTGAGCCTGAAGACTTTGAGCAAGTGATGGCAGAGCGACTAACCATGGTCGATAAAATTAAAGGCAAGGTAGCCGCCTTTACTGGTGAACATGTGGGTGAGCCAAGATTGGTGATTGCGCTGTATGCGCCTGATGCACTGCATGTGGATTATAAGTTTGTAGCTTTGCCTGATGCGGCGCAGCGAGTGGATGATACTAAGGTTGTGTGGCAGCGCGATGAGCGTTTATCTCAGTTGCTAGACGGTTCAAGTTATCAATATCCACAGCCAGATCCGCAATGGATTGAGTCCAGATTTTGGACTTGGATGCATTACGGCGCTACCAAAATTGCTCGCGGCGAATATTTTGAAGCCGTTGAGTTTTTATCTTTTATCCGCAGCACTGTGTTGTCGCCTCTAGCGCTGCAACAGCAGGGATTAACCCCATCTGGGGTCAGAAAAGTTGAACAACGTTTGCCCGAGTTTGCTACCGAACTTGCGCTAACCATTAGCACTGCCGAAAAAGCACCATTAGTCGCGGCATTTAGGCAGGCAATTGCTTTGTATATTGGTTTGCGTGATAACAGTGAAGTAAAGCTTTGCACTGAGGCTGAGCAGCTTTGTGTTGCTTATTTTGAAAGTGAACTGAGCTCGATTATTGCTTAATAGCTAGGCTTTGACTTATCGCTAAGCCAGATTAAAACACTTAAGGTTATTAGCCTTAGGTGTTTTTTCTAACTGACTGTAGCAAGAGATGCTTGAGGTTTTAGTTGTAAGCGCTGAAAGGAGTTAACTATCGATTTAACTTTTTTAAACTAGCTTCTTAGCGAGTGTATTATCAAATAAAAGCGGGCTACAGCGCCATATGTAATATGGGGAAAGGTTTACCCATATCGTCTAGTGGCGAGCGTGATATGACCTTGAAGCCCATATGTTGATAGAAACCTACCGCCAATGGATTTTGCTCATTAACATCAACGCTATTGACCTTCATCTCGCTCAATGCCCATTGCAGCAAGGCTTTACCTACGCCTTGGCCTCTGGCGTTATCGCTAACAAATAGCATTTCTACCTTACTTTCGTGGACACCGATAAAGCCTACAATCGCTCCGTTTTGTAGCTTGATACACTTTAAAGTAACGGCTGGAAAGGCTTGATCAATGATGATAGGTTTAAAAAATGCGATATCATCTTCGGTTATAAAGCTGTGAGTTGCTCGCACGGAATTTTCCCAAACCTCAAGCAGTTCCGGGTGATCTGCGACCAGCACATTTTCAATTTTCATACTCAGTCTTTTTTGTCAGTTATTGATATGGCGCTATAGCTTAGCTACGGGCAATAAAAAGCCACTTAAACAGTGGCTTTTGCTATTTGTGGTAAGCGGTTATCACTAAGTGAATAAGGCTTAGAAAGTAACGGTTTTCACACCTTCTGGTGTGCCAACTAATAGTACGTCTGCGCCGCGCTTAGCAAATAGGCCGTTAGTCACAACACCAACGATACCGTCGATTTGCTCTTCTAGCTCTTTTGGCTTCATGATTTTCATGTTGTACACATCAAGAATGATGTTGCCGTTATCGGTTACACAGCCTTCACGGTAAACAGGGTCGCCGCCAAGTTTAACAATTTGGCGTGCCACGTATGAGCGTGCCATTGGGATCACTTCGATTGGCAGTGGGAATTCACCCAGAATATCCACTTGCTTAGTGTTATCCACGATACAAACGAATTTTTCAGCCACAGCGGCAACGATTTTTTCGCGAGTCAGTGCTGCTCCACCGCCCTTAATCATGTCCATTTGGCTGTTGATTTCATCGGCACCATCAACATAAACAGATAACTCATTAACACTGTTTAAATCGAAAACTTGAATACCTAGCGCTTTCATTTTTTCTGTTGATGCTTCAGAGCTTGATACTGCGCCTTGGATATCGAACTTCATTGTTGCTAGCGCATCAATAAAGTGATTAACCGTTGAGCCAGTTCCTACACCAACAATGCTGTTCTCTTCTACGTACTGCAATGCAGCCCAACCGGCAGCTTTTTTCATTTCATCTTGAGTCATTATGAAATCCCTTATTTAAGATAGAAGTTAAAGATAAAGTAATAGGCAAGGTTAAAAATATTGGCGACAGTATACTCGCTTAACCACCTAAGCGGGGCTGAATTTTGCTCTGAGCTAGGTAAAAGTTTTATCTAGCAAATATGAAGACAAAGGATTTGAAGCGGCTAACATTATATTGTCATTAGATTATTTAGCATAAGTGCGGTACTTTTTCAGATATACCGTTTTTAATGGTGTTGTGAGATGGATTTTCGGCGCAGTAATAGCAAGCTGTTATGGCAAGTCATTATGGCAAGTCGTTATAGTAAGCAGTATTAAGCGCCTTTAAGCGATAAAGGAGTCGATATGGCAGGGGCCAGTTTATTAACCTTGTTAGATGATATCGCGACGATTTTAGATGATGTCGCCGCAATGAGTAAAATAGCAGCCCGCAAAACAGCGGGCGTACTTGGGGACGATTTAGCCTTAAATGCCCAGCAAGTCACGGGTGTGAGTGCCGACAGAGAGCTGCCAGTGGTGTGGGCGGTTGCTGTGGGCTCCTTTAAGAATAAGTGCATTTTGGTGCCTGCGGCGATGTTAATCAGCGCCTTTATTCCGTGGGCCGTGACGCCGCTGCTGATGTTTGGCGGTTTGTTCCTCTGCTATGAAGGCTTTGAGAAAATCTATCATAGCTATTCTGCGAAAAAGCATTCGCAAGCGGGTGCTGAGGTAAGTGAAGAGCCGATTACCGACCTTAAAGAGTACGAGAAAAACAAAGTCAAAGGCGCTATTCGCACTGACTTTGTATTATCGGCTGAGATCATTGCTATTACGTTAGGCATAGTGGCTGACAAGAGCCTAAGTACCCAGTTTTTTACTTTAAGTGTTATCGCGATTGTGATGACCATTGGCGTGTATGGTTTGGTGGCTGGCATTGTGAAACTTGATGATGCTGGACTGTATTTGAGTCAGCGCCCAGGTGAAACTCTGTGGGCGCGATTTAAGCGCCGCTTTGGCATGATGCTGCTAAACTCAGCGCCTTATTTAATGAAGACGTTGTCGGTGGTGGGGACTATTGCCATGTTTATGGTCGGCGGCGGCATTTTAACTCACGGCTGGCATTGGATTGGCGATAAGATTAGCGCAGCTGCCGCTTGGGTTGAGGCGTTTGATTTTGTCGGCCCCGTAGTGGCATTTATCACGCCGAGTATTTTGAATGCGATTTTTGGCGTGATTGCTGGCGCATTAGCTGTGTTATTGATGCAATTGTTTATCAAACTGAAAGGTCATAAAGGCGCTGCATAGCTTGCTTTTATAACTAAAGCGCCCGCTTAGGCATCATATGTGAAAGGTAGTTAAAAGGTAGTAATGGCTGACATGGCAAATTCGAATACAGACGCTAAAACCAATAGAGTCAAACTGGCGAGCTTTAACCTGTTTAATTACATTGAGCCGCCATTAGCTTATTACGATTTTGAAAATATCTATAGCGCAGAGCAGTGGCAAAAAAAGCAGTCTTGGTTAACTGAGTTTTTAGCGCAGCATCAGCCTGATATCATTGGTTTGCAAGAGGTGTTTTCGGCGAAAGCCCTCGCAGAACAAATGCGCGCTGCGGGTTATGCGCATTTTGCCGTTGTAGATGAGCCAAGCGTCATTGATGATTATATCTGCCGTGACCCAGTTGTCGCTCTGGCCTCAAAATATCCTTTCACTGAAGTTACCGCGATTGAAGCTGAGCCTGAGTACATTTTTGGACTCGGTCTTAATGCTAACTTTGCATTTAGCCGCAAACCACTGCGGGTCACGGTGCAGTTGCCGCAAATAGGCCTTTGCGATATCTACGTGGTGCACTTTAAATCGAAACGGCCACATCTGGATGAGTTGCCAGCGCCTAAGTTTGTTCAGGCTGCAACTCGCACGTCCGCCGCCCCTTTGGTTAATTTTGGTGAGCTATTAGGGCGTAACAGTCTCGGCCAATGGGCGTCGAGTATTCAGCGCGGCAGTGAAGCTGTGTTGCTGCTGCATGCCATGCTGCAAAGACGGATTGAGACCAACCAGCCTATGGTATTAATGGGTGACTTTAATGAAGAGCTGACTAGCTCGGTATTATCGCCGTTAACTAACCGTGAGCTGCGTTTTGAAAAAGAGGGTCTAGGTGAGTTAGCAAATTACCCATTAACCGATGGATATAAGCTGTTTCAACAAGGTTTGCAGGACTTATTTGGCGATAAGGCTAGCGATGCAAGCGCTGATGAAATTGCCGTGGAAGAAGAGCGAATGCTTGCTAAAGCAAGGGCATCGCGGGCGCCGACTCATTACTACGGCGCGCAAGGTAATGTACTGGATTACATATTACTTTCAGCAGACTTTGATCCAAGTTTTGATAATAGCGTTGCCGAGGTTTGTGATTATCACACCGAAGATAGGCATCTAGTGAATCCAAGCTTTGAGCGCGATAGCCAAAGTAGCGATCACGCTCCGGTTGTTTGCACCTTACGTATTAGGCGCTAACGTCAAACCTTTATACTGATTGGTATTATTCTATCCATTGACCGTTTTTATAGACGCGTGTTTCTTTAATCGTTCCATCTTCATTAAAGTATGTCCACTGTCCTTCAGGTCGGTCATTTTTGTGAAAAGACTCTCGAGCTAGGGCGCCAGTTTCATAATAAAGCAGCCATTTTCCGACCGCTTCGCCCGCTTCAAATTGGCCTTGTTCTTCTATGGTGCCATCTTCATAAAACTGGGTGAAGATCCCATGGGGTTTGCCATCTTTAAAGTGTTCGGTTCTGATGACTCTGGCATAAATGTCATAGCTGACAACCTCTCCTTGGAGTAGACCGTCTTTAAGGTAACCTTTAGCTCTCACTCTTTGCTGGCTGTCCTTATGTATAAATATGCCTGTATAGAGGGCGTCTTGATAATAGATAGCATCGCCTTTTTGCTCTAAGTCGTCATAGAGAACTGTTTGCTCTGTGCTACTACAGCCTGCGAGTAAAGCAAGCAACACACTCAAGACTAAAATCGCTCGATTCATATTTATACTCCTTTTGGGCGCCCTTTTTACAGGCCGTTTACTAACAACTTTTTAGCTTCGATTCATCCTATTACACTGGATTCAACTTAATAAAAAAACACCCATACTATATGCCTCAATTGATTTTAAAAACTAAGTTTACACATTTTTTTTGTACTAATTTTTGCTGTTGTGTAAACCTTTTACAGCTTTAACAAGCTGTTTACATCATTATCTTCTTCGTGTAATGCTGGTGCTTTAGTATTAAATCTCATTAGACCTCGTACCACTAAGCACTGAAAAAACTAAGGCAACTTAGACAGAAAATTAAGGGAATAATAATAATGAAACGACCTTTTACTCGGAGAGACTTCCTAGCTATGTCGGCTAAAGGTGTAGGCGCTGCAGTAGTATCGTACGGCTTAATGGGCTGTAGCAGCGATGATGACGACAGTGGCATTTATGCCGAATTCTTACATGGTCTTGCCAGTGGTGACCCTAGCCATGACGCGGTGATTATTTGGACCCGCGTTAGTCCTGAGCGAGATGGTGATATAAAAGTGTCATGGGAAGTGGCAACCGATGCGGCTTTTAGTCAATTGCTCGTTACTGGCGAAACCATCACTAACAGTGATAGAGATTATACCGTTAAGGTCGATGCTGTTGGGCTTGAAGCTGGGACGCAATATTTCTATCGCTTTAAAGCCGGCAGTAAAACCTCACAATCAGCAATAACCAAGACTTTACCACAGGGCGAATTATCGCAAGCTAAGTTTGCGGTAGTATCTTGTGCCAACTTTCCTGCTGGGTATTTCAACGTATATGAGATGGCATCAAGAATGGACGATCTCGATGCAGTGATTCATCTTGGTGATTACATTTATGAATATGCCCGCGGTGAATACGCCAGTGAACGCGCAGCCGAACTGCAACGTGAAGTGTTGCCTGAAGGTGAATTAATCAGCCTTGCGGATTATCGTACTCGCTATGGCCAGTATCGCAGTGACATCAGCTTGCAAAAACTACATGGTAAAAATCCATTTATTACTGTGTGGGATGACCATGAAGTGGCGAATGATAGCTGGCGTGATGGTGCAGAAAACCATAATGATGGCGAAGGTGATTTTGATGCTCGTAAAGAGGCGGCGCAGCAAGCTTATTTTGAATGGTTGCCAATTCGTCCATGGCGTGAAGGTAACCATGAGGAGATCTATCGTTCGTTCCAATATGGTGATCTGCTAGATTTACATATGTTGGATACTCGTCTTGTTGGTCGTGATAAGCCATTAGATTACGCTGAGTATATGGATCCTGCGACAGGTGGCTTGGACAGTGCACGTTTTATGGCGGATGTGACAGATACTAATCGCACTATGCTTGGGCAAGAGCAGCAAGCTTGGCTGCAAAGCGCGCTGCTAACATCTACGGCTACTTGGCAGGTTTTAGGTCAGCAAGTGTTGATGGGGCAAATGATGCTACCTGCGGCAATTGCGACTCAACAGTTGTCTATTCCAGAGTTTGGTCAATTAGCTGCGCTGGCGCAGATTGCAGCAAGACAGGCTGCTGGCGACCCGACTTTGACTGAAGATGAGCTTAAGTATTTAGCCTTTTTTGGTGACAAGCTAACGCCTGAAGTGATGGCTCTGCTGCAGTTGCCATCTATTCCATATAACTTAGATGCGTGGGACGGTTACGCCTATGAGCGTGAGGTGATTCTTGCGACGGCAAAATCACAGGTTAAAAACCTCGTGGTGATAGCGGGTGATACTCATAATGCTTGGGCGAACGTGTTAGCTGATGCTGCCGGCGATCCAGTAGGGGTTGAGTTTGCAACCAGCTCGGTATCATCGCCGGGGCTTGAGTATTATTTGGGGATTGATGAAAAAGATATTCCAGCAACCGAGGAAGCGATAGTCGGTTTAGTGGATAACCTTACCTACGCCAACTTAATGAATCGTGGCTTAATGACGCTGACCTTCACGCATGAGGAAGTGCGCAGTGACTGGCGTTTTGTTGATACGATTTATACTCGTGCGTTTGTTGAAAATACTGAACGTAACTTTTCTATGGTCACTAAAGCAGGTTCTCATAAGCTCGAACCTGCAAGTTAGTACTTGCTAACTCATAATATCAGTGAGAGATAAATCTTGGGCTACCTTTGCTGGTAGCCCAATTTTTTTAGTGATTCTGGTGTAAGTTTTTGGCTTTTTTACAGCAATACTTATCGATTTAGTATAAAATTCGCCTCCAAAATCCGGTGGGTGTTTAGATGTTAAGCGGTTAATGCTTTTAAGTGATTAATCTGCGCCTATTACAGATCTTGGAATAGATATCATCACCTGCCTTTTTATACTCTTAGCCTATATTTTTTGATCTATTCTTAGTGGATAAATGCAATGCAGCATTGCCACTAATAGGTAAGATTTTAGTGCCATGAGTGTAAGACCTAATTTAGATATTAATAACAAGATGGGGACGGTCAGATGTCAGAGAAACGCTTTATTACCGCACAAGAATTGCTAGAAGATTCGTTTCGTTTAGCAGCGCAAGTTTATGAAAGCGGTTTCCGTCCGCAGTTTATTGTTGGTATTTGGCGTGGTGGTGCTCCAATCGGCATCGCAGTACAAGAGTTTTTTGATTTCAAAAAAGTGGAAACTGACCACATTGCTGTGCGTACTTCATCTTATTACGGCATCAATAAGCAAAGTAAACAGATTAAGGTTCACGGTCTGCATTACATCGTTGAAAACGCTAACGCTGGTGATGGTCTATTGATTGTTGATGACGTGTTCGATTCTGGCCGCAGTATTCATGCATTAATGGAAAACCTAAGCGATTTAATGCGCTTAAACATGCCAAAAGATGTGCGTATCGCTTGCCCATATTACAAGCCACAAAACACCGTCGTACCATTAAAGCCTGATTACTTTATTCATGAGTCTGACGAGTGGTTAGTGTTCCCGCATGAAGTCTCGGGCTTGTCGCCAGAAGAACTTGCTGAAGGCAAGGGCGACTTGAAAAACATTAAGCACCTATTTGTATAATGCTTAATTGATCCCATAAGGGATACGTTAATACTAAGCCACCTTAAACGGTGGCTTTTTTGTTTTAAAATAATGCCCCCGAATCTAGAGAACTTCGCGGTTAGAGCGGACTTCGTCCAGCTATACAATCAACCGCCGTGCTGTATTTACTGTAGGTTGGGCTTTAGCCCATCATCAACTGCGCTATTAATAACGATACCAATGACGGCATAAATGCCGACCTACATGTTCTATCGTCAACCTGACTCGGCTATACATTACGTAGGTTGGGCTTTAGCCCATCATAAACTGCGCTATTAATAACGACAGCAACGATACCAACAATGGCATCACTAACGGTATCAACAATGGCATCAACGACGGCATAAATGCCGACCTACAGGTTCCATCGTCAATTGCACCCTGCCATTTTTATGTAGGTTGGGCTTTAGCCCATCATCAACTGCGCTATTAATAACGACAGCAACGATATCAACAATGGCATCAATAACAGTATCAACAATGGCATCAATGACGGCATAAATGCCGACCTACAGGTTCCATCGCACCCTGCCATTCTTATGTAGGTTGGGCTTTAGCCCATCATCAATAGCATCATCCACTACAATATCAGCCACGATATCAATGACGGCATCACTAACGATTCCAATGACGGCATCAATGCCGATATCAATGACGGCATCAATGCCGATATCAATGACGATATCAATGACGGCATAAATTACGGTACCAACGACGGCATAAATGCCGACCTACATTATATTCCACCTTGGCTTTATCTGTGCTTTAAAGCTTATCTATCTCATCTTTCAGCTGATAAGACTTATCGGTAATGATTTTCTCTAGGGTTGCCACCCGCTGTTTTAACTCGCTAATCTCACTATTTACCTTGCTCAGTTCCTCTGCATCGACACGGTTTTTTTGCTTGTTATATTCTTTATAGGCTGTCAGCGTAAATACACCAATGATGGCTATCGCCGCAATGGAAAAAGGCCCCATAAATCGCTCCTCAATACGCTTTAAAAGTGGTATTCCCATCCAGTATAGTGGCTATAAAGCAGATTGGACTGAGTTCGATAGCGAGCTTTGCTTTAGGTGGAATGAGCAGTAGGCATAATTGCTTATGCCTACTGCGATTGTGTGGTTTAGGTTTACAGCTATAACATTTTTATCAATGCTTCATGTTGGTCTTAATCAGCAAGCAGGTTCGTTCCTGCTGTATGGCATCTTTAAGCGCGCGCTGAGTCGATACAGATAAACCTTTTTCAGCTGCTAAGGTTTGGCTAAGGTTACTGATACTGGCGTAACTGCAATCTGTTGGGATCAATGCGGCGCTATAACTGCGCATAAATACAGGGCTTTGCTGGCTATCTATCTGGGCTAGACTCGACAGCCGCTGCTCTGCGGTTGCTGCACTTAGTCGCTTTTGCTCACTTGGGTAGAGGTTTTCCATTACCGTGCGCACTTTGGCAAAAGGCAGATTGGTGGGCTGCTGAATACGCGTCAGCCATTGGCGTTTTTTAGCGGCACCAGGTCGGCTGGCCTCGGCGGCTAATGCGGCTTTTTGACCACTATCTGAATTATCCGCGCTTTGTTCTTTATTCAGCCAGTAGCGTGCATTGCGGTGGTCGTGGCGATTTAACTGCACAATCATCTTCCAGCGCAATGCTTGATCTATCTCTAGGCCATTAATAGTTGCGGTGCTATTGAGTAGTGCATCCATATGGTTAAGCGCGGCTTTACTCTGGGCAAACTCGATATAGCTATCAAACCAGATGCGTTGTAAATCACGCTTATCTTTATTGGTCATGACTTTTCTTAAGCTCATTTGCTCCATGGCGCTGATGGCTTTACCTGCGTAGCGCTGGTTATTGGGATGCATTTTGTCTAAGTAGACCTTTGCTTGCGATAAGCTGGTTAATACTTGATCCGAAATGATTTGATCTTGCTCTGCAGGGAGATTAATCAATACCGTGCCCATGTAATCATTGAGCGTTAAGCTGCCGCTTTTAACGCTGTCCCATAGGCTTTGCCACAACATGGATCGCAGCAGTGGATCTTGTACTCTTGTTAGCTCGGTTTGCGCCGTCTTAAATGACTTTTGATCTAAGCTGACTTTGACATAGCCCCAGTCTTGATAGTTAGGGTAAACCAAATCTGGGCAGTGCAGACCAATAAGCTGCTTAACGTGAGTCTTGGCACCGCTATAGATAACGGGAACACTAATATTGTGGTGCAGCTGTCTACGACCTTTAGTAAATAAGCCTACTAGCACTTTCTGTTCGCGCAGCGTTGGTTGCTCAGGGTTAGGTGCCGTTTGCTTTAGGTTAAATTGCGTGATGCGGCCATTACTGCAACTAAACTCCGCTTGAACCGTATTTACTCCTGCCTTGTATAACCAATCTTGACTCCACTGGCTTAAATCACGTTTGGCGGTCTTTTCAAGGCTAGCGATAAAGTCGCTGAGTTCGGCATTTTGGTAACTGTACTGAGTGAGATAGTTTTGTACGCCTTGCTGAAACACTTTTTCGCCGAGCAAATGACTTAACTGCTTTAATGTTGCTGCGCCTTTGGAGTAAGTAATGGCATCGATATTATCGAAAGCATTTTTGCTGCTTGGCACGGGCACTTCAATTGGGTGCGTGCTGGCTGAGCTATCGAGTACATAGGCACTTTGTTTGCCTTTAGCGTAAAAGCTACGCCACGCTGAAAATTCGGTGGTTTCGCTGGTGGCCATAGTCGCCATAAACGAGGCAAAGCTTTCATTGAGCCATAGCCCGTTCCACCATTTCATAGTGACTAAATTGCCAAACCATTGATGTGCCATCTCATGCATGATCACGCCTGCTAGGCGCTGTTTTTGCTCATGGGTCATGGCGCTATCGCTGAGGAAACGGCTTTCGCTGTAAGTAATTGCGGCAGCGTTTTCCATGGCACCGTACAAGAAGTCAGGCACTAGCACTTGGTCATACTTGGCAAACGGATAGTCGATGCCAAAGTAATTATTGAAAAAGTCGAGTCCTTTTTGGGTGTAGTTAAACCAGTCTTGTTGATTAACTTGTTTAGCAATGGACTGACGGGCAAACAAGCGCAGAGGGTATTTTCCAGAGTTATCTTGCCAACTATGATAAGGCCCTGCGTGCATTGAAAAGTTATAAGGGCTGAGTTTGGGGGACTCTGGGAATTGCCAGCGGCGCAGCTCACCTTGGTCAGTTATTTGGTTTTCTCTCATAGCACTAATTACGGTCCAGTCTTTTGGCGCTGTGACACTTAACTGAAATGTGGCTTTAAGATCGGGTTGGTCAAATAGCGCAAACATCTGCTGCGCGGCTGCTGGCTCAAAGTGGGAATACAGATACACCTTGTTATCAACTGGATCGACAAATTTATGCAGGCCTTCACCATTATTGCTGTAGTCGCGGCTATATGCGACTTCAATGGTGTTGCTGCCGCTATTTAATAGTCGAGGGTTAAGCTTAATATAGCTATTGTTGTAATTGGGGTAGACCTTTTTACCATTGATAACAAAGCTTTGGATCTGTGCTTGGTTTAGATCTAAGCTCAGGGCTTGGTCATTGTCGCTGAGATCAAAGCTCACCTTGGTTACGCCGTTAAAGCCGTTGTGCTCGGTTAGGGTTAAGTCGAGCTGGTAGTGCACATCGGTTATCCTTGCGGTGCGTTGTGTTGCCGCTTGCTGGCTAATGTAGGCACTATTGTCGCGCAAAAAATTGCCGTCATTGGAGTTGGCATGGCTTGCAGTGGTAACGCACAGTAAGGCAGTGGTAAAACCGATAAACAACAACTTCAAAACAGCATCCTTTTCTCATTATTCGGGGAGCGACAGCAAGCGCATACGTTACCCTATTTCCTTTGTATTCAGCCAGACTAATTTTGTATAGCAAAAAGCCAGCTAAATGCTGGCTTTGTTACCGATTAAATTCGTGTGGCTAGGCGAGTTTAGTCCAATCAGCGCCTTGCTGGGTTATAGACCTAAAAACGACTTAGACTTAACTTTACGAATTTCTTTTTCATCAGACCATTCGATTAGACCAGTTTCTAGATCCATTAAACGCATAGTCATCTTGTAGTAAACATCTTTAGTGCTGCCATCTTGCTTAACGATGCTAGATAGGTTGCCGTATAGCATGTACTGAGCACCGATTTGACGACCAAAGTTAATCGCGGTTGATGGGTCAACCATGCCTGAGTTGTTTTGGTAATCAAGCTGCTTACGTACCGAGTCAACCTTAGTCATATCGATAAAGCGGAACTTACCTGAGCGTAGTAACTTGTTGCTGATTGAATCGGTAACAGATTCGGTATCAATATGCTCAGAGGTTTTGTTCTTAATTTTATCAACGAAGATAATAGGGCGATCGTTTGCTGTCATTGCCACAACCGGTGGGAAGGTCAGCATGCTGTCGACCATCTTAGCGGCGATAGCCTGTAGATCGGTAGAACCGAAGTTCTCGTTAACGGTTTCCACTTCTGTGGCATCACCGTATTCAACTTTTGATTGGCAGGCAGATAAACCGATTACTGCTGCAAGAATAAAAACGACTTTTAAATGTTTCATAGTTAATTCCATACAAGTGATTGCTAAATGATTATTGAATAAAAACGGGTGTAATTACCAGTGTCAATTATCCAGACTAAGGTTGTACGACCGCTTTTGACTTCAATGGGATCAGCCGGATTGTTGTCCAGCATAAGTGAATAACTGCCTGGTTTAACATAAGAGCGGGCTATTTGTGCCTGCTCTGGAAGAGTTAACCAACTGCGCCTGTCGGCTTGTTCTGTGACCACGTTAAAGATCTGCATCGCGATAGAAGCGTAATCGATATCATTGTTGCGCCTTTTGGTTTCGCTTTCGACGCTTTGTGCCATTTCTGCCTTGGCATAAATTCGCGCGGCTTGGCGGACGAGTGCCGCAGGCAGTTCTTCTTTGAGTGCTGTGATTGCTAGCGCATCAATATTGGCAATGGGCGCGGTTTTTAATACTGTACCTAGACCTTGGATTTGACCTTGGCGTACAGGTTGTCGATTCGGGTAATAGGTTGCTAACGAGGCGGTTTGCCAGTTGCCGTGAATAGTGAAAGGCACGGTAAAGCTTTGTTTCTCTGGCACAAAGCCGCGCTCAAGCATGATAATGACTTGTCCATCGCCTTTGTTAGGTAACACAGCATCACCCCAACGGCGTTTAAACTCATCGTACTGCGGCATTGATAACTGCTTTGCCAATCTGACTAAATCTTTCTGCAGGTAGGGATTATTAGGTGTGATTTGCGCCGCTTTACGGTAGTCGATAAAGGCATCATTTGGCTCGCCTAAAATCTCATGTAGCATACCAGTGGTGTAGTAACTGTAGGCATTGAGAAATGAACTCGTTGTGGTGCCTGCAGCTTGCCCGAGTTTATTCATTTCAGCATCTATGGTGCCGTTTGCCATAGCTTGCACTGACTTATTCGATTTTTGATATCTGGCTTGCTCTTGGCTTTGTAGCTCATTACTGCGGCGTACTTCGACTAATGCACCTTGAGGATCACCTGCAAACAGATAGTTTAATGCCTGATACTGATGCAACATGATGCGCTCGTAACCAGGGCCGCGGTAAGGGATAACGTTATCGTTTACAAATAGGCTGCTAGCGGTGGCGCCGGCATCACTGAGACTGACTTTTGCTTTGTCATCAAACTCGCTATAGGCCGCAACGGCTTGTTGATAGTACTTTTTGCTATTTTCAAAGTCACCGGCTATTTGAGCGCTACGGCCAGCTTCTTGGGCATAAAGCAGTCCGTCAGCACTGACTATTTCCGATTCAACAATTTTGGCGGCATTTTGCGGGGTAGGCGAGTTGAGCTGAGCTTTGACTGGGGCGATCTGAGAGGGATAATTGATGAAAATGCTATTAAACGCACAGCCATTAAGGCCAAGCACTATTGTGGCTAGCAATAATAGGATTCTCATTTCAACATCTCTTTAGCTTGGATATAAAACATCGCCATCCTTGTTACCGTATGCGCTATGCGGGTGATTTGAGCTTTTATTAAGTGTTTATTAGTAGATATTAGGACAGACTTAGCGCTCATACTAAAAAATACAAAATTCTTCTGTTATATCAGGCAATTTATAGCGTTATCAAGCTGAACATAAGATGAATGTCTTTAACCTTTGCTTAATCTATAAGCGCTTAAATTTAGCTTATTAATTAAAGTTATTCATCTTCATTCTGTAACGATTGATTAATAGTGTGGCGGTGGCGTTTCATCTGCTTGGCTGGCCATATTGCTTGGCTCAACGGCTTGCAACTTACTAACAAGTAGCCTGAGTTGATCTTGCTGCGTGGCGAGCGCTTTATTGAGCATAATGACTTGTTGGTCTAACTCTTCAATGGTGCCATCTTGGAAGGCCACTTTCATTTCTAGCTCTTGGACACGAGTTTCTAAATTATCCAAATTAACCTCTGTATGGATAGGGGTCTTTATTTGCTAATAACCAATAATGGTATCAGTTGCTAAAGACTGTATATTGAGAACGCTAGTCTCTCAATCATAGTGACGGTGATTAGGCAGAGTATACAACATCTGTTGGCGTTTATAGAATAAGGGCTTAGCTTTGTTGTAATGGTTAAATAGTAATCTGCAAGCTGAATGAACGCTGACAAGTGGTTAACTCTGCATTTAAATTGATGAACTCGCGCCGTTTTATGTTGTCTGTAAGATGACTATTAAGATAATCATTGCTAAGTTAGAAGCCTAAAGGTTCCTGCAATGCACTAAGAGTTGTGATTGAGCGAGGCATAATCGATTAATATGTCTGGAAAAAGTACGCTTGTTTGTCATCAACACAGTTTTCGTAGTGCAAATTGGAATAACCTATTTAACTAGTATAAAGTGGTCGCCTAAATAAAAGAATTAGGTTCGTGTAACCACGTGTAAATGCTGAGGAAGCTTTAATGAAATCGATTTATAAATATTCACTAGTGGCTTTGGCCGTAGTTGGTCTAACAGCTTGTAACCAAGAACAAGCCGCTGTTGCTGCCCCAGTAGAATTAAAAACTGAAGCGCAAAAAGAAGCGTATAGCGTTGGCGCATCAATCGGTACCTATATGGCCGGCCACATTAAAGAGCAAGAAGAACTTGGTCTAAATGTTGATAGAAACCTAATCGTGACAGGTTTTAGCGAAGGTCTAAACAGTGAGCTAAAACTGACTCAAGAAGAGATGCAAACCATCTTACAAACACTTGATGAAAAGCTAAATGAAAAGCGTCAAGCGCAAGCTAAAGTTTTAGCAGAAAAAGCATCTGCTGAAAGCAAAGCTTTTCTAGAAACAAACAAAGCTAAAGAAGGCGTTGTAACAACGGATTCTGGTCTACAGTACGAAGTGATCACTGAAGGTACCGGCGACAAGCCAGTGGCTGAAGACACTGTTAAAGTTCACTACGTGGGTACATTAACTGACGGTACTGAGTTTGATAGTTCAGTTGCACGTGGCGAGCCAGCAACTTTCCCACTAAACCGCGTTATCCCAGGTTGGACTGAAGGCGTTCAGCTAATGTCTGTGGGTTCTAAGTACAAGTTCGTTATCCCTGCTGAACTTGCTTACGGTGAGCGTGATACTGGTACTATCCCAGCAAACTCAACGCTAGTATTTGAAGTTGAGCTACTGGATATTGAAAAAGCTGACGCGCCAACTGCAGATGCAGCGCACGCACACTAATCAGTGATTGATAGCCAAGCTCTGTTGAGCTTAGGCCAATAGAAGAGGACGCATTGAGCGTCCTTTTTTATTGGGTGCGCAATATGATTACTGTATTGCTCAATGGCTTTAAACAAGTGAGTCATCCTCTTGTAATGATGCTTAAGTGAGCAGCGCTTTGTTTTCGGTTGAATATCACAGGGCGTGGTGTGTGTTATTGGGTTAAAATGAGCTATTAGAGTGATTTTTAATTTTGAGCCAAGCTATGGAATACGAATTTTTACGCAACACTATTACTGATACGGTATTTGCTCGTTTCAGTATGGACCATGAAGCGATGGGTTTTTGGTTATCGGAAGAGTTGGCTGATAACACTGTGTTGTTTAATGAAATATGTCAGCAAATAGAACGTTTGCAAAGTGGCCAAGGTAATGAGTGGCGCTTAGTGGGTAAAGCATTGTCGCTTGAGCTCGACATTGAACAAGCACGAGTGTTTGCCAATGACATTGAAGACAATGATGATCAAGAGCTTGATGAGTCTATGTCATTTTATGATGGTGAGTCTGAAGCATTTTGCGGTTTAGAAGATTTTTATGAAGTGATTTTGAGCTGGCGCCGTTTTATCGACGAAAAATGATTGCCGATCTTCAGATTTATTCTTCATCAACCTGATGTAAATATCTACCAAAAAAGGCAGCGTTTAGCTGCCTTTTACTTTTTAGTGGTTTACTGGTTTAAGTAACGAACCGCCATTTCAGTACGTGATTTGGCATTGGCTTTACGCAGTAAGTTTTTCACATGTACTTTTACCGTGCCTTCACTGATATGCAGTTGCTCTGCGACGATACGGTTACTTTGGCCTTCGGCTAAGTGCTGTAGGATCTCCAGCTCGCGTGGGGTTAGGTTTTCAATCCACTCTTGCTCATTGACCGAGCTGTTTAGCTCTGACAAATACTCTTGTACGTTGTCACTAATAACTCGATGCCCAAGCATGGCATTTTTCAGCATATCGAGCAGTAAATCTGGCTCAGTATCCTTTAGTAAGTAGCCGTCGGCACCTGCGCGAACTAGACGGATAACATCTTGTTTGGCGTCTGAAACCGTTAAAATGACGATGCGTGAAGTGACACCTTCTTGTCTTAGTGCATTTAAGGTATCTAACCCAGTCATGCCTTTCATATTAAGATCAAGCAAGATGATGTCTGGTTCGCTTTCACTGACTGCTGACATCGCATCTAAACCGCTGCCCGCTTCACCGAATAAGGTAAAGTCTGAGTCTGAGGTGACAAGCTGACAAATCCCACGTCGTAATAATGGGTGATCATCAATGACTAGAACCGAATAGGGTTTTCCCATTTTAAGGCCTCCTGCTGAGGTATATGCGTCTATGTGAAAATGCTCGTTAACTAACTATTCCTAGTAAGAAACTCATTAAAAATAAGTGGTTACTTATTTTCAGGCTCCTGCTGAGGAGAAAAGGTTAATGCCACTGTGGCGCCACCTTTTTTATTCTGGCTAAATTCTACCACACCGGATAGGCGACTGGCGCGTTCGTGCATAATTCCTAAGCCAAAATGTTGATCTCTTTCTTTTAGCTTCTCAATCCCCACTCCATCGTCGCTAATGCTGATGATGACTTTTTGTTCTGAAATTTTCTGGCAGCTAATGTGAATGTGCTTGGCACTTGCATGTTTTATTGCATTCAATGTTGCTTCACGTGTGAGCTGCAAAATATGAATATGCTGATGTGCGCCCAGTAACTGAGTGGGCAATTTGTAGTCTAAGGTAATACTCGCATCAGACTGGCCACGAAGTTGCTCCACCATGGCTTCAATGGCATGACCAAGGTTAGGGTCTTTAATCGTTAGTCGGAAGGTAGATAAAAGCTCTCTTAGCTGCACATACGCGGTATTTACGCCTTCATTAATTTCTTGCAATTGCTCAGCAGCTCTTGGGCTTTTCGAGGTTTTATCTAACTCTTTGGATAACAAGTTAACTTGAATTTTTAAGAAGGATAGTAGTTGCCCTAGCGAGTCATGTAACTCTCTAGCGATTACCCCTCTTTCATCCATTAACGCGAGCTGCTGGCGCTGCTCTGCAGCATTATAGATCACCATAGATCGTGCTAGCATAATGGCAAAGTTATTAAAGAGTGCAAAGGAGAACGGCAGGGCTGAAACCACTTCTAGATAGCCAAGGTTATTATCTTCAAATTGTAATGGAAACTGCTTGGAGTTATCGCAATGATAAGGCCACTCTGCTTCATTGCCCGCAGTGATAATATCGGTCACTTCCCCATCTTCTACCATCACTAAGCGCAGGTTTACTTCTTTTTCATGGGACTGCAAGGCATCTAATGCTAAAGAAAGGGTATTTTTATTCAACTTACTTGAGTGCAACATCACCAAGCTATCGTAAAGCAGGGTTAACTCGTCATTGGCTCGAGTTAAGGCGATGGTTTTTTCTTCAACCTGTTCTTCTAACCCTTGGTATACAGCAGCCAGCTTTTTCACGGTAGAGTCTAGCGCACTACTTAGTGCACTTAGTTCTAGGTACTCTGTTTGAGGCATGGCTACATTAAAGTTGCCTTGTGAAATTGTATCAGCTGCCTGCATCAATTGTTGCAGAGGTTTAACAACTTTGCGCTTGGCAAGTCGAACCGTAAAAAAGGCAATCAGTAACATTAACCCCAAACCACCAATCTGACTTATGGCTAGAATTTTTAGCTTTAAGGCGGCGTATTGTTCGGTTTCAAGTACAAAAAGGTCAATTGTATCGACAAAGTCTTTTAAGGCTGCTGCATATAATCGAGAATCTTCAGATTCAATGTAATACCTCATCACCTGCCACTTATCGATAACCGCGAGATATTTGCTCTTTAGATCTTGCGGTGTATACCAAGTGAGAGAACGCTTAAGTGCTTGAGAGTTGAGTGTATTTTCAAATTCTACTATTTTTTCTTCAGCGGCTTCACTGCCTGAATTAGCGTAGAACATTAAGCGATAACTTTGCATACGTAACGAGCCTGAAGCATTGATCGCACGGGCATCGCCGAGACTATAAGACAGGTTAATAATGGCAAAGATGGCGAGTGCGCTTGACAGTAAAATCAGCGTTAGCATAAAGCCCCAAATGGCCGAAGTCAGTCTGCCTTTTTTCATTTTAAAACTCTCATAAATAGGGATCGCATTCAGCTTATTTATTGCTATTGAATATTAGCGATCAATTGAATGCATTAACAAATATGTAAAAGTGTGAGCAACAACACGTTCACAATTTGATCTAACGCAAACTTCAACTTGGATACCCCATAAGGGGTATGTCTTTGTTAATTGTAAGTGATTAACTTCAATCTTGAATTAGGTGGGACTATATAAAGATTATAAAAGTAACATGGAGATGAGATGGTGAAAACATTAACTAAGAAGTCTTTTGCACTGAGTGCAATTGTTGCTGCAAGCTTAATGGCTGGTAGTGCATTTGCAAGTGATAAAACTGAACCTCGTAACGAAGTTTATAAAGATAAATTTTCTAACCAGTATAAAACTTGGCATGACACTTCTGAAAGTGTTGAGATCATTGATGCGCTAGAGCAAGATCCAAACCTAGTAATCCTTTGGGCTGGTTACGGCTTTGCTAAAGATTATAACAAGGCGCGTGGCCATGTTTATGCGGTAACTGATTTACGTAATACGCTACGTACAGGCGCACCAAAAACGGCTGAAGATGGCCCTATGCCAATGGCATGTTGGTCTTGTAAGAGCCCTGACGTACCTCGCATGATCGAAGAGCAGGGTGAAGATGGCTACTTCAGTGGTAAGTGGTCTAAAGGCGGTGCAGAAATCGTTAACTCTATCGGTTGTTCTGACTGTCACGAAAAAGGTAAGTCTAAGCTACGTATTTCTCGTCCATACGCTGAACGCGCAATGGAAGCAATTGGCACACCATTCGATGAAGCGTCTCGCAAAGATAAGCAATCTATGGTTTGTGGTCAGTGTCACGTAGAGTACTACTTTGAAAAGACTGCTGATAAGAAAGGTTACGTTAAGTTCCCATGGGACAAGGGTACAACAGTTGAAGATATGGAAGCATATTATGATGCTATCGACTTCGCAGATTGGACTCACGCAGTATCTAAAACGCCTATGCTAAAAGCACAGCACCCAGGTTATGAAACTTGGCAGCTAGGTATGCACGGTAAGAACAATGTAAGTTGTACTGATTGTCACATGCCTAAAGTTAAGAGTGCTGAAGGTCGTAAGTTTACCGATCACAAAGTGGGTAACCCATTCGATCGTTTCGAAGAAACTTGTGGTAGCTGTCATGAGCAAAGCAAAGAGTTTATGGTTAACCTAGATAACGAGCGTAAAGCTAAGGTTAAGCAGATCCAACTACAAGCAGAAGAGCAGTTAGTTAGAGCTCACTTCGAAGCTGGCGCTGCGTGGAAAGCAGGCGCAACTGAAGCTGAAATGGCGCCAATCTTATTGGATATCCGTCACGGTCAATGGCGCTGGGATTATGCAATTGCTTCTCATGGTGTAGCATCTCATGCTCCAGATGAAGCGTTACGTGTACTTGGTACTGCGCTAAACAAGGCTGCTGATGCTCGCGTTAAGCTAGCGCAACTTCTTGCTAAGAAAGGTGTACCTCAGCCAGTAGCACTTCCAGATATCTCTACTAAAGCGAAAGCACAAGCAGCTCTTGGTATGGACATGAAGAAGATGAACGCTGATAAAGCTGAATTTAAGAAGACTGTTCTACCTAAGTGGGATGCTGAAGCTGAAAAGCGTGAAGCGACTTACAAGTAAGTCTGATTAAACACTTTGATTAATGTGTAATGTAAAAGCCCTCATTTGAGGGCTTTTTGTTTTTGGCCCTAAACCACCTACTTCAGTAGGTGGTTATCATTAATTAGGCTTTGCCTGAAGTACGTTCAATGGCATTGCGGAGTAAGGCTATGTTTAACGACTTATAAGCACGCCGAGGTTCCTTCCATGGAGGCTCGCTTATCGCATCCATGCGATACACGGCTTATAAGTTCATTTAAACATAGCTGATTAACTCAAGTGATACGTGAGCTTTGCTAATAGTGCGGTACAAGCTTCTAAATCAGGGATGATTTAGTAGAGCCTATAGGGATATATTTACGGCGTCTTGTAAACGCACGGTAGGAAAGCTCTCTTTTAGGGAGTTATATCAAAGCCACCTTCTTCAGAAGGTGGATCTTTTACTTGTAAGGCTAGTCACTTAATCAGTTTTAGCAGAGCGTTAAAACGCTCACCTTGGGCTTGATGTTGTAGTTCAAATAATAGTGACTCAACATTGGTTATGAGGGCGCCATGTTGCTGCATCATCGCAATTCCAGATTGTTTGTTTGCCTCTGTCCTCGAAGACATAGCATCGACAACAATATGCGTTTGATAACCATTGTCGAGCAGGTCTCGACAGGTTTGATACACGCAAACATGGGTTTCAACCCCAGCCAAGATAACCTGCTTTGTCCCAAGAGCCTTTAGTTGCTGTTGAAACGCCTCAGCCTGCCAACCACTAAAATGCTGTTTAGCGATAGGCGTAGTAGATTGCTTTAGTATGTTGGCGATCTCTTCTGTGGTTGCACCTAATTTCTCTGGGATCTGTTCTAGCCACAGTATTGGCATATCAAATAACTGCGCGGCTTTCACCAGTGTATGCAGCTTATGCTGTAACTGCTCACTTTGACGCACAACCTTAGCCAGCTTGCCTTGCACATCAACAATCACCAAAACACATTCTTCAGCTTTTAGCATTTTTTACTCTTTTAACGTGAGTATGGACAGCTGCCAGTAAAACCCACTGTGATGATAAGACCAATTAGAAATAGGTCTAATGCATCGGTGAGCGAGTCGTTAAATTATGCTGCGTTAAATTTGTGCAGCTACTGACTAAATGCACTTAAATGGTGCATTTATATTCAACTCAAATTCGTTGTTGTTAGCTAAGATGCTGAATATTAACAGCTAAAAAACATGGCTTGATGTTTGAATTATGTTTGTGCAAACAAAGAATAAAACTTGGGAGAAAGTCATGAAATTGGTTAGCGCAATTATTAAACCATTTAAATTAGACGATGTACGCGAAGCCCTTGCCGGTGTCGGTATTGAGGGAATGACGGTCACAGAAGTAAAAGGTTTTGGTCGCCAAAAAGGCCATACCGAGCTTTATCGTGGCGCTGAGTATCAAGTCGATTTTCTACCGAAAGTAAAATTAGAAATCGCCATTAAATCAGATCGTCTAGAGATGCTTTTAGAGGCAATTACGGACGCAGCTCGAACAGGAAAAATTGGTGACGGTAAGATTTTTGTCACCGATTTAGAGCAAGCAATCCGTATTCGTACCGGCGAATTCGACAACGATGCACTTTAAGGGGATAAGCATATGGATGATTTAACTAAGTTAGGCCTCACGGTAACAGAGTTGCGCTTTGCCCTAGATACATTTTACTTTTTGATCTCAGGTGCCTTGGTAATGTGGATGGCTGCTGGTTTTGCCATGTTAGAAGCAGGTTTGGTGAGGTCTAAAAACACCACCGAGATTTTGACTAAAAATGTCTGTTTATATTCTATTGCCTGCGTAATGTTTCTACTGGTTGGTTACAACATTATGTACGTCGATAATACTGAAGGTGGCTGGTTGCCTTCACTCGGCGCGCTTATTGGCTCGCAAGCGGAAGGGGCTGACCATGCTCTTGAATCTGATTTCTTCTTCCAGGTCGTGTTTGTTGCAACTGCAATGTCGATTGTATCGGGCGCGGTAGCTGAGCGTATGAAGTTATGGGCATTCTTAACTTTTTCTGTATTTATGACTGCAGTTATTTATCCGGTTGAAGGTTACTGGACTTGGGGAGGCGGATTCTTAGCTCAAGCGGGTTTTGTTGACTTTGCTGGTAGCGGTATTGTGCACATGGCGGGTGCGGCTGCGGCGATATCTGGGGTGTTATTACTTGGTGCTCGTAAGGGTAAATATGGCGCAAATGGTCAAGTTAACCCTATTCCCGGCTCTAACTTGCCCATGGCGACCTTAGGTATGTTTATTTTATGGATGGGTTGGTTTGGCTTTAACGGAGGCTCGCAGTTGCTGGTTTCTGACGCTGAAAATGCCAGTGCGGTTGCTAAGATTTTTGTTAATACCAACTCAGCTGCGGCATTTGGAGCTATTTCGGCGTTAATTGTTTGCCGTCTAATATGGGGCAAAGCCGATTTAACCATGATTTTAAATGGTGCATTGGCTGGCTTAGTGGCGATTACCGCTGATCCTTTGTCTCCTTCTTTAGTTATGGCGGGCGTTATCGGTATCGTTGCTGGCGGTTTAGTGGTGTTCTCTATTGTTGCTTTTGACCGTGTTAAAATTGATGACCCAGTCGGTGCGATTTCAGTGCATGGTGTGGCGGGATTACTAGGCTTAATTTTAGTCCCTGTTTCTAATGCTGAAGCATCATTGTTAACTCAATTATTTGGTGCTGGCGTGATTTTCACTTGGGTATTCTTGGCGTCATCGGCGGTATGGTTAGTACTGAAAGTGACTATGGGGATCCGTGTGACTGCAGAAGAAGAGTATAACGGTATGGACGCTTCAGACTGTGGTATTGATGCTTACCCTGAGTTTGTGTCGATTAAAAGCTCAAGCTGATAGCACTAAGTCCCTCCTATAAAACAGAGCTGCGGCTCTGTTTTTGTCTCTCAGTTTGCTTTCAGTGGCCTAGGTGTTTTATTGACGCTAGAGTAGACTGGATTGATAGCTGTTTCGAAAGTAGGATTGAAACAACGGCTTTTATGTATCAAGGGGCAATACGATGAAAGTGCTCAAGCAGTTATTTAGAAGTATGGGCTTGATCGGCCTAATAATAACGACAAGTATGGCTAGTGCAGGCCAAGTTGTAGTGCGTAAATCCAGTGAGCCTTTTGATGCATTTGCTGTTCGAGATGAAGTGCAAAAGCTGCACCAATGGCGCGAAGCCCTGCGCTTTCAGCAACAATTACAGATTTTACAGAGCCTACCTTTGGGTTGTATTGCTATGCCGACACCCTATCAGTATTTTTCCTGCCAAGGCTTATTTTACCGACCTTACCAGTATCAAAACCAAGATGTGTTTATTCAAATCGACCCACCCAATCCAGCGACTAATTAGCCGCTCGCTTTACTGTTAAATTGCTATCGCAGTATTCGCTTCTCAACAGTCTTTTAGTTGATTTAGCTGCAGAATATCGCTGTGAGTCGTCGCTTTAGATAAGGGGTATCGTATTTTGTAACGCTTTTTTTTATCAAGTTCATACCTATGACATATGCTTATTGTAAGTATCCTTTGTGTTGAGGGTGTGATGATTAGACCTATTTTGATGTTAACTTTATTGCTAAGTAGCTTTATTGGAGGCTGTGCGAGTAAAACATCCACACAAGATGTGGATCTAAATACTTATTTTCATGATGAGCATTTTACCGCGGTAACCACCTTACCTACACCTGAAGATATATTTACATTACCTGAACAAGCGCTTGTTGATTTAAAGCGAGAATTGAAGCGTTCACAAAGCCCTCTTCACCAGCCAAAAAAAATGATGCACGAGTGGCTTGCCGACTATATCAATGCGACTGATGGCGGTTTCCGTTATGCCGACAACCTTACCCGAACCGCGAGTGAGACTTTCAACGATCGTCAAGGAAACTGCTTGTCTTTAGTGGTGTTAACAGCAGCTTTAGCTGAGGCGGTTGATGTAAAAGTAGAATATCAAGATATTGGTATTCCCCCTATTTGGGATAGGCAAGGAGGCTTTTATTTAGTTAATGGTCATATCAATTTAAAGCTACTTCCTGCTGATAAAAGTAATGTCTTTAATATTTCTACTCGCTCAATTCAAATTGATTTTCTACCTGAGCGTGCAATGCAAGGGTACAGTACCCAAAGAATTAATAAGTCGACTGTCACCTCTATGTTCTATAACAACCTCGCTGCCGAGGCGTTGATTGTCGGCAATTATGATCGTGCTTATGGATTACTTAAGCTCGCACTGGCTGAGCAGAACCAGTTTTTACCTGCATTAAACACCTTAGCGGTGTTATACCGTTATAAAGGCTTAGATACACAAGCTGAAGCCCTTTATCGTTACGCACTAATGGTTAGTCCTGAAGATATGAATGCACTCAATAACTACGCCATTATGTTGTCTGTTCAAAATAGACTTGATGAATGGGCTGAGGTGCACAAGGTGTTAGAGTTAGCACGTATACGTAACCCTTATTATTACTATGGAATGGCACAACAAGCTTATTTGGAACGAGAATATCAAGATGCACTAAGTTGGTATAAACGTGCGATTGCTAAGGCTGATTATCGTCATGAATTCTATTTTGGTCTTTCACGTACTTACTGGGTTATTGGTGATGAACGGCTTGCGGAGAAACATTTAAAAAAAGCGCTTTCACTGACTAAGGACAGTAAGAATAAGCAACGCTACCAAGCTAAGTTACATGCCATGGCAAGTCATTAGTGGAGCACATTTATCGCTTGTGAGGCTGTGTAGTTATTAATATAAACATACGTGGGGCTATCTGATCTAAATAATTGCGGATTGCTCACATTAAAACAAGCTTATCTTTTAATGGATAAGCAGTTCTGCTTATCTAATCTCGGTGAAATAAATTCAAGTTTAGTTTTAGTCTAATGTATTAGAAGAAGTTTACGTGAGAAAATTTGTATGTACGAAATAAAATCTATCGTTATATCCCTTTAGTTCCCGCTTAAAATAAGAGTTTTATACAGGTAAATGATTTTTATGTTGTTATTAAACAATGCATTATAAATATTATTGTTTAATAATCATAACTTGATTGCATTTAAGCTTCATACTGGATAAATTGAATGCAGTATCGCAATTGAGAGATCTGTATTCATAGGCTAGACGGAGCTAAGTATTACCATGTATTACCAAAATGATGATGTTCGAATTAGTAAAATAAAAGAATTGTTGCCTCCTATTGCTATTTTGGAGCGATTTCCTGCAACAGAGAACGCATCAGCGACCGTATTTAACGCCCGTGAAAGCATTCATAATATCCTCGCAAAGAAAGAAGATCGCCTGTTGGTGGTTATTGGTCCATGTTCTATCCACGATCCTATTGCAGCGCTTGAATACGGTAAGCGCCTCGTTGAATTAAGAGAGCAATATAAAGATCAATTAGAGATTGTTATGCGAGTCTATTTTGAAAAGCCGCGCACAACAGTTGGCTGGAAAGGCTTAATTAATGATCCTTACATGGACAACAGCTTTAAGCTTAATGATGGTTTGCGTACCGCGCGTAAATTACTGTTGGATCTTAATGATATTGGTTTGCCAACGGCAGGTGAGTTCTTAGATATGATCACCCCACAGTATGTTGCAGACTTAATGTGTTGGGGCGCGATTGGTGCGCGCACAACAGAGTCTCAAGTTCATCGCGAATTGGCCTCCGGTTTATCAAGCCCTGTAGGGTTTAAAAATGGTACTGACGGTACGATTAAAGTTGCGATTGATGCGATTGGTGCGGCAAGCGCACCACACCATTTTTTATCTGTGACTAAGTTCGGTCATTCAGCCATTGTAGAGACTAAGGGTAACCCTGATTGCCATATTATTTTACGTGGTGGCAAGGAGCCTAATTACAGCGCTGGTCATGTAGCAGAGATAAACCAGCAGCTTGATAAAGCAGGCTTAGACAGAAATATTATGATTGATTTTAGTCATGCTAACAGCAGTAAGCAGTTTGAGCGTCAAATGTTAGTTGCTGATGATGTTGCAGCACAAGTTGCCGGTGGTGAAACGGCTATTTTTGGCGTGATGGTTGAAAGTAACTTAATTGAAGGGCGGCAAGATCATGTTGAAGGGCAGTCTTTATGTTACGGTCAAAGTGTGACTGATGCATGTATCGGTTGGTCAGATACTGAACGTTTATTAGCTGTGATGAATAACAGTATTATTGAACGTCGGAAAGTTTAAATATTGATGAAAAGGGAGGCGATAAGCCTCCTTTTTTTATGCAATTAGTTTATTTATTATCTTGTTCTAATAGATATTCGTTAGCCTTAGCTAGGCTGCCAAAAGAAGCAATAAGATTGTTTTGTCCCTTTTCCTGAATTTCAGGATTTCCAGATTGGGTCATCATCCATATCCATGTTTGGATGAGTGGCAAGGGGGGATAGTTGGGCTTGGATGAGTCAAGCATATTTGCATCCTTTTTATAGTAACTTGAAAAGAGTCAATGGACTCTTCTAACTTGTTCACTTTTGATTTTGTCGGGCAGAGGGTATCAAATTCTTTTCTTTGGGTTAACACAATTTGCATCACTTGGAATAAAATTGCTAAAAAGTGTGCATGTCAGCCCAGTTTAAGAGTTTTCATCCTCTACATTTCGCCTAAAGTAGTACGATTAAGTGGTCTCTAGCAAGTGTTTGTTAACTTTTAATCTACAAATCATAATCTCGTATAATACCTAAATACTGGTTAACCTATTGTGATTAAAATAGAAATAAACATTATTATCATTTCTATTGATTGGAATAAAAAATGCGCCCCTCTTTATACTTCGATGGACCAATAGGTAAGCTTAACTGGAAAGTGTTACGAATGCTGTGGCCATATTTGCTTGAGTTTAAGCAAAGAGTCGGCTTGGCATTACTTTGCTTAGTGATTGCTAAACTTGCCAGTGTGGGCTTGCCATTTGTGCTTAAGGCGCTGGTTGATGGTCTATCGACAGCATCAACAGCCAAGCTGGTATCAGTCCCTATTTCCTTGGTGATTGCCTACGGCTGTATTCGACTGCTTAATACTATTATTTCTGAAATTAGAGATACCCTATTTGGTCGCGTTACTGAACGGGCGATTAGACGTTTAGGTATGGCGGTGTTTGAGCATTTACATCGTCTAGATATGGCATTCCATTTAGAGCGGAGAACTGGCGGCCTATCGCGTGATATAGAGCGTGGCATCAGCGGCATGAGCTTCTTAATGCGCTTTATGGTGTTCAACATCGTACCGACTATGCTTGAGATTGTTTTGGTGGTGGGGATTTTATTTTATAACTACGGCTATGAGTTTGCTGGTGTGACTTTGCTGGCGGTGATTGCCTACGGTGCTTTTTCTGTTGTGGCTACCGAATGGCGTACTGGGTATGTGCGCGATGCAGCAAAAGCAGACTCAATATCAAATACACGAGCAATAGACAGTTTGCTTAACTACGAAACGGTCAAATACTTCAATAATGAGCAACATGAAGCTAAGCAATATGATGTTGCTTTGGCGCAGTGGGAAGATGCAAAGCGTAAAAACCGTTTGTCACTGTTTGCGCTAAATGCGGGCCAAGCTTGTATTATTGCAGTGGCAATGACATTGATGCTTGGCATGGCTGCAGCTGATGTGGCAAGCGGCGTGATGACAATTGGTGACTTTGTATTAATCAATGCATTTATGATGCAGTTGTTTATCCCGCTCAACTTTCTGGGCTTTGTGTATCGCGAGATCCGGGGTGCATTTGCCAATATTGAACGCATGTTTGCTTTACTGGATAAAACGCCATTAATACAAGATGCCAGCGATGCGTACGATAAGCCACTAACACAAGGCTCGGTCTCTTTTGAAAATGTGGTATTCAGCTATGACTCTCGAGAGATATTAAAGGGAGTTAGTTTGACGGTGGAAGCAGGTCAGAAAGTCGCGATAGTTGGCGATAGTGGCGCTGGTAAGTCTACTTTGGTGAAACTGCTATTTCGTTTTTATGATGTGGTGGGTGGCCGTATATGTATTGATGGTCATGATATTCGTGATGTCAGCCAGAATACCCTTAGGCAGGCGATAGCGATAGTGCCGCAAGATACTGTGTTGTTTAACGATACGTTAATTGAGAATATCCGTTATGGCCGTCCATCTGCGACAGATGAAGAGATTAGCGCTGCAATACAAATGGCGCATCTAAGTCAATTTATCGAGAGCTTACCCGAGGGCGGTGCAACCAAAGTTGGCGAACGTGGCTTAAAGTTATCAGGCGGCGAGAAGCAACGCGTTGCCATAGCAAGGGCAATCTTGAAGAAATCGCCTATATTAGTATTTGATGAAGCGACATCTTCTCTGGATAGTCGATCGGAACAAGCGATTTTGACGGCGCTTAAAGAGGTGGCTAAAGGCCACACTAGTCTGGTGATAGCTCATCGACTTTCAACCGTTATCGATGCAGATAAGATTATAGTGCTAAGCAAGGGAAAAGTGGTTGAGGCGGGCAGCCACAATGAGTTATTAGCAGCGAATGGGTTGTATTGTAAGTTGTGGTATGCGCAGCAAGAATCTGCTGATTTTTGAGTATAACGCTGTTTTGCTGATATCGATTGAAATTAATGACCTAGTTTAGGTTAAGTTTATTTAGAGTTCAGCATAGGTTCAGATTGGTAAGGATATAATCGCTAAAACTTAAAGGGTAGTGCATGCAAAGAAGGTGACGATGAAAAATATACCTATACGAGCTCAGATTGAAGGGCAAGACAGTAAAGTGAATACAGATTGGCTCGCAATTATGGCCACCCTTAAAAAACGTGGGTTAGAAACTGATGAGCTTGAAGTTGTGTATTTTGAATTGTGTGCCGGTATGCGAGTCACGACCCGAGGGCTAAGTCTTGCTAAAGCAACGCCTGAAGCACAGTTACAAGGCTTGTTATATGAGCCTAAATTTTCAGCTAGAGACTATGCCGGGATGTTAAGCGCTTAAAAGTTTATTTTACCTATTTTCCAGCCATCACAAATCAGGCTAGATTTTAAAGAGGGCTTTTTCATCGGCGTTAAGCTGGTTATCTGGCCCTCTCTAAAGCAGATAAACTCTCCTTCGATTACCGTCATACGCTCACAACTATTGCAGCTCTTAGACAGAGCTTTTTGCTTAGGTGATATGTCTAAACTGTTCATTTTACTCAGCCTTCTGAGATTGCAACGCTACTAAATTGAGATGATTTAGTCTAATGGCTTTACTGGCTGGTGCCTGTTTTAGCATTATATGTAGACTATTTGTCGGTATGTATTTGTGTAGAAAAGGCATCGGCTTTGGTTGGCTTGCTCTTGTCTCGCTAACGCATAGTTAATTGTTTAAACAACAATTGGTGAACTAACGTCATCTGGGTTAAATCTTATTCTACAGTGATGCGCCTCACATATCACGCTTTTTCTGTGCACTGGGTTCACCAAAGTGCGTTTTAAGTAAATTGGTTTTGTCGTCTTTACAGATAACAAGCTGATAAAGCCCACCATATTCCTCTTCCTCTATTTTTATATTTCTCGGTCCGCCGAATGATTCAATTATCAAGGGAACAGTGTTGGAGTGAGCTGCGATAACGGCATTGCCCTTGCTTTGATTAACCAGAGCGACGATTTGGGCAATATGAGAGTCAATACCAGACTCTGTCGTAGCGATTATGATAGGCAATTGTAGGTGCTCGGCTAATGGCGCCAGCGTGAGTTGAGTTCTTTGGTAGTTAGATGCAATGAGTTGCGATACAGGTAGCCCTGATAATGCTTTGATTAGCGCTTGCGCTCTTTGTTCTCCCAAAGCACTTAACTTCGGATCTTTGCTGCCGTCTTGGTGTTTTTCAGCATGACGAATGACGACAAGTGTTTTCATCGCGGGCTTGTCACAACGATTTGGCTGTGATGGTTGGCTTAAAGCGAGCGGGCTAAAGCTGCTTATTAGGCTAAATAAAATAACCAGAAGGGTGAATTGCAAGCGCTTGGGGATAGTCGGTATTTTTTCTAGGTGCATAGGTAAACCTCTGTTTTCCTGACGCTGACAATGTTTAGCTTAACTCAAGTTAGATGATATTTAACGATTCGTTATTAGATTAGGCTTTCTGAAATTGAAATAAAAGCTTATGCTGATTTACAGCTTTAATTTCCTTTGGTAGCGGTTAGTTGCGATTCAGGCTCAGATAAAACTATTGGGTTTATCAAAGCGGGTCGTTACCCATTTTACTTAACTCTGGCTTAATGCTTGGAGTGAGAACAAATTGATTAGGGGTATGCTATGTGGATAGAAGGCAAGGTCATTGAAAGGATCGACTGGAGTGATAAGCTATTTTCACTGAGAATCAAAGTCGACATTGGCGATTTTATTGCTGGGCAGTTTATTAAACTGAGCCGGGTGGTTGATGATAAAAGAGTTGGGCGAGCTTACTCATTGGTTAACCCTCCGGGATGTGATTATATTGAGGTTTTAGCGGTAGCGGTTGATGAAGGTCAGTTGTCCCCAAACCTGCAGCAGCTTAATATTGGCGACAGTATTGATGTTGCCACCAAAGCGACAGGTTTTATGACGCTTGATGAGTTACCCAAAGATGAACTCAAGGGTAAACATTTGTGGTTTCTCGCCACTGGAACCGCAGTGGGTCCTTTTATCTCTATTATGGATACGCCTGAACCTTGGCAATCCTATGACAAGCTCGTCATGGTCTATGGCGTTCGCCATATTGAAGACTTAGCCTACCTTGAACACCTTAAGCGCTTTGAGCAAACTTACCCAGAACAATTTAAGTTGGTACTGTCTGTGACTAGAGAGTCTTTAGACGGTGCACTTACTGCCAGGATCCCTGATGCAATTATCAGCGGCGAGCTAGAAGCAAAAGTCGGTTTAAATTTAACTGCCGCAGAGTCGCAAGTCATGCTATGCGGTAACCCTGACATGATTAGCCACGCACAAGAAGTACTTAAAGACCGCGGTCTTGCTAAGAACTTACGCCGTGCACCCGGGCAGATCACCGTTGAGAAATATTGGTAAGCAAAGGAGATGTTTAACCATGAAATTGTTCTATTCAGATGCCTCACCTTATGCCCGCTGTGTGCGGATTTTTATTCAATACTATAAGGTTTCAGGTATCGAAGAGGTGATCGTTGATCCTTTTGCCAATGAGGAAGAATTCCTACGTAGCAACCCGCTTGGTAAAGTGCCTTGTTTAAGTTTAAATGATGGGTCTTCACTATACGACAGCGAAGTGATTATGCGCTTTATCGATGATAAATATGGTGATGCTGCACTATTTGGTGGCCAATATGACAACTGGACCAATCAATGTCACTTTTCACTTTTAAAAGGCATGTTAGATAGTGCAGTAGCCCTGAGGCAAGAGCAGGTGCGAGACAATGAAGGCTTGCGTTCTGATTTTTGGACCGCCAGATTTGAACAGGCCTTATTGAGAGGGCTTAAACAAGTTGAGCAATTAGGCTTAGTGCATTATCAACAACTCACCGCGCAACAGGTTTTGTTAGTTTGTTTATTGGATTACTTGGACTTTCGTCATCCGCAACTTGCTTGGCGAAACTTGGTTCCAGCACTCGATTTATGGCATGAGCAAGTATCAATGCAGTTGCTATTTAGCCAAAGCCGCCCTAATTAAGCCGATGTTTCCCTCCTAAAATGAGCGTGATAATTACATATAAGTTAAGCGTTTACTGATGTTAGGCTTAGTTAAATTGTTTACATAAATCGCTCACAAATACTTGCTGTTAAGGTCAGTTTTGATTACCCTTTGTGCAATTGAGAATTGTTATCACTATCAATCAAAGTTGTTCGATATTGTTCAAGGGAGAGAAGTAATGAAAGTAATAAAGAGTTTAGCTGTGATGGGCTTTGCCTGTTTTGCATCAATCGCGAATGCTGCAGAAAATTTAACCGTATACTCCTATCGCCAAGCTTTTCTTATCGAACCTATCTTAGCGGACTTTACCAAAGAAACAGGTATTGGTGTTGATGTGGTATTTTCAAAGAAAGGTATTGCTGAGCGCATGATGCGTGAAGGTCGCTTATCTAAAGCTGACATTGTACTAACATCCGATTTTTATCGACTAATGGAGTTGGTTGAAAAAGATTTAGTTGTACCTGCTAAAAGTGACGTCCTACAACAAAATATTCCTGCTAAATATCGCTCGCCAGATGATGAGTGGTACGCACTAACGATGCGTGTACGAAATATTTATTCTTCAAAAGACAGACTCGGCAAGCTTGATATTAATTATGAAGATTTAGCTGACCCGAAATACAAAGGCAAAATCTGTACCCGCAGTGGTAAGCATCCATATAACGTTTCACTGGTGGCATCGATGATTGCGCATCATGGTGAGCAAGAGACCAAAACTTGGTTAGAGGGCTGGAAAGCTAATCTAGCACGTAAACCACAAGGCAATGATAGAGCGCAAGTTAAAGCGGTTAGCGAAGGTCTTTGTGATCTTGCTATTGGTAACAGCTATTACCTCGGGAAAATGATACAAGACCCAAAGCAAAAGGTTTGGGCTGATGCGATAGAAATTAACTTCCCTAACCAAGATAACCGCGGTTCGCATATCAATGTCTCTGGTATGGCTTTAGCTAAATACTCTAAGAATCAAGAGTCAGCGCTTAAATTGATGGAATACTTGTCGGGTGATAAAGCGCAGCAAACCTATGCTGAAGTTAATTTTGAATACCCAGTTAAAGCGGATGTAGCACCATCGAAGCTAGTTGCTTCTTGGGGCGAGTTTAAAACTGATGATTTACCTATCTATAAGTTAGCTGAATATCATAGTGCAGCGATTAAATTACTCGATGAAGTGAAGTTTGATCTGTAACTTAATGATAAATTTGTTTAAGGTTAGGCTAACGTATCCGGCGTAGACTACGCCCAACTGGCTATAAGCTAGTAATATGTTATTGCCAATGAAACGTCATTGAACCTATCTTATGCTGATGGCAATAAGATAGGTTTTCTTGTTTATAACGATAATGGTATCTAACAATAAATTGTCCCGTATACTTAGGTAGTTAATATTATGGTTCTAGGCTTAGCCAGAGGCTGGTCTGTCACGAGTTACACCTTGGCATTCTTGATTGTTATGCCGCTTATTGCACTAATTGGGCAGTCACTAATGCCTGATGAATCAGTGTTTCCCCACCTTTTTAATACCGTACTGCCAACGTACATCAGCAATAGTTTATGGTTGATGTTTTGGGTGGTTATCGGTTCTCTTGTTATTGCGATCCCTGCCGCTTGGCTTGTTGCCAAATGTCACTTTCCAGGCAGACGTGTATTTCAATGGGCGTTACTACTGCCACTGGCTATGCCTGCTTACGTTGTGGCATATGTTTATACTGATTTACTTGATTATGCCGGTCCTGTGCAGCGAGGTTTGCGTCACTTTTTTGCTTGGCAAACGCCGCAAGACTATTACTTTCCAGAGGTTCGCTCTTTAGGCGGCGCAGCTATCATGTTAGCGCTGGTGTTATTTCCTTATATTTATCTGTTAGCAAGAACTGCTTTTATGGAGCAGTCAGCCAGTTTAACCCAAGCGACACGCGTGATGGGCTGTGGGCCTTGGAAGAGTTTTTGGCGCTTAAGTTTGCCAATGGCTCGTCCGGCGTTAGCCGTCGGTGCTGCATTAGTGGCAATGGAAACCGCTGCTGATTTTGCCACAGTGAGCTATTTTGCTGTGCCAACCCTAACCACTGCGGTTTACGACACTTGGTTTGAGTACGGTAGTTTGACCGCAGCAGCTAAGCTTTCAACCATTATGCTGTTGGTGATTTTTGCAATGGTGGGCTTTGAGCGGTTTGCAAGGCGTAAGCAAAAGCTATTTCAAAAGCAGTCAACTCCAGGGGAGTTGGATACCTATTCGCTAACAGGCGTTAAAGCGTACCTGGCTACGGGATATTGCACCCTGTTATTAACATTAGCCTTTCTGCTGCCTTTTGTTATTTTACTGCAATATGCTTACGGCTATTTTGCTGAAAGTTGGAACGCTAAGTTTTTTGAGTACAGCTTTAATAGTTTATGGATCTCGTTATTAGCGAGTCTTATCTGTGTCGGCATTGGCATTGTATTAATGTTTATTCGCCGTATTAGCCCAAGACGGGCAGATATATTGCCCTCTCGGCTAGCTTCAACGGGGTACGCATTACCCGGTACTGTGCTAGCGATAGGTATTTTAGTGCCTTTTACCATAATTGATTTCGCGATTGACGATATTGCTGTGTACTTTGGTGTTCAGGGGCCGGGGTTAATCTTAACCGGAAGCAGTTTTATTATTGTGTGCGCATTTTGTATTCGCTTTGCGGCAATAGCCATTGGCAGTATTGAGAATAGTTATAAACGCATTTCACCATCGCTTGATATGGCAGGTATAACCATGGGCTTAAAGCCTATGAACTTGTTGCGTTTGGTACATATTCCTTTACTTAGAAAAGGCATTTTTGCAGGGCTATTGTTAGTTTTCATTGAGTGTATGAAAGAGTTGCCTGCTGCCTTGTTGCTTAGGCCAATAGGCTTTGAAAACTTAGCGACTTATGTATATCAGTTTGTATCGGATGAGCAACTTGAGCACGGGGCCTTGGCGGCAATTGTGATTGTGCTAGTAGGCCTAATTCCGCTTATCTATCTGAATCGTTCCTTGGAGCAAGATAATTAATATGGCGACATTAGCAATACAACAAGTGTTTAGTGACTATCAAGGGCAAGTGATTTTAAAAGGCTTAGATCTTACTGTTGAGAAGGGCGAAATCGTTGCACTGCTTGGCCCGAGTGGTTGCGGTAAGACAACCTTATTACGTGCAATAGCCGGGCTGCAGGCAATTAGCCAAGGTTCAATCGCCATTAACAATAGAGTCGTTGCCGATAAGCATCAGTTTATTGCCAGTGAGCAACGCGGCGTAGGGATGATTTTTCAAGATTACGCATTATTCCCGCATCTTACTGTTGCTGAGAATATTCTCTTTGGTCTTAAAAGTCGTGACATAACACTAAGGAAAGCAAGGCTACAAGAAATGTTAACCTTGGTTAAGCTAGAAGGCTTAGCTAAGCGTTATCCTCATGAATTATCGGGTGGTCAACAGCAGCGAGTATCGATAGCAAGAGCTTTGGCCTACGAACCAGAGGTGTTATTACTTGATGAACCGTTTTCTAATATCGACGCTAAAGTGCGTAAAGAGATGATGTTAGAGATCAGAGAGATCCTTAAAAAGCATAATGTTAGTGCGGTATTTGTTACTCACAGTAAAGATGAAGCGTTTGTGTTCGCCGATAAATTGGCCTTGTTTAATGAAGGGCGTATTGTGCAGTGCGGTAATGCTGAAAACTTATATTCGGCACCTTCTGACCGATACGTTGCAGATTTTCTGGGTACTGCGAACTATTTAACGGCGCAGATCATCGATAGCCATACTGTTGAGACCTCGATTGGTCAAATTGTCAGTAATAAGCCATTGGATCTTGCTGCAGGAAGCGAGGCCCAGCTCCTGTTAAGGCCGCAACATATACATTTATCTGCGATTACTAATGGGGCGGGAGAGATCCTTGAGCGAC
This sequence comes from Shewanella sairae, assembly GCF_023283535.1. GTDB lineage: Bacteria > Pseudomonadota > Gammaproteobacteria > Enterobacterales > Shewanellaceae > Shewanella > Shewanella sairae. The sequence continues at coordinate 106,745 of NZ_JAKILT010000002.1, read as the reverse complement.
GTTTTCTTGGCAATATCTGCCAATATCAAGTTCAGGTCGGGCAAAACGTATTAGATGTGCATAGTACCGAACTTGATTTTGCAGTTGGTGAGCGGGTCGATATAAGCTACCAGAATCACAATTTGGTCTTGTTTTCATAAGACTGTGTAAGATATACGTGTGGGTTAAGCTTGGCTTTAACTTAACAGTATAAGGTAATGATCAAGCAAATGGCTTAGGCTGCAAAGATGACTGGGTGCATAACCGACCTCTATGTAGAGGTGAAGGTCATATATTTTGCGATCTTGATCTAGTTGGCCTTTGCCTAAATCTGCGTCACAACCAACATTTCTGTTTTAATTCTAGTTATTGTGCGTCAGTTAATGATATTAATGACTAAAGTTGTACATAATGTTGCCGAAATTAAATTCAGCAAAAGGGTTACTTAAAATAATGGATAGTCAGGTTATGCCGCGTGAACAGCTTGGAGTATGTGCAGAAGGGAACTTGCACAGTGTCTATTTAATGTTTAATGCTAACGACAGTGTTGAGTCTGATATGCGACCTTGCGTGGCGAACGTAGCTCAATATATTTATGAATTAGCCGATCAATACTCTGATAGTGCATTTAATGGCTTTGTGGCCATTGGCGCTAACTATTGGGACACACTATACCCAAGTGCTCGACCTGAGCAGCTAAAGCCTTTCCCTGCAATGAACAAAGGTACTCGTGATGCGCCTGCTATCGAATACGATTTGTTTGTTCATATCCGTTGTGATCGTTTTGATATTCTGCATTTGGTGGCTAATGAAGTTAACCAGATGTTTGAAGGTCTCGTTGAGCTGGTTGATGAAGAACGTGGCTTTAGATTTATGGACGCACGCGACTTAACCGGTTTTGTTGATGGTACTGAAAACCCTAAAGGTCGTAGTCGTCAAGAAGTGGCGCTGATTGGCGAAGAAGATAGTCGCTTTAAAGGTGGCAGTTATATTCATGTGCAAAAGTTTGCTCATAATTTAAGTAAGTGGAATCGTTTGCCAGTTAAAAAGCAAGAAGACGTTATTGGTCGTACTAAAGCTGATAATATTGAGTATGCGTCTGCAGACAAGCCATTAACCAGCCATATCAAGCGGGTTAACCTTAAAGATAGCGAAGGTAAGTCGATGGAGATCTTAAGGCAAAGTATGCCTTATGGCTCGGTTAAAGAGCAGGGGCTGATGTTTATTTCCACTTGTCGTAACTCTGTCAACTTTGAAAAAATGCTGGAAAGCATGGTTCATGGTGATAGCGAAGGCAATCACGATCACCTAATGCACTTTACTCAAGCATTAACGGGATCGTCATTCTTCGCTCCGTCTTTGGATTTTATGATTAACGCATAGAAGCCAGACAATGATTTAGACAAAAACGCACCGATATAAGGTGCGTTTTTTTGTGGCGCTCAGTCACGGAATATGAGTTACGAATTATTATCTTCGTCTTTATCCCAGTAGTTAGTTGGGCGACGGGCATAAACTTCATTGACAGATTTTACTAATACTTTATTGTTTTCAGGGTAGACGACCACATCGTGTATATCGCGATTGCCTACTACGAGAAACACAAAATCTTGCTCACTATGGTTGACCAATTTGTGAGAGATCCCGGTATCGGCGTTAAAGCAGATATATTCCCCCTGACTAAAGGGGTGAGGCTCGCCATCAATGTATAGAGTCGCTTCACCATGCATCGCATAGATGTGTTCTTCTTCTTTGGTATGATAGTGGGCAACGGCTGAAGATTTGCCTGGCGCTAAACGCTCCATTGTGACACCTATTTTTTCACCGCCAGCGGTGTCACCAATGTGTTTTTGCTCACTGGCATATTGATCTTCGTGCTGCCAAGATTCCCAGCATATATCGTTGATATTTATTATTTTACTTTTGTTCATCATCCACTCTCGACTCACAATACTGTAAAGCAAGACTATCACTATTAGTGGCTAAGAAAAAAGATACTATGCAATATATTGTATAAAAGATACTGATGGGCGTCTGGCTACCTAAAGCTCAATTACATCCTGAGTAACTACATCTGGGGGAGGGCTAGGTATTTATTGGGTTATAGAAGAATTAATGGTGAGCAGAAACAAAAATGCCATGCAAAGGCATGGCATTAAATCGCAACTTAAATGTTTTAGTCAGCGTAATTAAATAGCGACTTAACTGTTTCTAGCGTGTCTTCAACATTGTGAATACTCGATGGACAGATGAAAATCGTATCATCGCCAGCGATGGTGCCGAGTATGCCTTCTGGCTTACCTATTGAATCGAGTAAGCGTGCAATTAGCTGAGCGGCACCTGGGCTAGTTCTAACCACAATCATAGCCTGATTGTGGTCAACATCGAGTACTAAGTTCTTAAGCGGGCTACCGGCCGTTGGTACGCCTAATTCAGCAGGTAGGCAATAAACCATCTCTTGCTTAGCATTGCGGGTTCTCACTGCACCAAATTTACTCAGCATGCGAGATACTTTTGATTGGTTGATATTGCTAAAGCCTTCAGCCTGAAGCGCGATAACAATTTCGCTTTGTGAGCCAAATCTCTCTTCTTTTAGAATAGATTTGAAAGTCTTAACTAAATCGTCTTGGTTTTTGCTTGCTTGCATATCTTGTTATTCTTTATTCAAAAAAATCTGCCTCATAATGATTATTTTCGGTTTTTTTGTCAATATCTATTCGTTTTTCTGAATAAAAATGCAATTGAGATTCAAGTTACCTGAAAACGCTATTTAAGTTAGAATGATTATTCTAATTTTTATCATGCTAATTTAATTGGTTTAATTGTCTGTACATAGCATGTTTACTCGATTTCAGCATAGTGGTCTGTATATTAGCGTTCTAGATTATGCTGAACACGACTAAGGGATAATTGAATTTTATTTGTGAATCCAGTACTGTTGCGGCATCGGGAAAATGGATCTAAATCACAAAAATCCGAGAATTGACGGAGATAATTATGAAAGTTGCTGTACTTGGAGCTGCTGGTGGTATTGGCCAAGCGCTTGCCCTACTGTTAAAAACTCAATTACCTGCGGGTTCTAAACTGTCGCTATATGATATCGCACCTGTTACACCTGGTGTTGCGGTTGACCTTAGCCACATCCCAACGGCGGTTGAAGTGAAAGGTTTCGCTGGTGAAGATCCTACTGCTGCACTAGAAGGTGCTGATGTTGTGCTTATCTCTGCAGGTGTTGCGCGTAAACCTGGCATGGACCGCTCAGATCTATTTAATATTAATGCCGGTATCGTACGTAACCTTGTTGAAAAGTGTGCTGCGACTAGCCCTAAGGCACTGATCGGTATTATTACTAACCCTGTAAACACAACGGTAGCGATTGCTGCTGAAGTGCTTAAAAAAGCAGGTGTTTATGACAAAAACCGTTTATTCGGTGTCACGACTCTTGATGTGATTCGTTCTGAAACCTTTGTTGCTGAAGCTAAAGGTTTGAACGTTGTTGACGTTAAAGTACCTGTTATTGGTGGTCACAGCGGCGTGACTATCTTGCCGCTACTTTCTCAAGTCGAAGGCGTAAGCTTTACTGACGCAGAAGTTGCTGCATTGACGACTCGTATCCAGAATGCGGGTACAGAAGTTGTTGAAGCTAAAGCCGGTGGCGGTAGCGCGACTCTATCTATGGGTCAAGCAGCATGTCGTTTTGGTCTGTCTTTGGTTCGCGGCTTGCAAGGTGAAGCAAACGTTGTTGAGTGCGCTTACGTTGACGGTGGCAGTGAACATGCTGAATTCTTCGCACAACCTGTTGTACTAGGTAAAAATGGCGTAGAAGAAGTATTAGCTTACGGCGAAGTGAGTGCATTTGAAGCAAACGCACGTGATGCGATGCTAGATACACTGCAAGCAGATATTCAACTTGGTATCGATTTCGTTAAGTAATGCGATTGCGAAATTAAAAAGGGAGCCTTGAGGCTCCCTTTTTGTTTATAGGTTCATCACAATTATTCGCAGAGTTAATTGCTACGCTGCGTTGCAATCATTGCCAGTGAGATTAACGCAGTCTTGTAGTCTGAGTCTGGAATGATAGAAAGCGCCGCAATGGCTTTTTCAGACTCTTCAATTGCGCGCTGCTCGGTATACTCAAGCGCACCACAATTTTTAAGAGCTGCAAGAATTGTCTCGATGTGCTCAGTGCCATCGCCTTTTTCAATCGCTTCACGGATTAATGCTTTTTCGGCATCGCTACCATTTGCCATTGCAAAAATTAGCGGCAGAGTAGGCTTACCTTCAGCAAGGTCATCACCAATGTTTTTACCTAACTCTTCAGTTTCAGCTGTGTAATCAAGTAAGTCATCGGTTAACTGGAATGCAGTGCCTAAGTATTTACCGTAATCAGCGAGTGCGGTTTGTACTTCTATTGGGCTATCAGCTAACAGGCCTGCTAAGCGAGTCGCTGCCTCAAACAGTTTTGCTGTTTTGCAGTAGATGACACGCATGTAGCTGTCTTCTGTGGTGTCAGGGTCTTTACAATTCATTAATTGTAAGACTTCACCTTCAGCAAGTACGTTGGTTGCGTCAGCGAGAATTTCTAGTACTTCCATCGACTTTAATTCAGTCATCATCTGGAAAGAACGGGTATATAAGAAGTCTCCCACTAATACACTGGCGCTATTGCCAAATAGTGCATTGGCAGTTTCTCTGCCACGACGCAGCATTGATTCATCAACAACATCATCATGTAAAAGAGAGGCTGTGTGAATAAATTCGATAATTGCTGCTAATTTTAGGTGAGAATCACCTTTATAGTCGATAGCACGAGCTGCTAGAATAGACAGCAGAGGTCGTAAGCGTTTACCGCCACCGTTAATAATGTAGAACCCAAGTTGATTAATTAGGGCGACATCTGACTCTAGTTGTTTATAGATCAGTTGATTGACAGCTTGCATATCGCTATCAGTCAATTGACGAATGGCGTTTAAATCCATAAGTAGGCTCTAGTTCTTTTGTTGGCTGCAGATTAACATTGCAGCTCAATTAAGGCTTAAATGTTATAATAATTGGATTCTACCTAAATTTACGGTACAAGACAGCAGTTGTAAGTAATTGTGAGAGTTATTTGGGTCTTTTTTTATTCTAAGTTAATTAAGACTTGTCAGCAGCCAGTTCTTAGCGTAAACTCCGCGACCATTGTCATTAAAGCTTTTATAGCACCCCTGCATCAAACATATATGTTTTGAGCGGCGTGTTAGAATATCGGAGTAAAATAGCTATGTACGCTGTTTTTCAAAGTGGCGGCAAGCAACATCGCGTTGAAGCCGGCCATACAGTTCGTTTAGAGAAATTAGAAGTTGCTACAGGCGAAACTATCGAATTTGACCAAGTTCTTTTGGTTGCTGATGGTGAAACTGTACACGTAGGTGCACCTTTAGTTGAAGGTGGTAAGGTTGTTGCTGAAGTAATCAGCCACGGCCGTGCAGACAAGGTAACTATTGTTAAGTTCCGTCGTCGTAAGCACCACGATAAGAAAATGGGCCACCGTCAGTGGTTCACCGAAGTTAAAATTACAGCTATCAACGCTTAATTAGGAGAATAACTCATGGCACATAAAAAAGCTGGCGGTTCTACTCGTAACGGCCGCGATTCAGAAAGTAAACGTCTTGGTGTAAAGCGCTTCGGCGGTGAATCAGTTCTAGCTGGTAACATCATCGTTCGTCAACGTGGTACTAAATTCCACGCTGGTGTTAATGTTGGTATCGGTCGTGACCACACTTTATTCGCTCTTACCGATGGTAAAGTGAAGTTTGAAGTTAAAGGTCCACAGAACCGTAAGTTCATCAGCATCGAAGATTAATTTTTAGCTTAAGCTAATAATTAATATAAGCCCCGCCATTGGTGGGGCTTTGTTTTTTTTAAATTAAGTAAATTGTGTTTTGGCGACTAGAATCGTTAAGAGTATAATTCTTTCATTCTGTGGTGCCAGGAGTTGGTATGAAGTTTGTCGATGAAGCTATTATCCGTGTTGAAGCCGGAAATGGTGGCAGTGGTTGCGTTAGCTTTAGACGCGAAAAATATGTTCCGGATGGTGGTCCTGACGGTGGTGACGGTGGTGACGGCGGCAGTGTTTACCTGCAAGCTGATGAAAACCTTAATACACTGATCACTTTTCAGTTTGAACGCTTCCATATCGCTGAGCGCGGTAAGAATGGTCGCGGACGTGATTGTACTGGTCACGGCGGTGCAGATCTTATCCTTAAAGTACCTGTTGGTACTCGCGCTATCGATAACGATACTGAAGAGTCACTCGGTGACTTAACCACTCATGGGCAAAAACTGCTTGTGGCTAAAGGTGGTTTCCATGGTTTAGGTAATACTCGTTTTAAGAGTAGTACTAACCGCGCGCCAAGACAAAAGACCTTAGGTACAGATGGCGAAGTTCGTAGCCTTAAGCTAGAGCTATTATTACTTGCAGACGTAGGTTTGCTAGGTATGCCAAATGCGGGTAAATCAACGTTTATTCGTTCAGTATCTAAAGCTAAACCAAAGGTTGCAGACTACCCGTTTACAACATTGGTGCCTAACTTAGGTGTGGTTAACCCAAGACCGGGTCAAAGCTTTGTTATTGCCGATATTCCTGGTCTTATCGAAGGTGCTGCTGACGGTGCAGGCTTAGGTGTTCAGTTCTTGAAGCATCTAGAACGTTGCCGCGTATTACTGCACATTCTAGACGTTGAGCCTATCGATGGTAGCGATCCTGTTGAATCTGCTAGAGCGATTGTTGGTGAACTTGAGAAGCATTCACCTAAACTTGCAGGTAAGCCACGTTGGTTAGTCATCAACAAAGCTGACTTGATGCTACAAGATGAGCTACAAGAGCGTATTGACCGTATTGTTAAAGAGTTAGAGTGGGAAGGTGATATTTACACTATTTCTGCTTATAACCGCGAAGGTACAGCTGAGTTAGCCCTTAAACTATTAGACTTTATCGCTTCACTTCCTCCAGAAGAAGAAGTTGATGCTGATGCTGAAGTTGAGTTTAAATGGGATAACTACCATCAAGATGCGAATGATTCTATCAATGAAGATTTTGACGATGATTTTGATGATGACTTCGACGAAGATGATTACGATGTAGAGATTATCTACCAAAGATAATTATTTGCAGAAGGGAAGTTGAGATAAGGTGTACGCTACAACGCAAAATGACATTACACGTCAAGTCGTTAGGGTTGCTCAACTTCTTTTAGCTTATGGCGCTGAATCTGAACTTGTTGAAGAGATCACTCAGCGCCTAGGCCACGCCTTAGGTTTAGAAAGTGTCGAGATATCTATCTCTTCAAATTCATTAGTGTTAACCAGCCTTTCTGTCGGTCGTTGTATCACTACTACCCGACGTATTCGTGAACATGGCATTAATATGACTGTGGTTTGCGAGTTACAACGCATTTGTTTATTAACTGAAAAAGGCATCTATGGCCTAAATGAAGTGCGTAAGCGTGTCGCTAGAATCCGTCCCAGAGCTTATCCCGCAAAATATGTAGTACCTATGATTGGCTTGTCATGTGCGAGCTTTTGTCATCTATTTGGTGGCGATATCGCTGCATGTTTGATTACCTTTTTAGCCTCCGCCTCCGGGATGTTCGTTAGATTATCTATTGCCAAGCGCCACTATAATTTATTGCTTAATTTTAGTGTGACCGCTTTTGTTACCACGCTTATCGCGCAAACCGGCTATCAATTTGATTTAACTGAAACACCAAAATTACCAATGGCGGCAAGTGTATTAATGCTTGTTCCCGGTTTTCCCATGATTAACGCTATATCCGATATGGTTAAAGGTCATCTTAATGTAGGGATCTCTCGCTGGGGGCACGCGACTTTGCTGACTGTAGCTTCTGTAATTGGTATTACGATTGCGATGCAGATAGGGGGCTTGTTCTTATGATGTCTCTTATCTTAACCATGCTTAACGACGCGATATTCTCTGCTATTCCAGCCATAGGTTTTGCAATGGTATTTAATGTACCGAGTCGTTACCTGCCTTATTGCGCCCTTGCAGCAGCTCTGGGACACGGCAGTCGTACTCTGTGGCTCAGTTTTGGTTTACCAATTGAGTGGGCGACGTTCTTGGCTGCGGCGCTAGTGGGGGTTGTCACCATCGCGTTTGCACGTAAACATCTTGCGCCGCCACTAATGTATGCCGTTGCAGCTATTATCCCGATGATCCCAGGCACTTATGCTTTTAATACGGTTATAGGTTTAGTACAACTTACTGCACAAGCGGAGATGAGTCCTGAACTTATCTATGAAGTTGTAAGTAATGGTCTGAAAACCGTCTTTATTTTAGGGGCACTGTCAGTGGGTCTTGCTATGCCGAGTTTACTGTATTTCCGCTCACGTCCCGTCATAAAATAGTTAGGCTGAATTCTTTGCTAGGCAGCAAAGCCCTTTTTTACCTTGCGCACAGCCAGTCTTTCGAACTCAACAATCACAATAAAAGGAAGTTAAAATGAAAATCGCTATGATTGCCGCAATGGCAAATAATCGTGTTATCGGTAAAGATAATCAAATGCCATGGCACCTTCCTGAAGATCTACGCCATTTCAAGGCGATGACATTAGGTAAACCGGTGGTTATGGGGCGCAAAACCTATGAATCTATTGGCCGTCCTTTGCCTGGTCGCCACAATATCGTGATTAGTCGCCAAGCTGATTTGCTAATAGATGGGGTGACTACGGTAACCAGTTTTGAGTCTGCTAAACAGGCTGCTGGTGAGTGTGAAGAGTTGGTTGTGATGGGCGGCGGGCAGCTTTATGAAATGTTGCTTCCTCAAGCTGATATTTTATACCTAACTGAGATTGCTTTGGATGTTGAAGGAGATACCTACTTTCCGGAGTGGAATGATGGTACTTGGCAGCAAGTTTCAGTCGATGTAGCTAAAAATGATAAACAACTTGAATATAGCTTTATCAAGTTGGTAAAAAAATGTTAAATTCAAGAGGTTTGTTTAGTACCCCCTAAAACGATAAGCAGGCCTACTAGATAGCGCCACTTTTCAAATAAATAAAAACTAAAAAAATAAGGAGTGACTGATGCGCTTGTTGCCTCTAAGCATCGCTGCAGTAATTGTGGCATCTTCAATTTCCATTTCATCTAACGCTGTTGCCAATCAAGACCAATTGGCTGCCAATATTTGTAACTATGTTGCAGCAGATGATAAAAATCGTCTTCGTAAAAAATTAAAAGAAAGTCGCGTAAAGCTACGTAATATTTACAGTGGCGTATCTTGTAATGGTGACAGCTTGCTGAGAACTGCCTATAAGAGCGGTTCTAACAAGGTTGGTACCTTTGTAGCAAAACGTCTTCCTGCAGCAGCTTTGAGCTCTACAGAGGCTGATGGCAATACAATCGTTGCTTGGGCAGAAAGTAATGGTCACGGTGGTAGTGAAATTACCACTGCGATTAAATCGCGTATTGCTGGCGGTTAAGCCTGATTTAATAAAAATACCGGGACATTCCCGGTATTTTTTTGCCTGTTGATTACACCTTGGTTTACTCATTCTAGTTACAGACAGTAAAAAAGGTGCATTTAGCACCTTTTTCTTTTACTGCTTAACTCTAATAAGTATTGGTTATACCAATCAGTATAAACATTTAGTCGCTCAGCGAGAGTTTAGCGGTTTTGAGGCAAGGCAACGAGCGAAGGGCATAGTTGTTCTACGTTCAAGTTCGTTAACACAGCATCAGAATCGCTAAAACTCGCCAGTCTGGAACGTTTTTGGCTGCCTACTTCTGCGTTGAATAGATTTATAAGGGAATAGCCATTATTACAGCTATTCGCCTTGAATTAGTTTGCCAAAAATCGTTCTGAGCTGATCAAATTCTTATACTGATTGGTATTATACCTTGAACTCTTTGACTGAGGCTTGCAGCTCTTCAGCAAGTTGAGCAACTTGGTGGCTAGATTGTGCTGTTTGATCTGCGCCAGTCGAAGTTTCCTCTGAAATAGCTGCAATATGCTCAAGCTTTTCAGATACCTGTTGGCTCACTAAATTTTGTTCCTGCGCAGCATGGGCTATTTGGGTGCCAGAGTCATGTACTCGGTGGACCGCATGACTAATACTCTCAAGTGCATTATTGGCTTGCTCTGTTTTCTCTACGCATGAATTGGCTTGAGTTTGCCCTAAGTCCATAACGGCAACAGCTTCTTGTGTGCCTTGTTGTAGCACTTCAATCATTTGCTGGATCTCTTGAGTCGAGTCTTGCGTTCTAGATGCTAGGCTGCGGACTTCATCTGCAACCACGGCAAAGCCTCGACCTTGCTCACCTGCGCGCGCGGCTTCAATCGCGGCGTTAAGCGCGAGTAAATTGGTTTGTTCGGCAATGCCGCGGATTACGTCAAGAATAGAGCCGATAGATGCACTATCAGAGTGTACTTTGTTAATTACGACGCTAGCTTTGGATACTTCATCTGCAAGGGCTAAAATTGTCCGTTTATTCTCATCGGCAATAAGGCGCATATGCTGACTTTCATCATCGGCGGCTTTAATTTGATCTAATGCCTCGTCGGCACTCGCTGTAACTTGCTGTGCGCTTGAGCTTAGTTGGGTCGTCGCTGTTGCAACCTGATCGACTTGGCTCTTTTGCTCTTGTATCCCAACAGTTGTTTGCGCTGTTATGGCTGATGTTTCTTCAGCTGCAGCAGCAAGTTGCTCTGAACGTTCCAAGATCCCTTTAATCAATCCTCTTAAGCTATCAACGAGCTTATTGCAGTTTGCTGATAACTTTGCAAACTCATCATGACCGCTATCATCGAGCTTATGAGTGAGATCGCCTGAAGCAAGTACATTTAATGCATGGTTTACTTTATCTAGGGAGCGAGTGAGAGGTTTAACAACCGCAATACTCACGACTACAGCAACAACGATAGCGACTAACATCAGGAAAATGGTTCGCATACTGGCGCTATCAATACTGGCAATGGCATCGCTACTTATCTTATTTGAGGTGGTTTCGATGTGGGTTGTTAAGGCCTTCATTTGTTGATTCACGTTATTGGCAGTGGCTTCAACATCTTTGAGCAGTGACGATGCGCGGTTATTTAGGGTTATCTCACTGCGTTTTAAGGTAATGAGTGAGTTAGTCCCATTCGCCATATTAAACACGTTATCTGCTTCAGCGACGATTTCATCAATGAGGCTGGTCTCAACTACACCTTGCCAGTGAGAGGTGATGTAATTTACTTTACTTTTTGTGTCACTTATAAGGTAATCAAGCTCTTTTGAAATCGTTTCAAACTTGGCTTTATCAGTACTGGTTTTTAGATCAAAGCTCGTGCTTACAATACTGCTAAAGCTGATATCTAAATTACTTGCTGTTGCGGCGACCTCTTGTTCTACAGGGTTGTCGCTGAGCTCAAGGTCAATCAAGTCAAGTAGCAAGGAAGCGGTATCATCTGCTCCATACTCAATGTCGTCGTACTTACTGTTAATTTTTTTGCTTGTAGCAAGGGCTTCTTCATGGGAAGCCATCATTTCGTTACCGACTTTATTAAATTGGGTGTAATGACTTTCAAGTTTTTGTATTACTGAGTCAAATTCTGAATTATTAACCAAGGCTCCAAGCTGGTTTAGTTCGCGACTAAAGTCGGAGCTTGCTTTTGAGAAGTTTGTTTTTATGACGGCAAGCTCGGCGACATTTGAATTATGGTAAGCGACAAGAATCTGTTTTTCTTGTTGAGCAATGGTTTGCGAAAGTAAATTGCTAGACTCTAATGCTGGTAGGCTTAACTGCTGTAGAGTTTGGGTACTTGTTTTGAGCTGATTATTGGTGAACCAAGAAGCGGCCCCTAGTACAAGCAATAATAAGGTGACAACCGTAAATCCACCTATCACTCTTGTGGCTACATTTAACTTCATAAGCACTCCATTTTTATTATTTTTATAAAAGGCACAGCATTAGTCTTGCGTCGTATATTATATCGACCAAATTTAGCGATAGTTTAACTCTTTTTTAACTTTCTTTAACGTCTTTTAATTTAGTTTGTGTCACTTTCTGGTCTGACTCTAGATGCCAAAGCGTTAAATGCTCACCCCAGCAACAGCCTGTATCAAGTGCTAGGCGATTTTTCAAATTGGTCATTCCCATAATGGCGGCCCAATGGCCAAATACTAAGGTATAGTCGGTAGGTAACTTTGACCCTTGGTTAAACCATGGGTGCAGATCTGCATGGTTACAGTCTTGTAGCGGTGACTTACAATTAAAGTCTAAGTTGCCTTCACTGGTTAAATAGCGCATACGGGTCAGCGCGTTAATACAATAGATTTGTTGTTCAAGCGGTGTGAGTTCGTGGCTAAACTTATCAATATCGTTACCGTACATCTGGCTGATTAAGTTTTGTAAATAGTGCTCAGATTGCAAGGTTTGGCTAACAAAGTCTGCTTGTTGTCGCAAAGTGGCTAGATCCCAATCTGGTGGTACACCAGCGTGGGTCATAATAATCTTATGTTCTGTGAGTTCTTGATAAAGTGGTTGCAGCCTTAGCCAATCAATAATGTTATCAATATCGTCGGCAGCGAGAAGTTGGTCTAAATGATCTTTCGGATTGGCGCGCTTTAATTTGCCATGAATAGCCATTAAGTGTAGATCGTGATTGCCGAGTACGATTTTCGTTGAACCTTCAAGCGACTTAAAAAAGCGCAGCGTTTCTAATGAACCTAGTCCTCTTGCAACTAAATCACCAACAGCCCATAAGCAGTCTTTAGATGGATTAAAAGCTACTTTGTCCAGTAGCAAGGTGAGTTCCTTAAAACAGCCTTGGATATCACCAACAAAATAATTTGCCATTTTTTCCTATATTTCTTTTTAATGAAGCAGGCCGGGGATGGAAAGTCTAAATGCAGGGATGGCCGCTTTAAATTCTTCGCCGAGAGGGTTAATCATGGTGTATTGCCCCTCCATTACACCTAATGGCGTTTCTAATACTGTGCCACTGGTATATTCGTAGCTGCTATTGGGGGCTATCGTTGGGGTTTGCCCTACCACTCCAGCGCCCTGAACTTCGCTTTTCTGACCATTAGAATCGGTAATACACCAATGACGACTCTTTAACGTGACATTCTCTTCGCCAAGATTGTGTATGGTGATTGTATAGCTAAATAGGTATTTATCTTCATCTGGAGACGATTGGGTTTCTATATATTCTGTTTGTACGTCAACTCTGACAGATGATGCTAAATGACTCATATAGCCCCCTAAAAAGCTTAATTTAATCTGATGTTTACGCGAGTGTAGGCTTCATATTAAAGCCTGTTTTGAATAATTAATAGGTAAATGTCTACCGTTAAAGTATAAAAAAAGGGCAGTTAATGCCCTTATTTAGTTCGTCAATGAATAGAAGGTTACTTCTTATCAAATACGTGGTTAGCCATGGCGACATACTGGTCGACACGGATTTGCTCTGGTCGTAATGTCGGATCAATGCCTAACTGTGCAAAGTCTTCATCAGATAGCATTTGCTTAAGGTTATTTCTTAACGTTTTACGACGCATATTAAAGGCGGTAGTGGTTAAGGTTCTTAACAACTCAACATCTTTACAAGGCCAAGGTTTAGTTTTGTACGGCACTAGACGTACTACTGCTGAATCAACCTTTGGTGGCGGCGTGAAGCACCCTGGTGGTACTTCAAGTACTGGCATCACCTGGCAATGGTATTGAGCCATTACGGTCAAACGACCATAAGCCTTAGTCCCTGGCGCTGCCGATAGACGAAGAACCACCTCTTTTTGTAACATGAAGTGCATGTTCTCAATATGTTGAGCAAACTCAAACAAGTGAAACATTAGCGGCGTTGAGATGTTGTATGGCAAGTTGCCAAATACTTTCATCTGTTTGTCTTCACGTACTAACTGATTAAAGTCAAACTTAAGCGCATCACCTTGATGGATCTCTAGCTTATCTTTAAGCACTGGGTGCGTTTGTAAACGTTCAACAAGATCTTTGTCTAGCTCAACTACGATTAATTGGTCGATACCACTGGCTACGGGCTCGGTAAGTGCGGCAAGGCCCGGACCAATTTCAACCATAACATGATCGTTATCAGGTGAAATGGCGCCAACGATGCGATTAATCACGTTCTCGTCGGTTAAGAAGTTTTGTCCAAAACGCTTTCTGGCCGTATGGCCTAAATGTACTTTATTGCTCATGAGGTAACTTTTATCACTAATTCTTGGCAGCCAAATCAATGGCCTTATTTAATGCGCAGACGAAGCTGCCGATATCTGCAGTACCTGTGCCTGCAAGCTCTAGGGCCGTACCGTGGTCGACCGACGTTCTTATATAGGGTAATCCTAGGGTGATATTGACTGAACTGCCAAATCCTCTAGCTTTTAGTACTGGAAGCCCCTGATCGTGGTACATAGCCAGTACTACGTCAGCATCTTCTAGGTATTTGGGTTGGAAAAGGGTGTCCGCAGGTAAAGGGCCAACAATATCCATATCAAGCTCACGCAGCTCATTGAGTGCTGGGGAGATGATATCGATCTCTTCTCTACCTAAGTGACCGTCTTCTCCTGCATGAGGGTTTAAACCACACACATAGATACGCGGTGATTCAATCGCAAACTTTTCGACTAAATCTCGGTGTAATATTTTGATTATTTGATGCAGGCGATCACGTGTAATAGCCTTTGATACATAGGCGAGCGGAATATGGGTCGTGACTAAGGCGACCTGCAAGCCTGGTGCTGCTAGCATCATGACGACGTCTTGACAGCCTGCTTGATTGGCAAAAAATTCAGTATGGCCGCTAAATGGGATCCCAGCTTGATTAATAATGCCTTTATGGACAGGGCCTGTCACAACGGCATCAAACTCACCAACCATATTCTTTTCACCTGCGAATCGCAGGGTTTCGACGACATAGGCGCTATTAAGCTCATTGAGCTTGCCACAGAGCGATTCCGCTTCCAGTGAGAAGGGCACAATTGTTAGTGTGCCTGCCTCTTGTGCTTTTGGCGGTTGATTCGGTTGATAGGGACGCAACTGAATAGGTAGCCCAAGTTTTTTTGCTCGAGATTGTAATAATTTCGGATCAGCACAAACGACTAGCTCAGCAGGCCAAGGCTGCTGAGCTAGTTGTATCACTAAATCTGGGCCTACACCCGCCGGTTCACCCGGCGTGATGGCTATTCGTTTAGTCGACAATAGTATTAACCTCGGTTTGTTTCTGGCTCAAAAATATCGATAAAGGCTTCTGAGCGCATTTCGTCTAACCAGTTTTGTAGTTCTTCATTAAACTTACGACGGAATATTAACTGGTGAGCTCGGTTAGTATTAAATTGATCTGTCGCGTCTGTTGTACGTTTGTCTTCTAACTGGACAATATGCCAGCCATGAGTCGAACGGAATGGCTCGCTGTACTCACCAATTTCTAAGCTATTTAGCTCTTGTGCGAAAGCGGGTACATACATACTTGGATCTGCCCAACCGAGTTCGCCACCTTTTACGGCAGAACCAGGATCTTCTGAATACTGACGCGCTAAATCTTCAAACTTGGCTTCACCTGATTTTACTTGAGCTAGGAATCTATCCATCATGCTCTTTGCACGTTCTTCAGACAAAATTGGTGACGGCTTAAGTAGAATGTGACGCGATTTAACTTCATCAACTTCTTTAGTTTGTAGGCCACGAGCATCCATAACTTTAATAATATGTAAGCCAGAACCACTTTTGATTGGGCCTATTATATCACCAGTTTTAGCATCACCTACCACTTCTGCAAACAGAGTTGGCATTTCGTTGATGTTCATGTAATCCCAAATACCCCCCTCAAGTGCTTTAGGGCCTGATGAAGCGGCAATGGCGATACTTCTAAAGTCATCACCGTCTTGTAATCTTTTTAGTACTGCAGCAGCACGCTTACTTGCAGCATCTAATTGCTGGCTGTTTGCATCGCTTGGTACATCAATTAAAATGTGGCCAATCTGGAATTCGACTTCTTTAAGGCCTTGTTCATTAATGATTTTTACAAGGTTATTGATTTCTTGTGGCGAAACTTGAATACGACGCTGAACTTGAATGCGCTGAATTTCACCTAGGGTGATCTCTTCACGTAACTGTTCACGGTATTGCGCAAAAGTTGTGCCTTCGCTTTCGATTTGGGCTTTCATCTGCGCGACAGTAATATTTTGCTCTTTAGCAATATTTTCAATTGTTTGGTCTAGCTGTAAGTCACCAATATGTAAACCAATTCGGTCTGCCATCTGTAACTGCAGGCGAGTTAAGATTAAGCGTTCAATGACCTGGGTACGTAGTGCCGTGTCTGACGGTAGCTTTTGACCAGCCTTATTCGCATTAGCTTTAATGGTTTGCACCATTCCACTAACTTCACTTTCTAAAATAATCCCTTCATTAATTTGCACTGTAACGCGGTCTAATGGCGTCGGTGCAGCTTGAAGAGTCTGGCTCATTGCCAAAGTAAAAAGGGCAAAAATTAATTGGTTACAGCGTTTCATCCACTAAAATCCTTGGCATTTATTGAGTGTCATTTACGGTATTTTCATACCGCACTAATGATTCTTTTGTCCTGCTTTGACTGCATGTCTTTAGCTAGGTTCAGCATTTTTTAAAGTTATTTGTTTGCTAATTCTTCAAATAAAGTGGTTTACGGTAGTTAAACAAACCTTCATCCAGCATATCTGACACACCTAACGGGCCTGAACCACCGAGTCCTTTGACAACAAAGTTGAGGTAGAAGCCACTTTCGAACAACTCTCGAGTATCCTGTACTGGATTATTTTCGTCAATATAGTTGGTCTTAATGCGGTAATGATAACTCAAACGTACTGCCCAGCAACATGATTCATATTGAAAACCGGTATAGGTTTCTACCGCGCGGCTTTCATTAAGGTCGTAATACCAATTGCCGACAAGGTAAACACTGTCGTTAAGAGGCCAGGCGCCACGAAAGCCTAACTGCTTTATATCAACCGATTCATTGGTGTTGGTATTAAGCAAATCAGGTACATAGCGATAACTCGCTTGTAAAAGCTTATTCTCACCCGGTCGATAGTCGACCGTGACTTCGCTTTTTTTGTTTTCGCTCTCTTTAACATCATATTGAATCGAACCACTTAAGAACCAATCAGAATACAGTTGGGTACTTAATTCTGCTGCGACAGCTGAATTTGATGTATTTTCTTGAACAAACGTATCGTTACTGCCTTTGATATCATTAATACCAACGCGACTATCTTCGATATAGATGATTTGACCTAGGCTAAATTTAAACACTTCACGGTTTTGTTCGTTAAACAGTTTGGTGGTTAAACCTAAGGTAAACTGATTGGCATCTGCAATACGGTCTAAGCCTGAGAAGCGACGATCCCTAAACAGACCGTTATAATCCTCTTGTAGCAATGCCGTGTCATAGATACCGATATCTGATTGATCTTCATAACCCACATAAAGGTATTGGAATTGTGGTTCCAATGTTTGCCTATAGTTGGTATCAAAGTAATCGGTGAAACGCTCAAAGTTAACTTGGCCATGAATACGCACCTGCGGCAAGGTTCGATTGACGGTGTCACTGAGTTCAGAGGCCATCAAGTTTGAACGATCATCTTGCCAGTAGTTAGTTTGTAATAACTTAACTTCGCTGGTCAGAGAGCCTGCGGGGCCATGTATTGGGTAAGAAATACTTGGCTCAAGGTGTAAACGAGTCGCAGTGGAATATTCGCTATCTTGATGCTCAAAGTTTGTTAGTTCACTATTGAAGTTAAAATCTAAGCCTTGCCAGTAGTCAGGCGCTCGATAGTTAAATACAAACTGTGGCATAACTTGATAAGGTTTTTCTTCCTCACCAAGTACCTTGATATCTTGCACACGCGCGCTGATGTCCCAGTTTTGTTCAAAATAAGCAATTTCACCAATGCGGGTTAATTGGTTATCTGTTGCACGTTGTACATCAGAGCTTAAATCATTGAAATAGTTATTATCCGATACGTCAGTGTAGTTAGCTAAAACGCGCCAGTTTTTATTAATCGCGCCTTGGTGCTCCCAGTGGTAAAGGTATCTGTCTGGGCTACCAACCAGTTTGTCATCGTTACCTAG
Source organism: Shewanella sairae (assembly GCF_023283535.1). Lineage (GTDB taxonomy): Bacteria > Pseudomonadota > Gammaproteobacteria > Enterobacterales > Shewanellaceae > Shewanella > Shewanella sairae. The sequence goes on along the minus strand of NZ_JAKILT010000002.1, from coordinate 88,664 downwards.
GTATTCTAGGTTCAGCTTGCCTTGTTGTTTTTCACCTGCAAGGTATCTAAATTCGGTCTTGGTAAATAGACCGCGGGCTGACATATAGTTAGGCGTAAAGGTTAAATCATACTCTGGTGCAATATTCCAGTAATAAGGCGTGGCAACTTCGACACCATTGGTGGTGCTAGTGCTAAATGTTGGAAACAAGAAGCCTGACTTACGTTTATCTGAAACCGGAATGGTCATGTATGGCACATACATAACGGGCACACCGGCTATCTTAATTTTAGCGTCCCAAATCTCGCCCCATTCTTCGGTGCTATCGATTTTGATACGGTCAGCTTCTAACAGCCACGCGGGATCTTCGCCCGGGCAGGTTGTGAAGTTGGTCCCAGCTAGCAGTAAGTTGTTTTCTTTGGTTATTTCTAACGTTTCTGCATCACCATGGATTTGTTGACCATGTAACCAATACTGGGCTCCGCTTAGCTTAGCGCTGTTACTTTGCATTTTGGCAACGAGAGAATCGGCCGTAACGGTAAACATTTCATCTTGAAAGACTAAGTTGCCATTAGCGTGTAGCTCTTCTGCTTGTTGGTTTAATATTGCTTCGTCGGCAGCGATATTACGGCCACCTTGACTAAAGTTCACATTACCGGAAAAGGTCGCTTCTTGTCCCATTTGGGCTTTAGACCTATCAGAGCTAATGTAAATACGCGCAAGATCGGCTGGGGTGTTGAGCTCGTAAAGCGGAACGTATGGCTTTACGGGAGGAACCACAACACACTGTGCGCCTGATGAGGCCACAGTTTCGGTTTCGTCTGCTAAGACTAATTGGGGAAGCAGGCTCAAGGCCAGAAAATAACGGATCTGCATCTTAGGTCAATTAATTATGATTTCTTAGTCTGGACGGTGAAAAGAGGTGAAAAGTTGACCCTTTCTTGGGCAACCCAGCCAAATAAATTTTTTCAATCGCTTAGCTGTTTCCATTTTGTCGTTATAATAAAGCAATTTCTTCTTAAGAGCCATGAGGTGCCCTTGTCAGATCCTAGATTTCTTCAGTTAAATGCATGGCTAAACCAGTATTTTAATGTAAAAGTTGCGCCACAGTTAATATCTGGCGATGCAAGTTTTAGACGCTATTTTAGAATCGTGGTCGATAACCTGTCTTATATTGTAGTCGATTCACCGCCTAACCTTATCGATATTAGACCGTTTATTCAATTAGCTGACAGCTATTCTCGTCAAGGTATTGCTGTGCCTAAGGTGATTGCCAGTGATGTAGAGCAAGGCATTATGCTGCTCAGTGATTTAGGCGATGTACAGCTTTTATCAGTATTGAATGAACAAACTTTGCAGCAGTATTATGCCGAAGCTTTATTACTGCTTAATGATATTGCTAAAGTTACAGAAACTGCACAGGGCAGACTACCACACTATGATGCGGCTTTTGTTGAACGCGAGTTAGCTATTTTTATAGAGTGGTTAGCGGTGCATCATTTAGGGCTTGCTATTGATGAGGTGACATTAGCAACGCAGGACGCTTTTAACTTGCTGACTGATAACGCGTTGGAGCAACCGCAAGCAGGCATGCATCGAGATTACCATAGCCGTAATTTAATGCTGCAAGCGGACAAGCTTAACGTTATCGATTTTCAAGATGCAGTCATTGGCCCTGTGACCTACGATGCGGTTTCTTTATTACGAGACTGCTACATTCGTTGGCCGGATATCGCGGTTGATAAACTGATGGCGCAACATTATCAACAGTGTATAGATAGTCATCTTATTGCAGCAGATACGAGCATTGAGCAATATCGTCGTTGGTTTGATCTTATGGGGATTCAAAGGCATGTAAAAGCGGCGGGGATTTTTTCAAGACTGAATTATCGCGACAATAAGCCTGCCTACATGGCGGATATTCCGTTGACGCTAGAATATATCCGTGACATTGCTGCTCGATATGAAGAGCTTAAAGTCTTCTCTGCTTGGATTGATACGGTTATCATTCCAGCTTTCAATCGTCAGAAGCTGTAACAGCCTAAGGCTGGATAGATAGACCAATAAAAGGCGGATTAATGAAAGCGATGATACTCGCGGCTGGGCGTGGTGAACGATTGCGGCCGTTAACTGATTCAGTGCCTAAGCCTTTAGTCAAGGTTGCAGGAAAACCACTGATTGTTTACCACATTGAAAAATTAGCTGCCGCAGGTTTTACCGAGATTGTTATCAATCATGCTTGGCTAGGGCATAAATTGATTGAAGCTCTTGGTGATGGCAGTCAGTGGCAAGTCAATATTCACTACAGTAAAGAGTTATCAGCTTTAGAGACTGGAGGCGGCATTAAACAAGCCTTAAGCCTGCTTGGTGATGACGCTTTTTTTGTGATTAATGGTGATATCTTTATCGATAAACTGCCAGACATTAAGCCACTAACAGCTAATAGCTTAGCCCACCTGTGGTTGGTAGATAACCCTGTGCAACATCCTAGCGGTGATTTTTCGCTGGATAATGGCAAGTTGAGTGACAGCGGGGCCAATAAGCTCACTTTCTCTGGTATGGGGGTTTACCATCCGCTGTTATTTGCCGATACGCTTGATGGGGCTTTTGCATTAGCGCCACTGTTAAGGCAAGCGATGGCTAGTGAGCGAGTAACGGGTGAACACTTTTGCAGCCACTGGTGCGATGTAGGCACGATAGAGCGGCTTAAAAAAATTGAAGAACGTGAGATAACAAAGGTTAGATAATGCGTATTTGGGGTAAGTTTTTTGGCTTTGGTATTGGGTTTATGTTTGGCCGATTAGGCGGCGCGATTTTTGGGCTGTGGTTAGGGCATATGTATGACCGCCACCAAAGCCAAAAAGCAGGTCTTAGCGGCAGTGCTAAAAGGCAGGCATTATTTTTTAATACTACGTTTGCCGTTATGGGGCATGTGGCTAAAGCGTCAGGTCATGTAACTGAAAATGATATTCGCATGGCAAGTTCGTTGATGGACCAACTTAATTTAAGTGGTCAAGCTCGTGCTGATGCGCAAGCAGCGTTTAGAGAAGGTAAAGAATCTGATTTTGACCTAAATGCCTGTTTGAAGACTTTTAGGCTGATTTCAATGGGCCGAAAAGAAGTGTTGCAAATGTTTTTGGAGATCCAAATTCAGACGGCTTTGTCTGACGCGCAGTTAGATCAAAAAGAACGTTCAATACTCGCTATCGTTGCCAAAGAGTTAGGTTTTAGCCAAAAACAACTCGATGATTTATTAACCAGATGGCAGGCAGAGTTTAATTTTCATCGCAGTGGTGGTGCGGGCAATCAGACATCGATTAAAGATGCTTATGATTTATTGGGGATCTCTGAGTCAATGTCAGATCAAGAAGTCAAAAGAGCCTATAGAAAACTGATGAATGAACATCATCCCGATAAGTTAGTTGCTAAAGGTTTACCTGCAGAAATGATGGAGCTGGCTAAGAAAAAAGCACAAGATATTCAAGCTGCTTATGATAGAGTCAAAGGTGATAGAGGTATGCGTTAGCACTCGATTAACCGCCAAATAGGGACATATTATGAACACACGTTTACTGCTTTTATTAGGTTCGCTTTGCGCTTTCCCTGTTGCAGCAGAGGTCTATGTTGCACCTTTTGGTGGTTATAGTTTTGGTGCGAGTGAATTTGATATTTCTACCAGCGCTTCAGATGAATCAGGTAAAGGCAAATTGGCAGAATCCGAGCATTACGGTTTAATGCTAGGCATCACCACGAAAGATCCGGGTAACGTTTATCTGTTATATAGTCACCAAGCCACCGATCTAAGGGCTGGCGATAATTTTAGCCCCGATGTACTGACCTCAATGGATGTGGACTATTTTCATGTTGGCGGTAGTCTTTATTTTCCAAATAAAAGCATCAAACCTTATGTGACTACGAGTGTGGGGCTTACCCATATGCGTCCGGGGGGAGGTTATGCAAATGAAACTCGATTTTCTATGGCTATTGGCGGTGGTATCGCTTATCAAGCGAGCCAATCATTGGCTTTATTTGCCGAAGTAAAAGGTTATGCGACCTTTATTAATGCCGACAATGCACTGTTTTGCGATGCGGGTGGATGTCTTTGGAATATCCAAGCTGACATTATGTGGCAAGGGCAGGCAAACATAGGTGCCAGCTTCGCGTTTTAATGGGCAAGATAATTGTAGGTTTTACTAAATGAAAATTGTTGTGCTAGATGGCTATACATTAAACCCCGGCGATCTTAGCTGGCAGCCGTTAGAGCAAATGGGGAGCGTGAGTTACTACGACCGCACAGACCCTGCTGAAGTACAGCTTCGTAGCCAAGATGCTGCAATTATTTTAACCAATAAAACAGCACTCGATTCGGCTCTATTGGCACAATTACCTAAGCTCAAATACATTGGCGTTCTTGCTACAGGGACTAATGTGGTTGATATTGATACCGCGAGAGCCCTAGGTATAGTAGTTACCAATGTTCCGGGTTATGGACCCGATGCAGTCGCACAAATGGTGTTTGCCCATATCTTACAAGCGACCCAACAAGTGAGTCGTCACTCTGACGCGGTTAAATCTGGTGCTTGGAGCGAGTCAGCAGACTTTTGCTTTACCTTAAGTCCGCTGCAATCTTTAAAGGGAAAGACACTAGGATTAATTGGCTTTGGTGATATAGGTAAAACAGTGGCGCAAATCGCTATTGCTTTTGGTATGCAGGTGGTTGTTAATACGCGTAATGCTGACTTAAAACTGCCTAAGGGCTGCACTTGGCTTGAACAACAGCAGTTATTAAAACAAGCCGATATCGTATCGTTACATTGTCCACTCACAGCTGAAACTGAAAAATTGATCAATGCCGCGAGCCTAAAAACGATGAAGCGCAGCGCCATGTTAATTAATACGGCGAGGGGCGGCTTAATTGATGAAGCAGCTTTGGCTGCTGCATTGGATACCGGGCAACTGGCTTATGCTGGAGTCGATGTACTATCGACTGAGCCACCTGCTATAGATAACCCATTGTTAAAGGTTAACAATATTAGCATCTCGCCGCACAATGCGTGGGCGACGATTGAAGCGAGGCAAAACCTGCTGAATATAGCCGTTGCTAATCTACAAAGCTTTCTGATGGGAAAGTCTCAAAATCAGGTTAATTAGCTAACTATTACACGCGATTTTTTACTCGTGATTTTAAAACAGCCCCAACTTATTCAATTGGGGCTGTTTTATTATGCATAGTCGCCGTTACTTAAACTGGTCAGTGCTCGTTACAAAATGACGTTAATCTTATTTGCTGCGGTTAAAGCTTTTTCAACCGCAGAATCAATATCGGCCGCTCTAGCAAGCGTGACCCCTAAGCGTCTGCTACCATCAATTTCAGGCTTAGCAAATAGCCTAACTTGAGTATCTGGCTGGGTTAGTGCCTCGGCAACGCCGGAAAATTGAATATTGTTTGATGTGCCGTTTGCTAAGATCACCGCTGATGCGCTAGGACCATGTTGAGCGATATTGCTGATTGGCAAGCCTAAAATCGCGCGTACGTGTAGTGCAAACTCTGACAGATCTTGGCTGATAAGCGTGACCATGCCTGTGTCATGTGGGCGTGGAGAGACTTCAGAAAAGTAAACGTCATCGCCTTTGATGAATAACTCGACCCCAAATAAACCATATCCGCCTAATGCTTCAACCACTTTCTTTCCTATGGCTTGCGATTTTGCGAGTACAACATCAGACATGACCTGTGGTTGCCAGGATTCACGATAGTCGCCACCTTCTTGTCGGTGACCAATGGCATCACAAAAGTGAACGCCGTTGACAGCACTAACAGTTAACAGGGTTATTTCATAATCAAAAGCAATAAAACCTTCTACAATCACCCGGCCTTTGCCGGCACGACCGCCTTCTTGGGCATATTGCCATGCAGACGCAATCTGTTGTTGATTACGAATAACGCTTTGGCCTTTGCCAGAAGAACTCATTATGGGTTTGACCACACAAGGTAAACCGATAGTGGCGACAGCGTCGTTAAACTCGGCTTCAGTATCACAGAAAAAATAAGGCGAGGTTGGGATTTGCAGAGTTTCAGCCGCAAGGCGGCGAATGCCTTCTCGGTCCATCGTCAGCTGAGTGGCTTTGGCTGTTGGTACAACATTGACGCCTTGCGCTTCCATCTCTACCAAGGTTTGAGTGGCGATAGCTTCAAGCTCTGGAATGACTAAATCGGGCTTTTCGAGCTCGATGATCTCTTTCAATGCTTTGGCGTCGAGCATATTAATGACATGGGAGCGATGTGCAATTTGCATCGCGGGGGCGTTGGGGTATCGATCAACCCCGATTACTTCAATACCGTAGCGTTGTAATTCAATTGCGACTTCTTTGCCTAGCTCGCCGCAGCCTAGCAACATGGCTCGTTTAGCACTGGCAGATAAAGCTGTACCTATCATTTTATTTACCTTTTAGATTGTAGGGATGACTCTCTATTGCAACGTCAAGTATGCAGACCAAGCAACAGTTGAAAGCATCGTGGCTTTCTTTGTTATTTGGGGTTTAGTGTAACGTGTGGTGGGGGGATTAAAGCCAAATTTGCCGACAAGTGTGCGCAAGATCACTGTGGTTTACTAATATGTCTCTAGCTAATGTTTAGATTTCAATCGAAAAAAATGGATTTATCGGGGTATTGTTGTCAAGATGTTGTCAGTGTGTTTTCAGGTTCTGCCACCGTCACTAACGGGTTGAAAAGGAGTGCGCCGTGTTTTTAGATTATTTTGCGTTAGGCATTATTTTTTTCGTTGCTATCTTCATCTTCTATGGGGTGATAGCGATTCATGACATCCCTTATGAAATCGCGAAGAAGCGTAATCATCCGCAGCAAGATGCTTTGCATATTGCTGGCTGGGTAAGCTTGTTTACGCTCCATGCGATTTGGCCATTTTTATGGATTTGGGCAACGCTTTACCGCGAAGACAGAGGCTGGGGTTTCCAAGAGGTTGTGGAGAAAGAGCAATTACTGGAAAGTGAAGTTAAGGGCTTAACGGAATCGGTTAGAAAGCTAGAGCAAAAAATAGCGGCAATGGAAAGTGCGAATCATAAGGTAGTCGCTACGGCAGTGGATGTTTCTGCTACCAGTAAAGAGTTAGAGCAAACTGATACATTGAATCAATCTTCTAATAATCAAGCTGATAAGGTAGAGGTGTAATATGGATTTACTTTTAGTTCTCACCTACACCGCAGTTTGTATTGCCGTTTTTAAGATCTTTAAAATCCCGCTGACGAAGTGGACAGTACCTACCGCAATTCTTGGGGGGATCTTTATTGTCGGCGCGTTAATTTTGCTGATGAACTATAACCACCCCTACACGCCGTTTGCCAAAGAATACTTTGTGACAACCCCTATTAACCCAGCCGTTAGAGGCGTGGTTATTTCTGTTGATGTGGAACCAAATACACCCATTAAAAAAGGCGACGTGCTATTTAAAATTGACCCGACCCCATTTGAAGCGATTGTTAAGCAAAAGCGCGCAGCATTAGTTGCCGCTGAGTTAGAAGTGCCACAACTTGAGGCTGCATGGGAAACGGCAAAAGCATCGGTGACAAGAGCAACGGCTGATAGAGACAGAACTAAATCTGCTTTTGACCGTTACGAGAAAGGTCGTAAACGTGGCGGGGCAAACTCTCCTTTTACCGAGCTTGAACTGGATAACAAACGCCAACTTTATTTGGCGTCTGAAGCGCAATTAAACGCGGCTCGCGCGGAAGAGTTGAGAGTACGTTTAGCCTTTGAGTCTAATGTTGATGGTGTCAATACTAAGGTTGCAGGTATTCAAGGCGAGCTTGAAAAAGCCCAATTTGATTTGGCGCAAACCGTAGTAAAGGCGCCTGCAGATGGTATGGTGACTCAAATGGCACTACGCCCTGGTATTGTGGCTGTCCCTATGCCATTACGACCATTACTTAGCTTTATCCCTGATGAAGAACGTGTATTTGTGGGGGCGTTTTGGCAAAACTCATTGCTGCGTTTAAAAGAGGGCGATGAAGCTGAAGTCATTCTAGATGGCGCACCAGGGCAGGTGTTTAAAGGTAAGGTCGCTAAAGTGTTACCTGCAATGGCTGAAGGTGAAATCCAATCATCGGGATCATTGGTCTCCTCAGCTCGCTTGATGACTCGAGGCCGCGCTTTAGTGCTGATCAAGCTGGAAGACCATGAAGTCAGAACGCGTTTCCCAGCCGGTGTTTCTGGGCACGCTGCGATTTATACTGAGCATTTTGCCCATGTGTCGATTATGCGTAAAGTGCTACTGAGAATGCAGGGCTGGCTTAACTACCTATTCCATTAAGCTTGCGCGAATAAAAAAGTTTAAAAGGGACCTAAGTGTCCCTTTTGTTTTAACTGTTTTAACTGTTTTGTCTGTATTTGTTCAAGGATTAACATGCAAGATATTCAAGATCTCACCGCGGTACTGCGCTCAAACACGCCAATAGTGGTGATAGAAACTTACGAAGAGTACCGAGTGATAGAGTTATTGAGAAGGGTATCAAATATCCTGTTTCAGCCACTCTTTAGCTGGAGTGTTACCCAAGGTTTAACCCGCGTTGATAGCGGCCTTGGGCGGCAAAAATTTAATTGCGAACCAGAAGATATTCTGGTGCAAATAAAGTCGACGGCACAAAAAGGGATTTATGTGTTGTGTGACTTTCACCCCTTCGTTGAAGATGCCCCCAAAAATGTTCGGTTATTAAAGGAGATAGCGCTTGAATATGAGTCGCTAAATCATACTATCGTTTTGGTGAGTCATGAGTTTGCTATTCCTGCTGAGATTAAGCATTACTGCGCCCACTTTAGATTGTCACTACCTGACCCCTCGCAGCTACTGAACGTCGTTTATGAACAAATAGAGAAAGTGAAAAGCGAAGGCGTTTTGCTCAATGTTGATGACGTAGCGGTCATTAAGTTGGCTGAAAATTTACGCGGCTTGACCTTTGATGATGCGCGTCGCTTAGCCCATAAGGCAATCGTCGACGATGGTGCGATTACTTTGTCCGATGTTGATAGCATTAATCGCGGTAAATTCGAGCTGCTTGATATGCAAGGTGTACTGCATTATGAGTACGATACCAGTGATTTTACCCAAGTCGCAGGACTGCATAATCTCAAGCAATGGTTAAGCCATCGGACGCCATCTACTTATACCCAAAGTATTGAGGATAAGCCTAAAGGGATCTTATTACTCGGGGTACAAGGCAGTGGTAAAAGCTTAGCAGCCAAAGCTGTTGCGGGCATGTGGCAAAGACCGCTGTTAAAAATGGATATGTCTGCGCTTTATAATAAATATATAGGTGAAACAGAGAAAAACTTGCGTAAAGCATTGGAGTTGGCTGACTTAATGTCTCCTTGCGTACTCTGGATAGATGAAATTGAAAAGGGCTTAAGCAGTGGCAGTAGTGATGATGGTACTTCAAAGCGTATTCTAGGCACCCTTTTAACTTGGATGGCTGAACGAAAGTCCGATGTATTTTTGGTGGCAACCGCCAATGATATTAGTGCATTGCCGCCAGAACTTATGCGTAAAGGGCGTATGGATGAGATATTCTTTGTCGATCTGCCTGATGAAACAATTCGTAAAGCGATATTCTTGATCCATCTTAAGCGTCGAAATTTAGAGCCTAGCCAATTTGATTTGGCGCAATTAGCGAAAGTAAGCCAAGGATTCTCTGGAGCTGAAATTGAGCAAGGGATCATTTCCGCTATTTATACAGCAAAAGCATCATCCGCAGCCGTCGAGCAAGGCTTGCTTGTTGGTGAGTTAATGAAAACTCGACCTTTATCTGTGGTAATGCGGGAAAAGCTATTATCATTGAGAACATGGGCCGAGGGACGAACTGTCAATGCGCATCAGTAAAAGTTTTGCATAGCCCGCCAATAAACGAACCCTATATTGATAGTGGTTCGTTGGTGTTTTATGTGGATATTATGCCGCTACAAAGCCTTGTTGACTTGCGATTAAGGCTGCTTATTATACCAATTAGTATAAGAAGTTGATCTACTCAGAGCGATTTTGGCAAACTAATTCAAGGCGAATAACTAAAAGAATGGTTGCTCCCTTGTGAAGTTATTCAACGCTGAAGTAGGCAGCCAAAAACGCTCCAGAATGGCGAGTTTTAGCGGCTCTGATACTGCGACTCTTGATAAAAAGAAGAAGCTTGAACCTAGTTTAACTATGCTCTTCACTCGTTGCGAGCTGCATGGATGCAGCGAATGTCATTAAAGCAGGAGCACTTAATGACCTTGTCTCAGTGCCGCTAAATTCTCGCTGAGCGACCAAATCTTTATACTAATTGGTATTAGGTGGGAATTGAGCAAGTATTTTGGCAACAGTGATATTGGTTTCATCAGCTTTTGCTGCGCCACCTTCATCAAAAGTAAACTTATCTGAACCACGCCAAATAAGCTGATTGCTGCTTGGGTCAATGATATCTATTTGAATCGTTTGAACCTTAGCGGTATCACTACCCACAGGTACATCAACGCTAGTGCCGATACTTGCTCCACCAGAACTGCCCCAAGTTCCGGTACCTAAGCCAATGGAAAAACCTGAATCTTTAGGTTTGTTTTCTACTTTAAAGCTATAGCTAACATGGAAATCTGCTGTTTGCTCCTGCGCGCTAAAGCCTTGATTGACCAAGGCGCTGGCTATCGCTTGCTGAATTCGGTTTGCGCTTAAGGGGTCATTGTTGGTTGCTGGTGCAAGTTGACTAAATGTCTTTAGTTGAGAAAAGTCATAATTAACATCATAGTCATTTTTTGGGGTGGAACTACAAGCCGTTAAAAGCAATAAGGAGGTGGCGGCTATGCTAGTGAATGTACGTTGTAATAGCGTTTTCATTATTATCATCCTTATTGAAAGCTTGAACAAAGCTGAGCGAGTAGCGTATTAAACTAAAGAGCAACGCTGTTAAATCAATTAGATGACCTAGCGTTTAGTTGCCGAAAAGGAACATCTACTGTATTTATTTTAGCCTTTCCTTGTCAAGATGGTATATGTTTAACCTATGGAGCAATTAGAGTTTTTTGAGATCCCCAGCCCTTGCATAGGTGTATGCCAAAGTGATGCTAGAGGCTATTGTATGGGGTGCTTGCGCAATCGTAACGAGCGTTTTAATTGGCTTGAGTTTTCTGATGCGCAAAAATACGATGTGATCCGTTTGTGTAAGCAGCGCAAACGTCGACGTCAGCTGGCCTTTTTAAAAGCTAAAAAGGCGCAATTACAGGATGAGCGAAGTAAGATTAATAGCAATTTAGATTTTGGCGAGGAAGCTCTCGAAGCTGATGTTCCTGTTAAAGACTAAGTTAGCCTGTTTTACTTGGGCCAAAATAAGGTGAAACGGGTATCGCCTGGCTCACTAAATAAAGTCACTTCACCGTGATGCCTTTCCATTATCCGCTTAATAATAGCTAAGCCTAATCCGTGACCTTTGTTGCCATTTTTGCTACTCGCACTGCGGTAAAAAGGCTCAAATATTTTGCTTTGGTCCTGCTTTAGGATCCCCTCACCATTGTCAGTTACGCTTAATCTAATTCCATCATTTTGTTCAGATATCTTCACTACAATGTTATCGGTCGAGAAGCGTTGTGCGTTGGTGATAAGGTTTTGCAACGCTCTCTCAACCAATGATGGCTCAGCGGTTAGATAAATGGTTGTTGCAGGTTCATTGAGTACAATCGGTGTTGGATGGTGGCTTTGTAAGCGTCTAATTGTCTGGGCGACCAAACTGTTTAAATCGCAACGCTCAAAGTGTAGAGATTCACGCTGGGTTTCCAAGCTGGCGTAGGTTAATAACTCTTGTAGTAGGTTTTCCATCTCTTTAATGTCGAGTTGCATCTCATCGAGAAAACGCTGACGCTTGTCTTTATCTGAGTCGGGTAGGCAGTATTGAGGCAATAATGCCAAGGCAAACTTAAGCCTTGCTAGTGGCGTTCTAATTTCGTGAGATACGGCATTAGAAAGATGTTTTTGGTTTTCGATAAGGGCGCTAATATGAGCCGCCATATCATTAAAGGTATCTGCTAGCGGTAAAACTTGCGAGCTTTTTGTTAGCTGAATACGTGTATCCCACTTCGCTTGACCAAACTCTTTGGTGGCTTTACCCAGTATTTTTAAATCTTTTGAAAGAGGCCATACCCAAATAAGGACAATGAAGCCTAATAGTAGATAGAAAAAAATATTATAAAGGTTTCTTAGGCTTGCCCGTGGATCTAACTCTATGGGGCCGGCCATTAGGAGCTGCTCGCCAACAGCCACAAAATGCAGCTCATGATTAATATCATGAGGCGTTGCTATCACCTTATTAGCTTGCACCATTTGCTCACTTGAAAAAGCGACTTGCTTAGCATCGAGTAAAGTTAGGGGAAGTTTTGGATCTGGCTCGATGGCATCTAGCATGGCTTGGCGCTGCTCGATGGGTAAGGCTGCTAGCACCTGTGCTAAAGCAATTAAAGGTGCATCTTGTGCACCTTTATCATCAACATTACTTTGCCATAAGTTATCTAAGGCCCAGCCAATGCCTAAAACACCAAGGCTGAGCAGTAGATACAGGCTGATAAATAATCGCTTCATCGACTAAATAAAGCTGAATTAATTGTTCCAGGCTTCAGGTGCAAATAGATAACCTTGGCCCCAAACGGTTTTAATTCTAAAAGGTGTTTCGATGTTGTCGCCTAGTTTCTTTCTTAGGCGTGAAATGCGGACATCGATTTTTCTGTCTTTACCGTCAAAATCAATATTGAGTAAATACTGATAGATATACTGGCGGCTCATGACTTGACCTGCCTGTGACGCTAGTAACCACAATAACTCAAATTCATGGCTGGTTAAGTCGACTTCAGTCTCTCCTAAACGGATTGCTTGAGTATGTGGATCAATGCTTAATTTACCAAAGCTTAGGCAGTGAGATTCGACTTGAGTAGGTTTGGCTTGACGACGCAGCAGGTTATTGATGCGTGCAACCAGTAAGGCTGGGTCAACCGGCTTAACAACGTAATCGTCTGCGCCGAGTTCTAGACCTTTGATCTGATCTTCGTTAGAGCCAAGTGCGCTCATCAGTAGAATTGGGCCGGCAAAGTAGTCAGGTAGTTTTTCACATAAAGTTAAACCGTCCATACCTGGCAGCATAATGTCGAGTAAGATAATGTCAGGTTTATAGTTAATTAGACGGGTTAGAACGGTGTCGCCTCTACGTTCTACTTCGACATGCATGCCATGGGACTTTAAATAGTCGACAATCAAATTGGCCAAACGAATATCATCTTCGACTAACAATACTCTATGCGTAGATTGCAAATTGGTCATTAGAATAAACTCCATGGGTTGCGGTATCTTCGCCTGACTTGAGGCGGAGACGCTTGTGTAACTTTTAATTTTACACCTGCAATAGTCTCGTGGGTATCTTTGTCTATCATCACAAACTGAATATCACGTGTAGCACTGATATTGACGCTAAAAGAGTGAATATTAGGTGATGAACTACACCACTTGTTTAAATCTTTGTAATCAGAAATGATGCAAACGGTTTTATTTGTTTCAGCTTGCCAGTTGAGTGTAACTTCAATATCGCAAGTCTCCTGATCTGCCGAAGTGATGCATATTTCCGGAGATAATGTTAGTTTGGGTTCTGGTACAGGCTCTTCAGTTGTGTTTTCTGCAATAGCACTAGCGCTAAGCAGTAAACTTAACAATAGCGGTAAGAAGAGTAGTTTAGATTTTGAAAGCACTTGAATTAGAACCTATATGCAGCACTAACAAAGTAAGTGGTCGTATAACCTTTATCTAACAAGGGACTCTCAGCTATTTCATCAGCAATATCGGTATAGCGGGCAACGAGAAGTAAATTCCAGTTTTTTGTTAAAACGTACTGGCCAGTAAACTCGATGCTTTTATTCAACGCTGACTCCGCTTGATATGCTTGACTCCAATAGAAACTTTCACTTGGCCTAACACCATAATAGTAATCAACAACTTCTTCGCTTTTCCAGTCTAAAACGGCAGCAAACTCAAAGTTCCATCTGTCTAATGGAATGTTGTAAAACCATTTTAATCTAGACTCGAAACCGCCATGTACATCTAAGATGTCATGAGCAAGGCTAGCATGGACTATACCAAAACGGGTGTAAATAAATGCCTCTGCTCCGCCAAGATATGTAAAGTTTCTATTTTTAAGTTCGCCTATAGCTCTTTCGTCTGGCGTGTCAAAAGCTTTCATTGTGCTCGCCATCGGAGCAATTGCGCTCTGAGTGTTATCACCGCTAAGTAAGAATATATTAGAGGGGTCCCAGCGGTGGAAAAAGGCGCTATCGTTACTAAATGTTGTAATTAGGTTGATGGTGAAGTTTTCACCTTCAGCAAGGGTATAACCGATATTGCCATTATCAAAAAACCAGCTTTCGCCATAGTAAGCAAGTGTCGGAACCGCATAGATAGGAATATCATCGAAGTCTTTTAGCGGATTAGATTTCATGCCATAGCCTAAGGCCAAGCCAATATCCCAACGACCGACTTCAATGCAGTCAGTATTGTTTTCACAGTTAGTTGAAGCCTTGGCTACCCCAACCCCAAAAAACAGGCTAGCGGCCAGTAATAATACGAAAAAAAGTGGCATCTAAAAGTTTGACTCATGATTACAAAATTAACATATGGATTCATAGAGTATCATCTATTCCAAAAAGCAGCATGCGAGATAAGAAGTTTGTTGCAAACTGATACAGGTTGTAAATTAGTCACCTGCTGGTTAATGTTGATGTGTTAACAAAACCTTAAACTGATTCCTCTTGATTTTAGCTATTGATATTTAAGGTGTTTTTTTTACTAAGTTTTTAGCGGGTAATATTGACTAAAAGGGATTGAGAGTGATTGATGCAAATGTAGTACAAGGATTAGACAAAACTATTTTAATAGATATTGATATTCGTCACAGCTTAGATGCTGATATTGAAGGGATATATCAGCTATACAGTCAATCAAGTTGCTACAGTGAGACTCTGCAGCAGCCATTTGCTTCATTACAGGTATGGCAAAAACGCTTACTAGATTTAGCTGATAACTTCTATAGCTTGGTAGCTATCAGAGACGGAGAAGTGATTGGCCAGATAGGTATGGAGGTCTTTTGCAACCCAAGGCGTAAGCATGTTGCCAATATAGGCATGGCTGTGCATGAAGACTTTAGAGGCATGGGGATTGCCTCTGCGCTGCTTGAGGCTATGGTTTCTTTAGCGCAAAATTGGTTGGCGATAAGACGTATAGAACTAGAAGTTTATACTGACAACCATTTAGCGATTAGTTTGTATAAAAAGCACGGCTTTGTGATTGAGGGAGAAATGCGTGAATATGCTTTTCGCAACGGCGAGTATATCGACGCATTTCTAATGGCAAATGTTAGAGATTAGCCTTGGCTTGCGGAGCTTGTATATCTTTAGTTTTGTTCAATACAAAGGCTATGGCTTCTTTATCTAAACTGCGCTTTGATAAATAACTTACCGACTTAGGTAGCTTGAATAGAAATCCTTGTTCAGTTTCGGTGGACTCAACAATGTCTTGCCATAAAATTGTGCCTTGCACATAAAATGAATCGTTACTTATTCCTGATTCATTCAGTGTTAAGGTCACTTCATTATTGGCGGCTTTACTCATCATTTGACGCATCAACCACCATGGCTTTCTAAATTTTACGCTTAGCGCTTCTAATGCACTTAGCGCTATCAAAAACCACGAAGCATAACCGTTTATATTGGTTAGCATGAGTGCGGTACCGACAACGGCAAATATGATCGCCTTACGATAAGCTTTGATTGAGGAGTCAACCACAGCTGATTCATCATAACATTCACTAAAATGGCTTTTATCTAGGGTATATTGGGTAGTGTAACTATATTCTTGATTCATTGGTTCTCGTTGTCGCCTGAGGTGTATGCGCTTTATATCGATATACTGGCTGTGATTATAGTATTTAGTTTGCTGCTAGTCGCTTAACTTGAGCTTAAATCGGATTAATTACACTTTAACAAAAGAGGTTTAATGATGAATGCGATCCCGACTGATTATGTGAATTATAAATCCACTGCTGTTTTTGAAAAAGACGCCGTCCCTAAAATGTTCCTGCACCTGCATAATACTAAGGCTGGAGTCTATGGACAGATCCATGTGCTCAGTGGTGAACTCAAGTTTTATGGATTTACTGATAGGCGAGGTGAAGTTGAGCAAGAGCTTGTTATAGCTGCTGGGGAAACGGCAATATCACCTCCACAGTATTGGCATAAAGTTGAATTTCTTAATGCAGATACTCGTTTTAGAGTCGACTTTTGGGCACATAAAGACTCAGAGATAGTCGCGCAGAATCAATCAGAGCGCGATTAGCGCTTAATACATCAAGTTAGTGAATCTGCGGTTTGATAGCCAGTATGTCGCATTTTAACTGGTCAATTATCACTGATGAAGTGTGTCCTTTAAGCTCGCTGATCAAACCGTGATGTTCTCCAGCACCAATAATTAGCATGTTTGCATTACATTGGTGGGCGACATGAGGAATGACATGGTCGGGCAAGCCTTGTTCTAGGTGCAAGTGATCATGCTCGAGCTCGTATCCCTCTGCACTCTCTAGTAACCGCTGCCAATGCTGTTGTTTCTGCTGTGAGTCTGAGCTGCAGTGTTTTACTGGGTTAACCGACATACTTAAATCGTCTAATTGGTAACAATTGACCTGATGGATATCGTTTTCTAATAACATGGCTAGCTGTCGAGTATCATCAAGTAAGCACTGGTTCAATTGCTGGTGTTGTTGATTTGATTTACAGGTTTCTATTGCGGTAAGAATATGCCCTTTAACTTGCCAGCTTTTGTTGCCGACGATCATTACAGGTTGTTGGCAGTCTCTTAGAAGGTGCGCCTCACAGCTCGGACGCCACTCATCAAGAAAGTTATTGTGATGGTTATTATTAATCACGACCAAATCATAATGCTGAGTCTGGATTTCATTGATAATAGCCACATGGTCTTTGACATTGTGAATGGTTTTGACTTCGACTTCGACACCTTGGCGCTGGTATTTGCTGAGCAGCTTTTTAACAAATAGCATAGGATCAAGTGCATTGTTAGGGATGAGCCCAAGTCGGCTTAATAGGTTGTTATAGGGGCGTTCAATTTTTAACGCTGTGACTTTAGCTTTAGTTTTTTTAGCCAATTGCAGTGATTTATTCAAGGCGACTTGCGCTGAAGAATTATTGTCAATCAAGGTTAATGTGTGATGCTAAGTAATCATTGGAGTACTCCGGCAACTATTTCTCCACTGGATCAACTTTAGTCCATAGCCCTGCAAACACGTGGGATTGCTAAGATCAAATCACGCTTAATTTAGTATTGGTAAGCGTTTTTCAGTCTACAAGTTTTTAAGTGGTTGATTTCATGGTTTTGACATTTTTCCGCTTTGGCTAAATTCAAAAAAATTCACAATATATAACAGTGTTAAATGTTAACAAGCTTTAACTTTGCTTTAACCTTTAAGGTGGGTAGGCTAGTCGTTAATGGATGGAGACGATATGAACACCGAAGATAAGCAAGTTACCTCTAAAATGAATGCTAAGCCAAAAGCTAAAATTACGACCATGGATAGTGGTTCTAGCACGTTAACTGATTTGTTTGCTATGCAAACTGAAGTGGCATTACTGCAATCTATGGCCCGCTCCAAAACACTCACGATTATGGTTGTGGTTGGTGTGCTAGGTTTTGCTGGTTTTATATTGTTTTTATATAAAATGGCGGGTTAGTCGCTCAGGTTTATCTTTCACCTCAAACCACTTGCTAAGGAAAGCAATATGTTTATGTTTGCCGCTGAATTACTGTTTACCATCGTCTGGGATTATGTGCTGTGTTATGTATTTTACGCGACAGGTGCAATCGTGCTTTATCTCTGCACTTGGGGAAAAATCAACTATCCGTTGGCTCCAAGTACATTTTTATCCCATTCTAGAGTTAAAGGAAAATCGACGACTGATAAGCCCCTTTTAGTGGGCATGGCTTTTTATATTATCTTGTTCATTATTGCTATTTGGTTGGCTTGATTTAGTTAATTTGATTGCGCTTTTAAGTCATTAAATGAGTTGATCAAGCTCATTCATTGTTACTTATGCGTTGCTACCTAAGCGCTGGCACCCAACCATAGGCTGTAAGCTTAAGCTATTAACGTTAAGGCTATTAACGGTAAAGCTTTAGTCATAGCGATTACGTAGGGCTGGAATATCCGTTAAGTATTCAACAAACTCTACTTCATAACCGTCAGGGTCGATAAAATACACGTTGCGTCTGTAAGGGTCATCCATACCGGGTTTTGCAATCTCATAACCCGCAGCTTGGAGCCGACTAATAACGCCATCAAGATCATCAGTGGCATAGGCAAAGTGAGCCAGTCCTACTTGATGCCCGCTCAAGTTGCGGTTATCAGCATCACCATCATCGTTAAAGGTTAAATATTGATAGTCATCGCCAAAGTGCACCCAGTTACGTTCAACACCATGCCAGGTAGACTCGCCGCCACCGCGTATTTGCCAGTGGGGAAATATCGCTTGGTAAAAGTGTAGAGCTGTTGGAATGTCTCTCACGACTAAGTTCAAATGCTCTAAATGAATCATATTACTCTCCTTGTTGTCGTTAATGCTGTTGGTATTTCACCTTATCGTTACTCATTAAGGCTACATGCCGTAACTGTATTCTTGCTGATTGGGATAAACCTGTTGTTGATGGTTAATTCGCACTGATTTTAATGCAGTGCTGTACTGGGCAAGCATATGCAAACTGTAGTCTATGCGCTGGCGTAAATGTAAATCGCGATCTGATTGTGGTTGTGAGCCATTAAGTACATTCTCAGCATCTCGAATAATTAAATGATCAGGTGTCGGGACTAATTTATTATTTTTAAATGCGTTCATTCTAAGCTCTGCAATCGGATAAGCGCCGTTAATGCCGCTAGCAACGCCAACAAGTAACGCGGGTTTATGGGCTGTGTCTTGACTGTTGGACATCAATAAAAAGTTCTTCATTAATGGGGATGCCGTGCCAGCCCACTCTGGGGTAATTAACACCAGTGCATCGGCCCTTTTTATTTGTTGAGCAATTAAAGGCCACTGGCTGCCATCTGCTGATTTTGAGCTAGGGTCACCATCCCAGAATGGCAGTTGGTATTGACTCAATTCGATGTGATTAATCTTAGTAAAAGCTGAGTTTTGTTCCTTGAGGTAGCGGCCAACTTTTGCACTTTGAGACGGGCTTCTTTGGCTTGCACTTACGATAACTAATTCCATTTAAGTAAACCTTTTTGTTTATTTAAGGTTTAAGTAAAGTAGTATCTTTACTTAAGAAAGTAAAGATAAAGTAAATAAAAAAGTTTACTTAATTACTGGGTGAGTAATAATGGCCTTAGTTCAACTGCGCTACTTAGCGCTTTTTATGGGCGTGTAGTTGCCAAAAAGAGATAATGATGAAGACCAGTGATAAGATTTTGCAGATGTTAAAAACCCAAGGTGAGCTAACCGCTAAAGTGATTGCTAGTGAGTTAGGTCTAACGACCATGGGCGTGCGTCAACACCTACAAAGCCTGGAAGAAAGCCAAGATGTGGTGTTTGAAGATAGAAAGGCGACTCGTGGACGACCAACACGCTTCTGGGCGCTGACCCCGCAAAGTAATAGTCATTTCTCAGATCGCCATGAAGATCTGACTGTGCAATTAATCGACTCGGTAAAAGTTGTGTTTGGTGATGGCGGATTAGAGCAGCTGATTAGCCATCGTGAGCAGGCAACTTATACCTTGTATAGCCAAGCGCTGGCGAATGTCGATGGTTTAGAAGCCAAGCTGGATATGCTAGCAAAACTACGTACTGACGAAGGCTATATGGCGACCGTTGAGCAGCATCAAGACGTATATTTCTTGCTAGAAAA
This sequence comes from Shewanella sairae, assembly GCF_023283535.1. GTDB lineage: Bacteria > Pseudomonadota > Gammaproteobacteria > Enterobacterales > Shewanellaceae > Shewanella > Shewanella sairae. Next base: position 68,721 of record NZ_JAKILT010000002.1, on the reverse strand, counting down.
CCATTGCCCCATATGCGCTGCAGCAACCAAATGTCTAAACTTTTGTCGTTCTGAGCTACAGCTGTTTCAGACCTTGCTACAAGATGATGCGATAGTCAGTCGCGAAGAGCATATTATTGAAGGTGCACGCCGTTGCGCATATAAAGTCGTGCCTCATCGTCAAGGTAATGGTCAATAAGTATGGAATCGAAACGTGCACGCTTAGATAGATTTATTAGCGTTAAAACCGGTGTCAGTAAAAAAAACGTCAGAGTACTTTTAGCGAAGGGCCAAGTGCTGGTAGACGGAGAAATTGCCCGTGACATCGATTTAATTATTGATGAGTTCTCTCATGTCACCATAGATGGGCAGATCCTGCAAGCTTGTCAGCCTAGTTACGTCATGCTGCATAAGCCTATTGGTGTTGTCAGTGCCACAGTCGATGATAAACATAAAACGGTTATCGATTTGCTAGATAGAGATGATAAGCATAGCCTGCATATTGTTGGACGGCTTGATCTGAATACCTCTGGTTTATTACTGCTGACTAATGATGGCCGCTGGTCTAAAAAATTGATGTCGCCAGAGCATAAGGTCGGCAAATTATATCGAGTCCAGCTGCAGAACCCGATTGATGAATCCTATATCGCTGCTTTTGCTAATGGCATGTACTTTGAGTATGAAGACATCACCACATTACCAGCCAAGCTTGAGATTGTGGATGACCACACGGCATTGGTGACACTTATGGAAGGACGTTACCATCAAATAAAACGTATGTTTGGTCGTTTTCGTAATCCGGTTATTGGTCTGCACCGGATCTCTGTAGGCGCGATAACGTTAGACGCGGACCTTTCAGTAGGAGCAAGTCGCGACCTAACTGCAGATGAAGTGCTTAATGCTTAAGTGAGCCCAAGCGTGGCAAAAGTAAAGCAGTTGCTAACCGTAGCACTTGCCATTTGTTTGGCATAGATATCTAAACTGGCTAATGAGATCCCCAGCCTCTCATTAGCCATTGACCCTTTTGGGAGCCTACGGGCTCCCTTTTTTTGGCTATTTCCTGCACAAACGATTTATTTGTCGCTATTGCGAGTTAATGTTCAACTTTGTGAGCTGGTGCAATTTATCGACACTTTCGGATTATTAAATTCATTAATTACTAATGTGCTAATGAGCTACTCTAGCGATCAGTGTCTCGTTTTTGTGAATTTCGAGACATTGATCTGGAACGTGCTTTTTGTTAAATGCTTGATTGCTAATGTTATTGTAAGTCGTTGATTTTTATTGATTATAATCCTGCTATCGAACGCATCAATGGGATGCATAAGCAATAGGAGGTATTTGCTCAGCGTAGTGGCTTCAACTAGAATGCGCGCGCTCAAATTAACTTAATTTAATAATGTGCCTTTAGTGAGGCGCATTTGTTAGTGAATACTTCCTGTAGGGGAACTCAATGTCTACACAACTAGCTAATCCTGCGCCACTTGGTCTAATGGGCTTCGGTATGACTACCGTGCTATTAAACATCCATAACGCAGGCTTTTTCCCAATCGATTCAATGATTTTAGCGATGGGTATTTTCTACGGCGGTCTAGCTCAAGTTATCGTTGGTATCATGTGCTTCAAGCGCGGTGATACTTTCGGTACTACTGCATTTACATCTTACGGTCTATTCTGGTTAACGCTAGTGGGTTTACTAGTAATGCCAAAAATGGGCTTCGCGGCTAGTCCTGCGGCGTTTATGGGTTGGTACTTACTTTTATGGGGCATGTTCACTGCTGCGCTATTTGTAGGTTCACTACGTTACCCACGTGCTAAGCAAGTTGTATTTGCTTCATTAACGATTTTATTCTTCCTACTTGCAGCTCGTGATTTCACTGGTAGCGAGTTAATCGGCACTATCGCTGGTTACGAAGGTATTTTCTGTGGTCTAAGTGCAATTTACTTTGCAATGGCTCAAGTATTAAATGCTGAGTTTGGCCGCGTTATTTTACCAGTAGGCCCAGTTGCCGTTGCTGCATACGAGCCAGCTGCAGAGAAACAAGCCGCTTAAGCTAACCACCAATTATCACTTATCTCCGATAATGCATAGTTAAAAGCGATAAAAAAAGCTGACCAATTGGTCAGCTTTTTTGTATCTGCGGTATAGCGGTTGCTATCACTTACATAGCTATTAACGCTGTTGTAGCTTGAACAACCACTTACCGTATAAGTAAATTCCTACTGCCGAGATAGTACCAATAGCAGCAATAATGTACCAAGCCATACCAATATTGTGGCTGTTGTATAACAGAGTCGTTAGCTCTTGAGCCGGTTCGCCAGTAAAGGCAACTAATGTGGTAAAGGCTTCACCTTGTGGAATGGCGCTAATTTCACTTGCACTCATGCCACGCTCGGCAAGCAATTCTAATGAGAAGATCTCTTTAGATGCATACATCTCATAGAGTTTAGGGCCAAAGTAACCTTCTAATGTCCAGCCGATACCTTGTGGTAGCATCACAAATCCCAGGTACATCGCCTTTTTACCTTCAGGGGCAATGTTACCCATAAATTCATTCTTCTTTGGGCTGATCACCATCTCGCCGAAAGAGAACATCGCAATGGCGAGTACAATCATCCACGCCGCATTGGTCGCGCCAATCAATACGAATGCAAAAATACTTAATAAACAGCCGCCTAGCATAGCAGTGGTAATACGGTATTTAGCGGTTAACGCAGCCACTAAGAAACAGGTAGTCATAATCATACCTGCGTTAAGGTTAAGCATGCCCTCTGGCATCACCTTAGTACCGGTGTTATCAAGGCCGAGCCAGAACTGGAAGATACCGTTTGAGGTGCCTTCTGGACCAAATAGTGAAGTCACAATAACGCTGGTATCTACCCATTCGGCGATATGGATTGGTAGTACGTCAAATAGTGAGTTGAACAGAAACCAGAAACCTGCAAACACTAACATGTAGTAGATAACCACAGGCTTTTTAAGTTCATGCCATGCATCTTTCCAAAGCGCTTCTTGATGGATTTCACCGGCTTTAATTTTACGGTTACGTTCCATGCGCTCCTCTTTTCCTGGCTCTTTATAGGCAAGTAAGAATAGGAAGTTGAGCGAGATAATCGCTGCACAAGCATAGAATACATTGTCCCAAGAAAGCTGGCGCATATGCACCGCAACCAATGGTCCTAAGAAACCACCAATGTTGACCACTTGGTAGAAAATTCCCCAAGCCATAGAGGTATTTTGTCTACCGGTTGATAGCACTAAAGTGCCTTGAATACCGGGTTTAAAAATACCTGTACCACCGGCAAGTAAAATGGCACCAAACAAGAAACCATAGAAACTTGGGAAGAATGCCATCACTAGATAGCCAGCAATCTTGATAAAGGTCGAGGCGAAAATGGTCTCTTTATAACCGACTCGGTCTGAGATCCCGCCGGTAAAGACTGGAATAAAGGTCTGCATAAATGCCCAGATCGCGATAATAATACCGTAATCGCTGAGGCTAATACCTAGACCGCCTTCTGAGGTAGGTGCTTTTGCATATAGACCTGCACTGGCTTTTACGCCGTAGTAAGCAATTCGCTCTACGAGCTCCATGCCACCGACAATCCAAAATATATAACTTAAGCTGGCAATAGAGGCCCACATACCAAGCTGTTTAACTTCCCTTAGGTCGTTATCTGCATAAGTATCTTTCGAATCACTCATAACTTTCCTTCAATTTTTGTAATTATTTATAGTTATTCTGTATGTTTTTATTGTGTTGGTTTTGAGTTTATCGAGCGTGTCACTCTTTATCAAAACGCTGCAAGCTTGTAATTGCAGCAGACACTTTACCTAATTTGTTGTTAAACGCAAAAGTGTTAATTTTCGCTTTAGTGAACCAAGCAGCATTTATTGCCATATCAAAGCGGCGTCAGTTCAGCTGCTTTAATGCAGTCGTTAATAGCGCGAGTAAAGCATCTTAGGCTTTGGAGTTTAAGCTCATTGAGGGGAAGAGGAACAAGGTGTTTGCGAATAAGAGTGAATGTTAACTTTAAATGCTCGGGCTAACATTCACGGTAAAACAGCAAGTTATACTGTTGTAGTTAGTTGATTATCGAGGCAAAAAAAGGCGCTGCGATGACCATAACAATGCCTGTAAATATCATAGTAAGGCTGGCGATAACGCCTTCTTGGCGACCTAGCTCACTGGCTTTAGCTGCACCCGCCCCATGAGCCGATGCGCCAAGGGCAACACCTTTAGCAATCGAGCTGTTAATCTTGGCGACCTTGAATAAAGGTTCGCAGATCAGCATACCGATAATACCGGTGAGCAGTACCAGCATAGCGGTCAGTTCTGGTACACCACCAAATGCATGGGTTGCCTCTACCGCAAAAGGGGTGGACACCGAGCGTACCATTAAGCTATGAGCCAGCTCTGGGGGCAGATGTGTTAGCTTTACTAATAGCCATGATGACGCCAGCCCCATCAATAGCCCTGTTAATACCCCTAAACTTAAGGTGAGTGGATATTGCTTGATTAGCTGACGTTCACGGTAAATGGGTAACGCAAACGCTATGGTGGCTGGCGCTAACATTGCTGCTAACCAATGGCTATAACTGAAGTAATCATCAACATCGATATTAAGTGTGACGACAACTACCAATATCGTTGCTGGGGCAATGATAATCGGCGCAAACCAGATTTTACGTTGGCGGCGGTATAACGCCTTGCTAGCGTAATAACAGGTTAAGGTTAGCAGCAAACAAAACAGACCTATATAAGTGTGGCTCATGCGGCTTTACTCTCATCATTGCTAATATTGTTGCTGACAACTGGTGGTATCTCTTTTGCAATGGGCGTTGCAGTGAGTGTCGCTGAAGCATCAATAAATAACGCTTGAGGCGTGACTTTCTCATGAGCCTGCAGTGGAATGATTTGCGCTTTGGTGGCTCGTTGTTGGCGCTTTAAATTTCGCTGGCTTTCAAATTTAAATAGCTTATCGACAGTAAAAGCAGTTGCAACTAAAACAAAGGTACTTGCTGTTAGCATCGCCGCGATAAGTACCGCTCCATAATGGGCAAGTAGGGCTTGATACTTCACGGCGGCAACGACAGGTGGAATAAAAAATAACAGTAGCTCACCGACTAACCAGGTTGCCCCAATATTGACCCATTTCTCAGGCAGCCATTTTACGCTTAGTAACAGCAGTAAAGTGGCTAAGCCAATGACACTGCCGGGAATGGGGGAGTTAATACTCGTCGCAATGCTTTGGCAACCCCAAGCGAATAGACAAAAACCAACCACTTGTAAGGTGGCAAATGCCTGGTGTTTAAAAGAAGACTTAAAAGCGTGTCGCTTGATTTTGCTAAAGAGTGCCATGGTGACTGTAAATCTTAAGAGCTTTAAAACGTAGCCCTAGTTTACGCTTGCTTATTTAATAGAAAAAATGAATATTAATGATGTAATCTATAAAAAATGGTTATCTAAATGGATCTCAAATCGCTACAGTATTTTACGCAAGTGGTCGACGCGGGGGGCTTTGCTAAGGCAAGTCGTATCGTATTTTTGACTCAACCAGCACTTTCTAAAGCGATAAAAATGCTAGAAGAAGAGCTGGATATGGTGTTGTTAGAGCGGGGAAAGCGCGGTACGCAAATCAAGCTAACTTCAGCTGGTGAGGTCGTTTATCGACACGCACAGCAATTACTTGCAGGGCGTAAAGCACTGTTGGTCGAACTCGATAGTCTGCGTCACTTAACGGGCGGCAGCTTGAAGTTGGGTTTAGCCCCCCTAGGCAGTGCAGAGCTTTTTGCGCCGGTTATAGCTAAGTTTAGGCAGCTTTATCCTAAAGTGGATATGCAGTTATTGGTGCGTGGTGGTGTAGAGCAAACCATGGCGCTACAAAGAAATGAAATTGAACTAGCAACCGGGATTATTGCGTTTGATGGTGAGTTTGATGGCTTACGTATACGCAATGACCCTATGGTGGTTGTGGTGCCTAAAACCCATCCACTGGCGGGGTATAAACAGCTGCAGCTTAAAGATTTACAGTCACTAGCACAGGTGATGTTTGAGCCGGAATATGCGCTTTATGAATTGATCCTAGATGCCTGCGATAAAGCCGGCTTTGTCCCAGCAGAAATTACCCGAGTGAGTCACGCAGACTTTGGTATTGCGCTGGTGGCTGCCGGCACGGGGATTATGGTGTTGCCGCAAATCATTGCCGAGCGCTACCGGGTTGATGCTGTGGTTAACGTGCCACTTGCCAGTGAAGATTTGCGCTGGGAGTTGTCGCTATTTTGGCGTAAACAGCAAAGCTTGTCGTTTGCTGCAGAGGCGATGATAGAGCTAGTAAAGCAGCAGCTTGAACATAGTTAAAAGAGCCAAATAGGTGAGTGGTAAAGTAGACACTAGAGTGGGTATATAAAGTCTAACATTTGTTAGGCTTTATATACGCAGCAGCATGTTTAGCACCTGTTTACCGCGCTCTTATTACACTATTTAGTCACTACCCAGAGTGCGTGTAATAAACCGGGAATAAAGAACAACAGACATAAAATAATATTGATAAGTAAGTCTTTACCTACGCCACTTTTTAGAAATACAGCGACTGGCGGCAGTAAAATAGCGATGATGATGAGTAATAGCTTATTGGTGTCCATAGATCGATGTCCTTTTATTCCTATATTCCACTCACACTTTAAAGGCTGCGAGCGGTTTAGTGGTAAGAGGCGATTAAACGCTATATCAAACTTACTCCATATCTATTTTTTTGCAAATAAAGTGTCTGCTTATCTATATCCAATGATTCACTCTAACTCTCTGCAGTATCTATGATGGTTGTATTGCGCTGTAATATGTGACCTATATCAATAATTTAGCGTGTTGGTTTATCATTTATATACCAAATTGAGGCAATTTCTCTATGCTGCATGCGGCTCACATTATTAGCTGCAAATTATCTGCAACTATGGGCCAACGACTTCTACCATTCTTAAGGGCAACCCGACACTAGGGATTTATATGTCTGTAAAAATTGACCAGTTAGACCGAGAAGAAATTCGCCAGCCGAATCATTCTTCACCGAGCTTTATCTCTGCATTTAAATCAGTACGATTTCAGCTGAAACTTATTGTAGTGTTAACTGTTATGTCGTTTGTATTTCTGGGATACAAAGGAGTATCCGGAATGCAAGATGCCGGGGAGTCGATAGGACAGCTGCATGCCCAGGGCATGCAGCTAAGTATTAATGCTGGTCAAACACTTACAGAATTGGCTACTGCACGAAGTGAGCTATTGTTGGCATTCCAACATGATCCAAGTTCTGCGTTTTCAGAAATGCATAATCATCCACTTGCCTTGCACATTACTCAAGCTCAAAATGCGCTTGTGCAATTGCAAGACATTGTTGAAAACAAAATCTTGCAAGCAGATTTAGCAGACGATGAGCGTAACCAAGCTAACCGTTTGCAAAGCTTGCTAGAGCAAGTAATAAGAGTGGGCTTCTCGCCAACAATAAACTCATTGCAAAATAGCCGCTATGAAGAGGCTAATGAGACTTTGTTGAATCAAATTAATCCACTTTTTAAAAGAATTACTGAAGAAGCACAGTCATTCTTAGCGTTACAAATTGCAGAGGGCGAAGAGACCTTCACGCAGTTTAATGACAACATGCAGACCTATATTATTTTAGTGGCGCTGTTTTCAAGTATCAGTATGTTATTGATCGCAGTGAGTTTAACCCTCATAAGAAAACGGGTTGCTAAGTCAGTTATCGAGTTAGAGAAAACGGCAATAGATATTGCTGGTGGTGATTTAACCAAGCGCATTGATATTGATGGTGACGACGAGTTTTCGCATATTGCTGTATACGTAAATCAAATCGCAGCGGGTTTTCAACATGCGATACAAAATACTCATGAGTCAACCTCTCGTCTTGCAAGTGCTGCTGAAGAAAACTCGGTAGTTTCAAGCCAAACACAACGTAATGTTGTTGAACAGCAGCAGCAAACTCAGCAGATTGCTGCTGCGATTCATCAATTTACAGCTACAGTTAGAGAGGTAGCACAAAGCGCTGAAGCTGCGGCTGCAACATCGACTGAAGCGAATAGTGCTGCGCATCAAGGGCAAAGTGTGGTGACAGAAAGTATTACTGTTATTGAAACCCTTTCTGTTGAAATGGATGGGGCGACAGAAGCGATGCATGTGCTCTCTAAGTCGTCTGATGAAATTGGCTCAGTAGTTGATGTTATTCAAGGTATTTCAGAGCAAACTAATTTACTGGCGCTAAACGCGGCGATTGAAGCGGCTCGAGCGGGTGAGCAGGGTAGAGGCTTTGCGGTTGTTGCTGATGAAGTGCGCTCGTTAGCTAAACGCACCCAGGACTCGACTGAAGAGATCCAAAAGATGATTCAGCGTTTACAGCAAGGAGCTCGTGATTCGATGCTAATGATGCAACGAGGCACAGAGCAAGCAAAGTTGAGCGTGAGTAAATCACAGCAAGCAGGTGAAGCTCTGCAGCATATTATGAGCAGTATTGAGCAGATAAATGCCTTAAATATGCAGATTGCGACGGCTTCAGAAGAGCAAAGTTTGGTGACTGAAGAGATCAATCGCAATATCATCAATATTAGTGATATCTCAGATCAAACTGCGGCAGGAGCCGAGCAAACTCAAGCATCAACGCATGAGCTGGCAAGCCTTGCTGAATCTATGCAACAAGAGATTGCTTACTACCGAGTGTAGCTCGCGAGTCGTTTGAAAAATGAGGTAATAAAAAGGGCTGTCGATAACAGCCCTTTTTTATTGACTCGCTTCCGCGATGGAAGCGAGTGTTAAACTTACTTCGAGTTAGCCTTCTAGCTTAGCAAGTTCAGATTTTTGCTCTGTAAGCTTGTCCATATCGCGTTGGTATTCAGCTTGCTTAGCACGTTCTTTTTCAATGACGGCTGCAGGGGCTTTAGCAACAAAACCTTGGTTTGATAGCTTACCTTCGATGCGTGCAAACTCAGCTTGTGCTTTTTCTAATAGCTTGTCGATACGCGCCACTTCTTTAGCGACATCGATTAGGCCTGCCATTGGGATCAATAGCTCCATGTTGCCCACTAACTGTGTAGTCGACATTGGTGCTGTTTCACCGTCAGCTAGAATCGTCATAGACTCAAGCTTAGCTAGCGTCTTGAAGAAAGTTTGGTTAGCTTCAAGGCGTGCCTTATCTTGCTCGCTCACGCCACGTAGTAGTGCGTTTAGTGGCTTAGATGGCGCAATGTTTAGCTCAGCACGGATGTTACGTACAGCAACAATCACTTGCTTAACCCATTCCAAATCTTCCATTGCTGTTGCATCAACTTTATCAGCTTGGAACTCTGGGAACTGAGCAAGCATTAAAGTATCACCTTCAACACCGGCAAGTGGTTTAACACGCTGCCAGATTGTCTCGGTTAGGTAAGGCATGATTGGGTGCATTAGACGCTGCATTTGCTCTAGTACGTTAACCAAAGTATGGCGAGTACCACGAAGCTGTGCGTCAGTGCCACTTTGCATCACAGGTTTAGTTAGCTCTAAGTACCAGTCACAGAACTGGTTCCAAGTGAACTCGTAAATCGTGTTAGCTGCTAAGTCGAAACGGTAGTTAGCCATGTGCTCGTCATAGGCTTTAACTGTTTCATTGAACAGACCGATAATCCAGCGATCTGCAAGAGATAACTCCATCTCGCCGCCATTTTGTCCGCAATCGAGTGCTTCACCAATTGCATCATCTGCAGAGTCTTCAGCCTGTACTTCAGTGTTCATTAACACGTAGCGAGAGGCATTCCAGATCTTGTTACAGAAGCTACGGTAACCATCTAGGCGCTTCATGTCCCAGTTGATGTCGCGGCCAGTTGATGCCATAGAAGCAAGGGTAAAGCGCAGTGCGTCAGTACCATGGGGTTCAATACCATCAGCAAACTCTTTACGCGTGCTCTTTTCAATCTTAGCGGCAAGCTGTGGCTGCATCATGTTGCCAGTACGCTTTTCAACTAAAGATTCAAGATCGATACCGTCAATCATGTCTAGTGGGTCAAGTACGTTACCCTTAGACTTAGACATCTTGTTACCCGCTTCATCACGGATAAGGCCGGTAACATATACCGTCTTAAACGGAACTTGCGGCTTGCCGTTTTCATCTTTGATGAAGTGCATGGTCATCATGATCATGCGGGCAACCCAGAAGAAGATGATGTCAAAGCCCGTAACCAACACATCAGTTGGGTGGAAAGCTTTTAGCTCAGCGGTATCTTCTGGCCAGCCTAGTGTTGAGAAGGTCCACAATGCAGAGCTGAACCAAGTATCGAGTACGTCAGCGTCTTGGCGCAGAACCACTGAGTCGTCAAGCTTGTGCTTAGCACGAACTTCAGCTTCATCACGGCCAACGTAAACCTTACCGGCTTCGTCGTACCATGCTGGGATACGGTGACCCCACCAAAGCTGACGTGAAATACACCAATCTTGAATGTCACGCATCCAAGAGTTGTACATGTTCTCGTATTGCTGTGGTACAAACTTGATGTCACCGTTTTCAACGGCTTCCATCGCAGTCTTAGCCATAGGTGCAACAGCAACATACCACTGGTCTGTTAATAGTGGCTCGATAACAACGCCAGAGCGGTCACCATAAGGAACCTTTAATGCGTGTGGATCGATTTTGCCGAGTAGACCTAGTGTTTCAAATTCTTCAACGATAGCAGTACGTGCCTTGAAGCGTTCAAGACCTACGTAACGCTCTGGAAGGCTGTTATCTAAATCGTTGTTGGCTGTGCCGTCAGTATTTACAACTTCAGCGTTTGAGCGAATAGCCGCATCAATCGTTAGGATGTTGTACATAGGTAGTTCGTGACGCTTACCAACTTCATAGTCGTTAAAGTCGTGCGCTGGAGTGATTTTCACACAACCTGTACCGAACTCCATATCCACATAATCGTCAGCAACAATTGGGATAAGACGGTTAACGATTGGTAGTAGAATAAACTTACCGATCAGCGACTGGTAACGCTCGTCTTCTGGGTGAACCGCAACCGCGCTGTCACCTAACATGGTTTCTGGGCGTGTGGTTGCTACTTCTAGGTAATCTTTACCGTCAGCAGTTAACGCGCCATCGGCTAGCGGGTAGCGGAAGTGCCACATGCTGCCTTGCTTTTCTTTGTTCTCAACTTCTAAGTCAGAGATAGCCGTGTGCAGGGTTGGATCCCAGTTAACTAGACGCTTACCACGGTAAATTAGGTCATCTTCGTATAGGCGTACAAACACTTCTTGTACGGCATCAGACATGCCTTCGTCCATGGTGAAACGCTCACGATCCCAATCGACAGATGCGCCAAGACGACGTAGCTGTTTAGTGATGGTGCCACCAGATTGCTCTTTCCAGTCCCAGATACGGTCAATGAAGTTTTCACGACCAAGATCGTGACGGCTTAAACCTTCTTCCGCAGCGACTTTACGCTCAACCAACATTTGCGTTGCGATACCAGCGTGGTCAGTACCGACCTGCCAAAGGGTGTTTTTACCCTTCATACGTTGGTAACGGGTCAAAGTATCCATGATGGTATCTTGGAAGGCGTGGCCCATGTGCAAGCTACCCGTCACGTTTGGTGGCGGGATCATGATGCAATAATTGCCTTGAGACTCATCGCCGTGTGGCTTGAAGTAACCTTTCTCTTCCCAGCTTTGGTAAAGAGACTGTTCTATAGACTGCGGGTTATATGTTTTTTCCATGGGAGCGTGTTTATCTCAAACTAAAAATTAATAGGTTGTGTTGCTAAGTCTTGGGTCGTTAACGCTATCCCAAGGCTGCGATACTGTCTGTAGCGATCGCGGGCAACCGCTTTATGGCTATCGTCATTAGCAACGAAATCGATAATCTGGTTAAAGTTTACCGCAAATTGCGGCACTTGGTCTGCAAGATTAATCAGAAGATGACGTTTTTTGTTAGCCCCAAGTCTATCAAAACCAATTTCTACTGGTGCACCGCCTAACGAGCCTTCACCTTTGAGGTTATGCGGCACGAAAGATTGTGGTTCAAATTGCCAAAGTAATTCATCAATCGCATAAGCTTGCTGTTGATCTTGGCAATGAATGTAGACTAGCTCTTGTTGAGTAAAGGCTCGCTGCGCTAGTTGGCAGGCAAGAAAATATACTTGCTCCAGCGCTGATTTAGACGCGGCTGGTGCGTGCTGTACATCCTTAGGCAACAGATAAAACTGAGCTTGAGTCTGACTTGGCGACATGCTTAAAACCTGCTTGAAGACCTGCTCGAAGAGATAGTTTGCTATAGCTTCGGCTTTTGGCTGACGAAAGAGAGGATTTTACACTAAAAGTCGCTCAGAGATCAGCCTCTAATCTTGGTTTTCTTTAATGCTAAAGACGATTGATTGAACTACGGATCTCAGGCTTGATGATTTACGGGGATTTTGACCTAAAATAAACGCTTAATTTTACTAATAGTCTGGCTGTCGCTACACTCCACTTAATTGTCGATATTAGTCCATATTATGAAATTCTCCGAGCTAAACCTTTGCACCGAAATCTTATCTAATCTACCCAATAATCTGTTTGCAGCTACTGAAATTCAAAAGCTTGCCATCCCAGCAGTCCTCGCCGGAAAAGACCTACTGGCGTTAGCGCAAACGGGTAGCGGTAAGACCTATGCCTTTGGTTTACCTATGGTGCAAACCCTGATTAACAATAATCACTGTGAGATTGAAGGGCTAGTGATAGTGCCAACACGAGAGTTGGCACAGCAAGTCGCGACAACAATAAGCTTGCTGTCTAGCTGTATTGCAGTGACAGTTTTATGTGGTGGCATTGATAAAACGGCTCAAATAAGCGCGTTACAGCAAGCGCAATCATTGAATAAGCCGCAACTTGTGGTGGCAACGCCGGGCAGGTTACTTGACTTATTGCAACAGCAAAGCCTTTCTCTGAGCGCCGTTAAACAACTGGTGTTAGATGAAGCTGACAGACTAATGGATATGGGCTTTTGGCCGGATGTTGAACGTATTCTGAGCTTTGTTCCTTTGAGCAGACAGACCTTGTTGTTTTCAGCCACCTTGGCAGCAGAGTTAAATGATAAAGCGGTTAACTTGCTACGCCAGCCAGTCAAGGTGAGTGCGCAAGCTGTAAACAGCGTGGTGAGCGACATTAAGGAGTCGCTCTATTTAGTCAATAAAGGTGATAAGGCAAGGGCGTTAATTGCTCTTGTATTAGCCAATCAATGGTCGCAGGTATTAGTGTTTATTAATGCTAAAGATGACGCCGACAAGCTCACTAAACGTTTGGTTAAGGCTGGGATTAATGCATCAGCGCTGCATGGTGATAAAGAGCACCAGCAAAGAGAGCAAACCCTTAGCGATTTTAAAGCCGGCGAGTTACAAGTATTGGTGACCACAGATCTGTTGTCGCGGGGGATCCATATTGATGCCTTGCCAGTGGTGATAAACCTTGAACTGCCAACTAGTGCTCCTGTGTATGTACACAGAATTGGCCGTACAGCACGAGCGGGAGCCAATGGCATTGCCATTTCACTTGTGTGCCATGGCGAGTCGGATAGTCTGGCGGCAATTGAAGCATTAACGCAGCGTAAATTTAAGCTTGAAGCGTTAACTGGGTTTGAAGTCACTGACAAACCGTCATCAGGTGCAAGCAAGCGCGCACCGCGGGATAAAAAGGCCAATCGCCGTAGTCAAAATAAACGCAGTGCCAAAGACTTTGTCAGTAAAAAGCCAAGCTTTAGTAGAAAGTAACCGATAGCCTCGCTCTTTGTGCTTGGGGCTACTTATCTTTTGCGGATTAAGTTATTTAGGCTGATTATTGCTTAGGTCGATCTCGAGCTCCTGCAAGGCGACCAAAAAACTGAGGTAAGCCGATATTTTTGCGTACATGCTCAGCCCAGAAGGCTCCAGCGATGAAGCCAACAGCAGCCCAAACTAGGATAATATTTGAATAGACTGATCCTGATTGCAGGCTGAAAGCAACACCGATAAACGCACCTAGTAGTGTTGGTGATGCTGCAACGGCAAGCCATTGTAATGTGTGTACAAACCATCCGATAAACTTCATAGATTGTCCTTAATCTAGAGATTGCAAGATACCCCAATATTGCAAACTCCATTATTTTTAGCAATCGTTTACTGATGCAATGTTATAACTTGAGAATGGACTACGCATGACTTTAGCTTGCGTCGCCATCAATATATCCTGGTTGTTTTTCATGCGACAAGGCATTGGCTTACGCTGATAATGTTGCCGTTTCAGATAATAATTTAATCGCTCACATTGTCTAATTTATTAGCTGGTGCGTTATCTGCATTGCGGATATACTCCGCGCTCGCGCAAATAGTGGTTGGTCATTATACTTAAATTTGCTTAGGTTGGTTTGCTATCACCTAAGTCGAAATAATTAAACGCAGTAATAAGTTAGGTGTGTTTTTAGTTTTAGGATAGGTGCTAAATGAGCTTCTTTGATAATGCTGTCATTATATTACTCCTCATCGGAGTCAGTTGTTTTTTCTCTATGTCGGAAATTGCGCTCGCGGCTGGCCGTAAAATTCGTTTGCGCCAATTATCGAGTGAAGGTGATATTCGCGCCGATAAAGTGCTTTTGCTACAAGAGCAGCCAGGTAACTTCTTTACTGTGGTGCAAATAGGCTTAAACGCCGTTGCGATTATGGGCGGTATAGTGGGTGAGTCAGCATTTACACCACATATTCATGCCTTTTTATCTTCATGGCTAGAGGGCCCTTGGCTCGATAAAACCAGTTTCTTATTATCATTTGCTTTAGTGACTAGCTTATTTATTTTAATTGCTGACCTTATCCCTAAGCGTTTAGCAATGGCCTTTCCTGAAAAAGTCGCCATGACCTTTGTCGGTCCTATGATGGTTTGCATTGTCGTATTAAAGCCACTGGTGTGGTTTTTTAATGGTTCAGCCAACTTTGTGTTTCGTGTGTTTCAAGTACAAACTGCGCGCAATGATGCCGTCACCTCTGATGATATTTATGCGGTGATGGATGCTGGCGCTGAGGCTGGCGTACTTGATAAAGGCGATCAACTGATGATGGAAAAAGTGTTTGAGATGCAAACCATTCCAGTTACCGCTGCTATGACTGCTCGTGAAAGTTTGGCTTATTTTTTACTACAAGATAGTGAGGATGAGATCAAAACTAAAATTGCGGAGCAACCACATTCAAACTTTCTTGTGTGTGATGAACAGTTAGACACTGTAGTGGGTATTGTTAATGCCAAAAAGCTACTGATTTACTTGATTAATGGCGAAAAGATTAGCCTTAAAGATAAAAACCTTGTTACCAATTGCTTTATTATTCCCGATACTTTGAGCCTTTCAGAGTCGATGGATTACTTTAAAAATAGTCGTGCTGACTTTGCAATTGTTATGAATGAATACTCGCTTGTTGTCGGCGTTGTTACCGCTAAAGATCTGCAAGATGCGGTGATGGGGGCTTGGTCGTTGCCTGAGAGTGAAGAGCAGATTATTGCTCGTGACGAACGCTCCTGGTTAATGGATGGTGTAACACCGATTATTGATGTGATGCGTGCACTTGATATTGAAGAGTTTCCGCAAAATCATAACTATGAAACCATCGCTGGTTTTATGATGTTTATGTTGCGTAAAATTCCTAAATGTACCGACTCCGTGATTCATGCTGGGTACAAGTTTGAAGTGGTTGACGTTGATAGCTACAAAGTCGATCAGTTGCTTGTTACCCGTATTGATGAGCAGCAAGTACCAGAAGTATTAGAAATTAAAAGCTAGCATTACTTTCAATCATACTAGTGCGTTGAGGTGTTTCGTTTACGCTGTTAACTTTGAATGATGGGCTAGTCCTAGTCCATCTTCCTGGCTTTGGTCTGAAACTTTATGGCTGTTGTAGTCTAGTGTAAAAGCTTCAAACTCATGGGCTTCTGCAGGCCGATGAAAATAATAGCCTTGATAATTGTTGCAACCAATTTGCTGCAGCAATGCCTGTTGTTCAGCGGATTCCACGCCTTCGGCAATGACATTGAACTTTAAGCTATTGGCAAGATTAACAATCGTTTTAGATATAGCAATATCACTTTCATCCTCGAGTAGGTCTTTAACAAAAGATTTATCAATTTTGAGTTGAGCAAGGGGAAGTGATTTTAAGTAACAAAGCGATGAGAAACCGGTACCAAAATCATCGAGTGAGAACAGCACCCCATAGTTTGCAAGCTCATTCATTACCGCAATAGTCGCATCGATATTTTCAATAAATATGCTCTCAGTGATTTCTAGTTTTAACCTACCAGGCTTAATCTCAAAACGAGCCACCAACTGCTTTATATAATCGCTAAAGCCTTCATGTAGCAGCTGTACCGCACTTACGTTTATCGATAGCGTTAATTGGCTAAACTCAGGAATATTCGCCCAAAGTTGCAGTTTTTGGCAGCCGTCATGAAGGATTTTTTCTCCCACAGGGATGATAAGTCCAGTCTCCTCTAACTGCGGAATAAAGTTATCTGGATAGATAATGCCTTGTTTAGGATGAAACCAACGCAAAAGGGCTTCGGCACCTATCACACCATTATTATTTGATACTTGTGCTTGATAAAAGAGGCTAAATTCATCATTAATAATGGCGTGTTCTAAATCACTTTCCATTTGTTTACGTTGTAAGATTTCTATCTGCATTTGTGGATCGTAGAAACTAATATTATTGCGACCCGATTCTTTTACTTTGTACATGGCGAGCTCTGCTTGTTTGATTAAGTCTTCAATACAAACGGCTTGCTCGTTAAACAGAGTCATACCAATACTTGCAGTCAGTTTAAAAGTTACCTCATTGACTGCCAGTGGTTGCTGAATTTTCTGCATCAGTTTTCTGGCAATGGATTTCCCCTGTTGCATCGCTTGAATTTTGTCGTTGGAAATATGAGGGAGAAACACCATAAATTTGTCACCACCAAGCCGGCAGGCAGTGGCTTCAGGGTCTAAGCTCAAGCTGATTCTATTTGCGAGCGCAATAAGTACATGATCGCCTACGTTATGATCATTCAAATCATTGACCGCTTTAAAATAGTCTATATCGACAAAGAGCAGGCAGGCAAAAGACTTTAATTTTCGGTTTAATACCAAAGATTGGCTAAGCCTATCTTTAAGCAGGCGTCGATTAGGTAGCTTAGTGAGGTGGTCAAAATATGCCAGCTCGTAGATTTTATTTTCGGACATCTTACTTTGAGTGATATCGATATTAGAGCCGACTAAACGGATAGCAATATTTTGGTTATCGGTAATGACTTTAGCTGATGCTTGAATATTTCTGATTTCACCGTCACCTCTAATAATGCGGAATTCACTATCAAAATTTTCACCAGTGCTGACCGCTTTATTGAAGTCGTTAACGGCTTGGGCGAGATCTTCTGGGTGAACGCTTTTTTCCCAAATTTTATAGGCTGCTTGGGTTTCATTAGGACAAATACCGTAAATCTTGTACATCCAGTTATCCCAGTGCAGTGACTGGGTTTTTAAGTCGTAATCCCAGATACCTATTTGGGCTGCATCAGCAGCGATAGATAAGCGTTGTTGGCTTTTTATCAGTTCTTCTTTAGCGAGGACTTCTTCATGGCTCAGCATTACGTAGTTAGCGCTATCAATCTGAATTTTATTGGCGGATAGCTGAAAGAAGTGATTACAATCTTTTTCTTCGCAGCGATACTCAATTTTAACAAAATCAAGCTCTTGATTGAGCATCACTTCTAAAGTCCGTGTGATACTGGTTTCATCGCTATTGCCGTCAATGGCTTCTTGTTGATGTAATTTTAGGTAGTCTATGCCAACCCAATCATTAATATTGAATCGCTTAAAGCACACAAAGTCTTTCCAGCTGTTATTGACGACCTGTATTACGCCTGCCGAGTCAATAATAGCGATAGGGTTTGACAGTAAGTCTATGACTTCTGTGTATTGGCTAGCTTCAAGGCGCTTATGGCATATTTGATTCACAATTTACTATTCCTTTAGTGACTAATGAATACGGGATTTATGAAAAGATGCTGGTATAAACTCCATTTTGAATACTGACTTAACTTTAGTCGAAAAATATTGTTAGTGCTGCACAAACTGCAGCTAAAGATGTCGCTTAGATATTGGTTTGGGAATATCAACGTACGCCCCATAGTGTTGTGAGTGGGGCGTTTAGTGGAGTCGGTTAACCCTGTTTGATTGAAAGCTGATGCTTTTCAGCCTTAAGTTTCCAGTTTTTGTGCCAATCAGTTAAGCGCTCAACAGGCATAGGTGCTGCGATATAGTAACCTTGGGCAAGAGGGCAAGCAAAGGATTGGAGTTGTTGCCAAAGTTCTTTACTTTCAACACCTTCTGCTACGCAGTTTAGTTCTAAACGGCGACTAAGCAGGAGGCAGGCTTCTACGATAGCTGCCGCGGTTTTACTTTGTAGTATCTCTCTAACAAAGCTCATGTCTATTTTTAGTGAATCAAATGGTAGAGCATCAAGTAAAGATAAAGATGAGTAACCTGTACCAAAATCATCTATCGATAACTTAAAGCCGTACATAGATAAACGCGATGCTGACTCAAGTGCTTTAGCTGTATTTTCTAACGCGTCAGTTTCGGTGATTTCAAAGTAAATTTGTTTATTTAGCAGAGGGTGATCTGCTGCAATTGCCAGCACGCTATCAACGAAATGATTATGCATCAGGGTTGTAGGTGTAATGTTTACCGCAACGGCTCGGCCAGCTAAAAACTGCTGCGCTTGTATTATGTAGTTAATGCTGAGTAGTGCCAATTCAGCATCTTTTTGCATTGTGCCTAGTAAAGGCAAAAAACTAGCCGGTGGTAAAATACCAAGTAGCGGGTGCTCGAAGCGAATTAGTGCCTCACAAGATATCCAGTGTGCAGTCTCTAATGAGACCAGAGGTTGGAAGTAGGGTTTTATCCAGCCTTGATTTAGGGCTTGTTCTAACTCACTTTCAGTGAAATTGGTGCGGGTTAAATCACTGCGACCATATTGATTAGAAGGAGTAAGGCTCTCTCGGTAAGCGGTACCTAAAAGCGCGTTTAGCGTGTCACTTTTAACAGGTTTGCTTATCGCACCTATTACGTTCAGCTGATAACTCGCACACATTTTTTGTACGCTATCTAATACCAGTTGGCTACTCGCACTGGTAATAATAATTGAGCCCAAAAAAGGTTGTTCACTGATATGCCGCAAAAAGGTGATGCCATCCATCTCGGGCATCTTGAGATCGCATAGCAATACATCAGGCTTAAAGCTTGCCATTATCTCTAGGGCTTCTATGCCTGAACTTGCTGTTTTTACTTGTGAGATCTTGGCTGCGGTGATGCGTTCAAGTTGCATTTGCATCGCGGCTCGTTGGAATTCATGATCTTCAATCAATAGAATTTTCATTTGAGTTGCTTTACCTGCTCAGAAACCTTACTCAGTAATTGTTGAATGTGCATAAATTGATATTCAACAGCTTCAGCGTTCTGTGCTGTAGCAGCCGCTTCTAGATGACCGCAGCTTTCAGTCAAAGATTCACACTCAATAACGCCTGACGCCCCTTTTAGTTTATGCGCACAGAGTGCCACGGCAAGGTAATCAGCCTGTTTTACGGCTAGGGTCAACTGTTGAAGATCTAAATTGCTAGTAACAATGAACTTATTGAGCAAGCTAATACAAAGCGCTAAGTCGCCAAAGTTGGCTTGCAAAGCATCAATGTTAATGACGGCTGTGGTTTCGTCTAGCCCGTGAGGAGTCACTGCATCGTTTTCTGTTGTACTTGCAAGCAGTTGGCTACCGACTGGTTGCAAGTAGCAATCAAGAATACTTTGTAGCTTAGCTAATGTGACTGGTTTTATCAGGTAATCATCGAAACCTAGTTGGTGACAGCGGTCCTTTTCATTCGACATGGCATTAGCTGTTAGTGCGATAATCGGCAGGTGCTTTTCTTGCGTTAACTCTAGCTGTCTAATCGCGCTGGCTAAGCCGTAACCATCTAATTCTGGCATATGGCAATCCGTCAATAGAAGGCTATATTTCGTTTCGTTATATGCGGCTAATGCTTGTTTTCCGTTATCAAAAATATCTGCAAAATAGCCTAATTTACTGAGCTGCATTCTAATAACATCTTGGTTTATCGGATGGTCTTCTGCTACCAAAATGAGTTTGTTTGACGCTAAAGCTTGCTCCCGCGTTAAACCCGATGTGTGGTCATCTTGTGTGTTTGTATATTGGCTTTCAAACACTTCAGGTTTAGTTATCAGGTGTAGTAATTGCTCTGGAATAATAGGGTTAATAGATAACGTCCAGCCCAGCGAGGTTGGCACTGGAGATAATAAACTCTGATTTTTTAATAAGATAACTTGAATGGCTGGGAAGTTACGCTTAAACCACGTTGCTGTAATCATGTGTTGTTCACACCAAGTGTCAGCAATAAGAAGTATGTCGATATCGGCTTTGGTAATTGATGTTGCCAACGCGGCTTTATGCTCAATTCCTTGTAGATTAAATGGCGTACCGCCCCAGCTAGCAAGGTATTCAGAGAGCATATCAAGGTTACTTTCATCTGAGTGCATGATGCCGCAGCGTTTATTAATGGCTGCGGGAACTTCGACTGCAGCAATGGCAAAAGTAAGGTTCAACCTGAAAGTACTGCCGTGACCATAAGTGCTGGAAACTGAGATCTCGCCGCCCATTAGTTTGATGAGTTGTTCACATATAGATAAACCAAGTCCTGTGCCACTAAAGCGACGCTCACTGCTTAAATCCACTTGCTCAAAGGGGAGAAAAAGTTTGCTTATATAATCTTCATTGATACCGATACCGCTATCAGTAACAGCAAAGCTGATCGTTTGCTGTTTATCTGTCGATGAGAGTAAATCGACAGATAGCCATATCTCACCTTGAGTTGTAAATTTTGACGCATTATTAAGCAGATTGTTTAGCACTTGCTTTAAGCGCAAATTGTCGAATGTGAATGAATAAGCCAGCTTTGGATCTAGCCAAAGCCTAAACTTGAGTCCTTTTCGTTCAACATGAGCGATATGAGGCTGCACGAGTTCGCATATAAAGCCACTTAGGTTATGGCTTTCTGGGTTTAACTCTAATTTTCCGGCTTCAATTTTCGAGAAGTCTAGAACATCATTAACAATGTTGAGTAAGTTACTGCCTGAATGCGTTAGGTTCTTATGGATCCCTTGTAACTCTTTATTATTGATATGCTCTGGCATCAGTTCCAATAAGCTTAAAATACCACTAATAGGAGTGCGGATTTCATGGCTCATCATAGCCAAGAATCGTGATTTTGCCTCAGTAGCAGCCTCTGCCTGGAGTCGTGCCTCATCAAGCTCTGCTTGCTTTTCTTTAAGCAGAGAAATATCAACTAAGGTGAAAGTCCAATGCCTATTACGATCGACTTTAGTGCATACGCCAGTGAGCTGGAACCATAAGGTTTTGCCGGCAATAGTTAGCTTGAGGGTCGTGTATAAAGAGTCTGAGAATCGAGATGCCTCAATGTCCTGTAAAAATTCGTAGTTGTCGGCATGTTCACGTAAAAAGCCCAACAATATAGATGGGTTTTGGTAGAGTTGTTCAGGGGTCAGTCCAAGATATTTTTCGATATTGGCGCTCACATAGCTCCAAGTAATATCGTCTATATCATCACCATAGCGTATTAGTTGAGCGACGATGCCGCCAAAGTTACTGTTGACGAGGCGCAGCTCTTTTTCAACACTGTGTCTTTGTGATATTTCATTTTTTAGTTTTCGGTTTGAGTAAACGATAACGAAAAAAACAGTCGAAATACCCCCAAAAATGAGGAATAGCCAAGTAGGGAGTTTTTCAAATGAAAAGTCGGAGTTGATACTAATGTCATTCCATTTATGCTCAATGGCTTGCAATTCATCCTCATCAATTGAGCTTTTCGCTTTATTTAATATCGACAATAAAACAGGGTTATTTTGATTCACCGCAAAGCTGACAAAACGGTTTTGTTGCTCAAGTGGATTAGGTATGACTTTTAACTGGCCGAAATAACGTTCACTTATCACGCCGCTGGACATGGAAAGTGGCAGAATCCCCACGTTAACTTTGCCGTCGATTACGGCATTAAGGAGATGCTTAGTTGAGTTGTAGACGGTTACATCAGCATTAGGGAAGTTAGTTTCAGCTTTAACCTGTTGAGCATGCTTGTTTAACACAGCGACCTTTTTACTACTCTTTAGCTGTGCTTTAGTTAAGTTAGTAGAGGCTACTGCAATCCAAGGATCTTCCGTATAAGCGGAAGCGCACTGTACTGCCGTTATTGTATTCGGCTCACAAGTATAGGCAGGGATTAATTCAAAGCTATTTTCACTGAAGTACTTTTCGATATTTTGACCGTGAAACTCGGTCGCTTCAATTTTAACCCCAAGCTTGTTGCTGATGACCTCTAATAAATCTGCACTCATACCGTCCATTTCGCCGTCATTGTTGGTGAAGGCAAATGGATAGTTGTCAGCAGAGTAAAGGACTTGTATCACCTCTTTTTGCCTAATAGCATCAAGTTCAGACTCAGTTAGATTTAACCCTTGTCGTTGATAGATGTATTTGACCTGTGAGCTGGTTAACCAAGCATCATATAACTTATCAAACGTTTCACTTGGAAGCGCTTTTAGGGCTGCATCGAGTTTACTCAGTAGCGCCTCATTGCTGTGTAGACCTGCAAAGTGCAGGCTTTCATAGGGCATATTACTAATCAGGTGAATATTGAGATTATTGGCTTCATCTTGATGCGTATGGATGTAATCTAGGGTAATGGCATTACCGATATACGCATCAGTGGTGCCGTTCAGCACTGACTTATAAGCTTGCTGACTATCAAGAAAATTAGCGATTTTTACTTGGCTAGTATAGGTCCTGAGCAGCTCATTAATTGCAAAGCCCTTTTCGGTTGCGATGACTTGGCCTTGTAAATTAAGCAGATTAAAGTTGTCTTTTTGGTAGGTTACACCAGCCTTAGGTACAAGCATTAGCGACGAGCTAAAGCTTAACCAAGTCGTTCTCTCTGGGGTTTTTGACGCGCCCATGACAATATCAACCTCGCCCTGTTTGACAGCCCTTAGAACTTGTTCATAACTCGGGTAGATAACAACGTCAATCTCATAGCCCGCATTTTTGGTGATCTCTTGTAATAGTGAAGGCAGAAGGCCGATCGCCTTTTTGTCTTTACTGACATAGGTGAAAGGCTGCCAATCGGATGCAGGGTAGCCGACTTTGATAACGTTATTGCTATCAATAGCAGAAGGGGCATTAGTCTTGTCGCTTGCACTGATAGATAAAGAAACAGAAACTAAAAGTATGAGCAATAGTGCCTGACGCATATTACAGCCTATATTGGGTTTTACAGTCATTAGTAAACTTGAAGTGTGTTACACAGGTAGCGGTACATTGATTTACGCCGAACTAGCGGCCAATCGTTGATTTAATCAGTACTTCTGAGGTCAGTGTTTTATCGAAATGAGGGGATTAAAAACTGAAGCTGTGAGATAAGCGCGTATTGTAAACTCAAATATTTTTCTGTCGATATTTAGTGCTAAATATAATGTCAGTTAGTTCTCAGTTTTGAACTTTTTTTAGACAAAATCTAGGGCGAAGACAGTATCTCTGATTGTGAGTTGCTGTAACGCCCATAAAAAAGGCTAAACCCGTTAGATTTAGCCTTCTGTTTGATGGGGGCGAAGCTTATTCGCCTTGCTCAACACCTGCTCGATTAATTAGGAACTGGGTTAGTAAAGGAACAGGACGACCTGTAGAGCCTTTATTTGCACCGCTGTTCCAAGCTGTACCAGCCACATCTAAATGCGCCCAGTTATACTTTTTAGCAAAGCGAGATAGGAAACAAGCTGCTGTGATAGAACCAGCTGCACGGCCACCTAGGTTTGTCATATCGGCAAATGGGCTTTCCAAGTGCTCTTGATACTCATCCCATAACGGCATACGCCAAGCGCGATCGCCACTTTGCTCACCGGCATTTAATAGCTCGTGTGCCAGTGGGTTATGACCAGAGAATAAGCCTGAAGCGTGTTTACCAAGCGCAATCACACAAGCACCTGTTAAGGTTGCTGTATCTACAACTAATTCTGGGTCAAAGCGCTCAACATAGGTCAGTACATCACATAAGACTAGACGGCCTTCAGCATCAGTATTTAATACTTCAACAGTTTGACCAGACATAGTCGTAAGGATGTCGCCTGGGCGATATGCATTACTTGACGGCATGTTTTCACAGCCAGCCAAAATACCAATGACATTGATTGGTAGTTGCATTTCGCATAATGCTTTCATCGCACCAATAACACCGGCTGCGCCGCCCATGTCATATTTCATTTCGTCCATGGCTTCACCAGGTTTTAGTGAAATACCACCAGAGTCAAACGTTAGGCCTTTACCAATTAGTACAATAGGCTTTTCAGTGTTATCGACTGCGCCTTTGTACTCCATAATGGTCATGACTGACTCATTGTGGCTACCACGACCAACCGCAAGGTATGAGTTCATACCTAGTGCTTCCATCTGCTCTTCACCTAATGTTGTTACCGTTAGGTTTTCAGTATTTTCAGCAATTTGGCGTGCTTGTGATGCGAGATAAGCAGGATTACAGATATTTGGCGGCATATTGGCAACATCACGACACAGATGCATACCAGAAGAAACTGCCATACCGTGCTCAATAGCACGTTCGCCAACAGTTAGCTCACGGCGAGTCGGTACATTAAATACCAGTTTACGCAGTGGACGACGAGTTTCACCTTTACGGGTTTTTAAAGCGTCGAAGCTGTATAGGCTATTTTGAGTGGTTTCAACGGCTTCACGCACTTTCCAATAAGTGTCGCGACCCTTAACGTGCAGTTCAGTTAGGAAGCAAACAGCCTCCATAGAACCTGTTTCATTTAAGGTGTTGATTGTCTTTGTGATGATTTGCTTGTATTGGCGCTCATCTAGTTCGCGCTCTTTACCGCAACCCACTAGCAAAACACGTTCGCTTAGTACATTTGGCACATGGTGCAGTAATAACATCTGTCCTGGCTTACCTTCCAAATCGCCACGACGAAGTAAATTGCTTATGTAGCCTTCGCTAATTTTATCCAACTGTTCGGCGATGCCGGACAAGCGTCTTGGTTCGTATACTCCTACGACGATACAAGCCGAGCGTTGTTTTTCTGGACTGCCGCTCTTTACGCTAAACTCCATGAGCTCTCCTAGATTCTTAAAGACAAATTTTATTATTTATTAGATAATGTCTGCTTGTGCCCAAAAAGGGCCTGAATATGGCGCACCCTATAATTTACTTTTCAGGTGTTTTCCTTGGCCATGTTATGTAATTGTTGGTTACAAAACTACTAAAAGTAGACAGTCTACATGAAAGTTGTATTGATACCAGCATAAATGAACGTTTGGAGACCGGATCCTTACTGTGATTGTATTTAGATACCTGATTAGAGAAGTTTTAAAAGCGCAAATTGCGGTACTTTTGGTGTTGTTAGCTATTTTTATTAGCCAACACTTTGTCCGAGTGCTTGCTGATGCCTCTGACGGCGAATTCCCCGCCTCTCTCGTTATGACCTTACTCGGTCTTAACATGCCATTTCTTACCGTTCTGGTATTACCTTTAAGTTTATTCTTGGGCATTTTATTAGCTCATGGGCGAATGTATGCCGAAAATGAAATGGTTATTTTCCATGGCGTAGGGATCAGCGAGTGGTATATCACTCGAGTGACCTTACTCCTTGCGGTTGCAAATATGGTTTTTACACTGTTTTTATCAGTGTACGTGGCACCATGGGCGGAAGAACGTCAAAACCAAGTGCTTGAACATGCGCAATCTGAAGCAGGGCTTGCGGCGATTACCCAAGGCCGTTTTCAGACCAGCCCTAATGGTCGCGCAGTCTTATTTGTTGAGCGCATTGGTCGTGATAACAAGTTAGATAAAGTGTTTGTGGCGCAGCTGCCTGATCCAAATGATGAAACCGGTGTTGCTAATGTTGTCGTGGCGCGCAGTGGTAAAGTGGTTGAAGATGAAACGGGCGGCCAGCGTTTACAGCTTGAAGATGGTGTACAGTACCAAGGCAACCCTAAACGTGTTGATTACCAAATTGTAGAGTTTGGTGGTTACCAGATGCAGATTAAAGAGCAAGCCGTAGACGAGCGTCGCCGTAAATTATCAGCCATGCCAATTGGCGAGTTGATGAAGGTAGATAGTCCTGAAGCAACGGCTGAGTTCCATTGGCGTTTAGCGATTCCTCTGGCTATTCCATTGATGACTTTAATTGCGGTACCTATGGCCAGAGTGAATAACCGCCAAGGTAAGTTTGCTAAAATGTTCCCGGCCATTTTATTGTACCTAGGTTACTTCGGTCTTATGGTGGCAGGACGTAAATCACTTGAAGATGGGGTTATTCCTCAATACCTAGGTATGTGGTGGATCCATGCCTCGGCTCTCGCTATAGGCATACTACTGTTAGGTAAAGAACGTCCGCTGGGCGCTAAATTGTCAGGTTTATTTAAGCGTAAAAAGGCGGCTAAAGCATGAGAATATTAGACATGTATATCGCCAAGGTACTGATTAGTACCTCTTCATTGGCGTTATTAGTTCTAACTGGCCTATCGGGTATAATTAAGTGGGTTGACCAATTACGTGTTGTTGGTCGTGGCACGTATACCATGATGGATGCAGCCGTTTACGTATTGTTCTTAATTCCACGGGACATTGAACTGTTCTTTCCAATGGCGGTATTGCTTGGCGCCTTGATTGGTATGGGCATGCTAGCGTCTAATTCTGAATTAGTGGTGATGCAATCTGCGGGTTTGTCACGCTTGCAAATCACTATGTCTGCAATGAAAACCGCTATTCCGTTGATGATTATGGTGATGATGCTAACTGAGTGGGTTGCGCCAGTTGCTGAATTACGCGCCAAAGAAATTAAACGGACTAACGTTTCAGGTGGTAGTTTAATCGACTCTAGCCGTGGCATTTGGGCTAAAGATGGCGACTTGTTTGTCAATATTGGCGGTGCTGCAGATATTAATAACCTGCGTGATATTACCTTGTATGAGTTTGACGATACAACGACACTTATCAGTACCATTCATGCCGACTCTGCTGAGTACAAAGATGAGTATTGGCAACTGAAAGATGTGCGTAGAACTACTCTTAAAAATGAGCAAGTGGTCTTGGTTAATCTTGACGAAGATAAGTGGATCTCTTCGCTTACGCCTGAAAAGCTCAGTGTGGTGTCTGTTAAACCCGAAGCATTATCCATTGAAGGTTTGCTGGATTATCTAGATTACCTTGAGAGTAATAACCAAGCGTCAGAGCGTTATGAGTTGGCATTGTGGCGTAAGCTAATGCAGCCGATTACGGTTGCGGTAATGATGCTGGTGGCACTGTCATTTGTATTTGGTCCGCTTAGAACCGTCACCATGGGCGCAAGAGTATTACTTGGTGTGGTGGCAGGGTTTAGCTTCTATATCTGTAGTGAAATATTTGGACCACTGAGCATCGTATATGGGTTACCTGCCTTTATTAGCGCGGGCATGCCAGCACTTATCTTTAGTATTGGTGCATTATACTTTATTAGAAAGTAGAACAAATTTAGCCTGTTAAAAGCATAAAAAAAGCCAATAGCTAGGGGATTACCCCGTTGCTGATTGGCTTTTTTAATCGCTAAAACTTTGTCTTTTACGTAGGGATTATCGCTTTTAGCTGCACAATGGAAGCTTGGGGCGATTATACTCCGCGCCAGTTACGCATTTGATTGGCTTCTTTAGATAGCTCAACGACTTCCGAGCGAGTCATCATATCTTGCAGTGCGAGCTTGTCACCATTAATCAAAATCCACAAATTACCGATCCCCAGTAACGACCAAACAAGTCGAGCCGCAGCTGTTACCATACTGAGGTTTTGACCATTTGGATGTTGAATTTTCAGACGCCATGCTCGCATCCCTAGTGTTTGCCCACCATAACTCCAAAAACTGATATAAAAAAGACCGACGCATAGTGCTATCCAGAACTGGTAAATACCTTTATAAAGCGGCGTGTTGTTAAGCACGTCTGAAACATGCTCATAGCCAGAGGTATCAATTAATCCAGTGGATGTTAAACCGATAAAAATACCGAAACCAATTGCTCCGGCAACCATGTATACGGCTACCGCAAGAAGAAGGTCATAAACTATCGCGCCACAGCGTTTAAAAAAACCAGCTCGTGGAAAGTTAGCATGTTCGTTATTAGGCAAATATGAAGTCGTCATTTATATCACTTTTTATTAGGTTTATTGGATGGTGATAACTGCTACAGGCTTACATGTTATGATTTTTTTGGTTCATCTTTATGGTAGTAGATGTCGCTAAAGCCAAAACGAGCAAACTCTTTTGCACGAAAGTCTTTAACAGCCGATGAGCCTTTAGAAGTCATTGCAATTTGCTGCTCCATCATCAGGTATTGAGTTAAATCAACGCCTTCTGCTGCGGCAACCGCTTCGTAAATGTCGTGAAACTTGTCGTAAGCAAAGTTGATTTCTTTTGCTTGGTTTTTAAATTTATAGGTAATTCTAGTTGCCATTGTAAGCATCTCTAATGAAAGTCGCTCTATGATAACAAATCTCAGCTATAAGGTATAAACCATATAGTGAGCATCTTCAGGGTAAGCACTGAGATCTTTGCTTATAGCCTTGGTAACAAACCCTTGTTTGCCCCAATAATGGTGTGCGCCTTGCACTGCAACTAAAGAGATGGTGCTGAGCTGATTAAGTTGGGCAAAGTCTTTAAGTTTAGCCAGTACTTGTTTGCCTGCACCTTTTCCTTGTGCTTTGACCGACAGCGCAATGTCATGTAAATAGAGTGTGTCAGCTTGGGTTATTGGTGCCAGCTCTTGCTCGAGTGATGGCGGATTATCGAGCAACCAAGGATGGGCTAAACAGTAGCCAATAATCGTTTCTTGGGACTGCAGCACAAAGCAAGTTTCAGGTGATGCTAGCCATTTGCTTTGCAAAACGAGCAGCGATTCGGGTTCAATTTTTGGATAGCACTCTAGTTGGATCTCGAGAATAGTCGACCAATCTAGTGGTTCAATAGCGCGCAAGCTCATGGTGTTAACTCGTGTATCAATAGCAATAAGGGCTGAAATAATCAGTCAGGTTGTTCTCTGCAACTAAGTGCTAGTTGCAGAGTCAATGTTGGCGATTATAAATAGCGGTTTTCTAAGTGGCGCTTAAAGTGAGCTGGGTTAAGTGTTTCACCTGTTGCTTGACGCATAAGCTCATCGATTTCCAATAGGCTACCTTGGGACCAAACATGGGTTTGCAGCCAATGCATTACATCGCCAAGTCGACCGTTATTGATGAGGGTTTCTACACTGCCTATTTGGCTTTCCATTGCCTGTTTAAATTGCGCAGCATACATGGCACCTAAGGTATAACTAGGGAAGTAACCTAGCTCGCCTACCGCCCAATGAATGTCTTGCATACAGCCATTTTTGTAGTCACCATCAGTGTTAATACCTAATAGTGATTGCATCTGACTTGACCAAAAATCAGGTAGATCTGCCACAGCTAGTTCACCAGAAACCAGTGCTTTCTCGGCTTCAAAACGTAGCAAAATATGACAAGGGTAGGTAACCTCGTCGGCATCGACTCTTATATGACCTGGCGTAACACGAGTGTAGATATTGTTAAGTTTCTCATGGCTAAGATCACAGCCTAACAGCCCTTTGAGGTGAGGCTGGATAAGCTTTAAAAAACCACTGCCACGGCCAACCTGCATTTCACAAAACAAGCTTTGGCTTTCATGCAATGCCATTGAGCGTGCTAGACCCGCAGGTTGCCCGCGCCAAGCTATAGGTAACCCTTGCTCATATTTAGCGTGTCCGGTTTCATGAACAATGCCCATTAAGCCACTAGTAAAGTCTGCTTCATCATATCGAGTTGTTAGGCGCACATCGCTGGCAACGCCGCCGCAAAAAGGGTGATTGCTAATATCGAGGCGGCCGTGGTTAAAGTCGAAACCTAAAATCTGCATCACTTCTCGACCAAGTAGAGCTTGGCTTTCTGCGCTTGCAGGTGGAATTGTGTACTTAGGTTCGCTTGCTTGCTTATGCTGAACTTGTTGGATGAGTTCTGGCAACCAGCTTTTGACTTGAGTGAATATGCTATCAATGCTGGCTGTTGTCATGCCAGGTTCAAACTTATCAAGCAAAGCATCATATGGGCTGACGTTGAGGATTTCAGCGCGAATAGCCGCTTCCTCTTTTACCAAGTCCATAAGCTGTTCAAGGTTAGGCTTAAATCCTTGCCAATCATTATTTTTGCGCTGTTCACGCCATGCTTGTTCACAATGGTATGCGGCCTTTGTTTTGGCTTCGACTAAATCGCCAGGAACGGCATTAGCTTGCAAAAATTGATAGTTAATCTCACGCAAGTTAGCTTGCTGCTCTGCTGTTAACACTTGCTCTTGGGCTTGAGCAATTGTGCCAGCCAACATTGGCGCTGTTTTTAAACTATGGATATGTTTCGCAAGCTCAGCCATTGCTGCGCCGCGGGCTTCGCCGCCACCATTAGGCATCATGGTGGCTTGGTCCCAATCGCCTAATGCGCTTAAATGTTCAAAATGACTAATGCTTTGGAAATGTTTCACTAGTGTTTGGTAATTTGAGTTGCTATCTGCGCTCATAATACGAAGGCTCAGTCGAAGTAATTAGGCTAATGCTAGCACGTAATATGGATAAGGCTCATCAAGTTTAAGGCTGGTATTTGCAATAGATTACTTGAAGCCATTGTACCGCGTAATTTGGACCAGAGTGGCAGAACAGTACCATTGAAGGAGTTGAATTTATTGGTTTTGTGTTTTTGTCATTAACAATTTTACTTGGCTGTGGCGAAGTTAAAATTTTGTGTTAACATGATGTTACGCGTGCAGTTTGAAGGATAGATTGCATGGCAACTACATAGGATCATGTAGTTTACTCATTTTCATGGAGGATGAATGGAGTCGTTTTTATTCAGTCAACAAAGTCTGCCGTATACGATCGCATTACTTCTGGTCTTTCTATTTTGGTTGTTAGAAAGTTTTACTTTGGTGCTTGGCGCGAGTTTAGCGGGGTTACTTAGTGCAAAAGGTGTGAGTCTTGAATCTGAAGCTCCTCAGAAACGCCAATTTCTAGGAGGGCTTTATGCTTGGCTTAATATAGAAAGTCTGCCTGCATTGACTTGGTTTACACTCGCTTTTATGAGTTTTGGCCTCGTTGGTTTATTGATTAACTATATTGCCATTTACGGCTTTTCAAGTACTTTGTCTCAGCTGTTACTGTTGCCGACATCCATTATCTTTATGTTTTGTTGTTGCCACTATTTAGGCAATTTCTTTGTAAAACGAATACCTGCCAATATACCTCAACTAATATCGGTAGAAGAGCTAAATGGAAGTGTTGCTAAGGTTGGCAGCAAGGCTATTTTGGGTTATCCAAGCGCAGCAACAGTGATTGATCAGCATCAACAAGAGCATCAAATATATGTTGAGCCAGCAACGACAGAGATAGAGTTTTCCGAAGGGGCATTAGTTGCACTGGTGAGTCGTAAAGGCAGAGTGTGGCAGGCAACACCATTAGATAATTGAGCTGCAGTTACTGTCATTGAAATATAAAAATGGCTTGCAATAGCAAGCCATTTTTATTACTCAGCGTAACCATTGATAATACAAAGTATCAGCTTACAAAGGCTGTAATATGGTCAGCGCTGGCTGCTGATTCTTAGGCCAAATTTGGTAAGCTTTATGGTGCTTAATTAAAGAGGCTTTTTTGTTACCTGGGCTTAATAGCAGATTATGCTGAAATGCGATTTTAGCCAGTAAGGTTTCATCAGCTCGCACAAAAATAGTGATAGGTTTAATTAACTCATCACCGACGATACGTTGAGTGAACTGATCATCTGAAATGATTAAGCTATTGCAGCCATCACTATCAAGTTTGAGTTTTTTAGTCACTTCTTGATCGGTAATGATTAGCCACTCTTGTGACTCAAGATCAGCAATCATGTTATTTATCGAAGCGCCTAAGCCTGTTTGCTTGTCGCTAATATAACTATATTGCGCCTTAATCTTCTCAAGCAGTGCTTTTAGCTCTGCGCCAGCACCCATGCTGCGAGCTTGACGGATCCACAAGGTTAAGTCTTCGGCGACTAGCTTTGAGAAAGTACGCTGCTTTAATGCTGTGACCATCCAACTACATAGAAAGTGGCTTTCTGCTGCAGGCGTTCTGACGCTGCTACTTTTAGCACTCGCTTCTGCAAGCGCATCGAGACCCGCGATAGCGAACGCTAAAACGGCTTGGTTATAAGTGATATCTGACATCGATTCTCCGCCGCGTGGAAGTAATAAAAGGTGACGGCTGGGGGGATTATACCTAATGTGCGGCAAGTGCGAAATTAACTTAGCCCGTAAACATCCTTTTAGTCGGTTTACGGGCAGCTTTTTACTGTTTAATTAAACTTGCTGCTGTCATTATTAACTCTGGTGCAGGGCGCACTCTAAAGTTAGGGTTAACATATTGAAAGTGCACTAGGCCATTAGCATCTGTAATGTAAACTGCTGGCACAGGTAACACTAAGCGTTGTTCGCCCTCTGGTGTTTGCCAAAGCTTGTTTTCAAGCTTCATTTTACTTAGGTAGCGATTAGTGACTTTTTCACTTGTAAAGTAGGCCAAACCGAACGCTTTACTCACATCAAGGTTAGCGTCAGA
The DNA here is from genome assembly GCF_023283535.1 of Shewanella sairae. Classification (GTDB taxonomy): domain Bacteria; phylum Pseudomonadota; class Gammaproteobacteria; order Enterobacterales; family Shewanellaceae; genus Shewanella; species Shewanella sairae. Next base: position 35,957 of record NZ_JAKILT010000002.1, on the reverse strand, counting down.
TAATAAGGTGTAAGAGAGCTCTTGCTCTGTCATTGACTGTTTAAGTTTGGCTGGCGTGTCGGGTGATATGCCAATTAGCTGAAAGCCCATTTCAATAAGCTTCGGCTCGATGGCTTTAAGTTGTCCCATTTGTGAATTGCAAAATGGGCACCAACCACCACGGTAGAAAAAGATCACGCTAGGTTTGCCTTGGGTGATCTTGGCAATATCAATAGTGCGATCGTTTAGAGCTTTAAGGTTGGCAGAAGGGATCGTTTGGCCGTTCATTAGCGGCATTACATTGAGTTCATCACTGGCGATGGCTTTAGCATTCGCTGCATGGCTTAGCGTTGCACTGCTGATTATTAGCGCTATTACTGCAAAGGTATTTCTTAGCATTATTATTCCTTTTTTAAAGCAAAATGGGGTTGCGTTGAACAAGACCGCGTAGAGCGCAAATTGCTTTCATTGCATAAGGAATAATCGTCGTGTACAAAAAAGGCACCAAAAGGTGCCTTTTTTGTTTATAAAATAATTCGGTGTCCGTACAGCGATTATTTTATCTTCTTAATTTTTGCTGGTGAGGCATTTTTCACTTTAACACGGCGGCCTTGCATGTTCTTCTCTGCAATAACCTGTGCGCCAGCATTGTCTACACGCTGCTGTTTCTTAGCAAAACTACGGCGTTTTTGTAGCTGTTTGATCAATAGATCGCGGCTACCCACTTCATAACCAGGAATGCTAATACGGCGAAGTTGCTGACCAATTAACTTCTCGATATCAGCAAGTGTGCGCTCTTCTTCACGGCTCACAAATGAGATAGCTACGCCTGATTTACCGGCACGGCCTGTACGGCCAATACGGTGAACATAATCTTCAGCAAGGAAAGGTAAGTCGTAGTTAACTACGTACTCTAAGCCTTGAATATCCAGACCACGTGCAGCAACTTCGGTTGCCACTAACACGCGCATTTTACCTTCTTTAAACTCACGTAGTGCACGGCGACGGCTACCTTGTGCCTTCTCTCCATGAACAACAGCAGTTGGAATACCATCAAGGTTTAGCTCTTTTTCAAGCTTGTCAGCAGCATCACGTGTAGCGGTAAACACTAGCACTTGGCGCCAGTTTTTCTTACCAATAAGCTCTGACAGTAGCTCACGCTTACGGCGCTGTTCAACTGGGTAAACCACTTGGCTAACAGTAATCGCTGTGGTGTTTTGCTTGTCAGCAGTAATCACGTTTGGTTTTACCATCATCGTGTTAGCTAGTTGCTTAACCGCAGTTGAGAAGGTTGCCGAGAACAATAGATTCTGACGTTTCTTATTAACGGCTTGCAGAATCTTTTGAATATCGGCACTAAAGCCCATATCTAGCATACGGTCGGCTTCGTCTAGGACTAAAGACTCGACGTTAGACAGGCTTAAGTTACAAGCCACAATGTGCTCAAGCAGTCGGCCCGGAGTGGCGATAATGATATCTGCACCACGCTTTAGCTTAGTTGCCTGAGTATCCATTTTAACACCACCAAAGATGGTGACCACAGAGATGTCTAAGTACTTAGCGTAGTCATTAACGTTATCGGCAATTTGCGCTGCAAGCTCGCGGGTTGGGGTTAAGATCAACGCACGTGCATTTGAGCGGCCGGTAGTGCTTGGGTTATCAAGCATCTTTTGTAAAATCGGCAATGCAAACGCAGCCGTTTTACCCGTACCTGTTTGCGCGCTAGCAAGTACATCTTGGCCGCGGCGCACGGCAGGGATGGCTTGCTGCTGAATTGGTGTCATTTTTTCATAACCACATTCAGAGATTGCACGCAAAATCTCAGGAGCAAAACTAAATGATTCAAATCTCATGATTGAGGAGTCCTATGTTCAACAATTCAATTACTAACAGGTACGCTAGCATTTCTTATACCATTAAAATGGCGGTCGCGGAGTATAGCAAACTTTTATACTGACTGGTATTAGATTAAAACCTGTGCTTTGGCAATTTTGCGTTAGCGACTACGCAATAAAAAGCAGCGCTTAAGCGCTGCTTTAATTATGGAACAAAACACGCAATTAAATGGCCGCAGTGACCTTATTTAACCAATCTAGATCTTCACCTTGCATAAACGGCGTTAGCTTGTCTTTAACTTGCTGATGATATTGGTTAAACCAATTAATCTCAGGCTCGGTTAGATATTGTTTATCGATTAGGCGTGCATCCATTGGAATGAAAGTGAGTGCTTCAAACTCAAACATTTCACGCTCAATATTGGCAAGTGCAGCGCATGGACGTACGGCAACTAAGTTCTCTAGTCGAATACCAAATTCTTCAGCGCGGTAGTAGCCAGGCTCATTAGACAACACCATACCGTCGAGTAATGGCACATTTGAACGCCCCTTAGCTATGCCTTGTGGACCTTCATGCACACTTAAGTAATGACCTACACCATGGCCTGTGCCGTGGTCAAAGTCATAGCCATGTTGCCATAAGTACTGGCGCGCGAACGCATCAAGTTGCATACCGCTGGTGCCTTTAGGGAACTTAGCTTGATCGATAGCAATATGGCCTTTTAATACCAAAGTCACCATTTTTCTCTGCTCATCGGTGACATCACCGATAGCGATAGTGCGGGTAACGTCGGTTGTGCCGTCTAAATACTGGGCGCCAGAGTCAACCAGATAGATGCTGTTCATCTGCATCTGCGCTGGCGTACCATTGTTATGATTGTAGTGGCACATCGCCGCGTTACCGCCAGCCGCCGAAATAGTATCGAAGCTTGGCTCTTGGTACATAGGATCGCTTAAACGGAAGCTTTCTAGCTTATCTGCCAGTACAGCTTCATCGTAAAGCCGATTAGCAGCAACTTCGCGGTCTAACCAAGCAAGAAAACGACTAACAGCAACGCCATCACGGACATGGCATGCCTTGATACCTGCAAGCTCTGCTGCATTCTTTTGTGCTTTTGGTAAGGCAACTGGGTCACTACCGGCAATAAGCTGTGCGCCAGCTTCTTGAGCTGTCAGTTGTAGCCATGCATTACTGCTATCTGGGCTAGCAAGCACTTTTGTGCCTTCTAGCTTGGTGAGCTCTGTAGCTAGTTCTGCTTCATTTTTAAAGCTAACGCCAGTGCCAACATGCTCGTTGATATTTTCAGGTAGCTTTTTGGTGTCGGTGAACAGCACCATGTCGCCATTGGCGTGTAGCAATGCTGTGCCAAGTACAACCGGCAAACAAGGAATGTCTTTACCGCGTATGTTTAGTAGCCAGCAAAATGAGTCTAATGCTGAAATAATTGCCACATCAGCGCCCTGGGCTTTGATATCCGCACCAATTGTAGTGCGCTTGTCTAAACTGCTGCGTCCGGCGCTTTGCTCGCTAAATAGCATAATAGGATCGGATGTTGGTGTAGGTCTGTCGGTCCAATTTACATCGATAGGGTTGTGCGCAACTGTAGCTAGCGTGATTTGCGCTTTAGCAAGCTCTGCTTGAGTTTGATTAAACCAAGCTAAGGTATGCAAACGGGCGTCAAAACCCACTTGAGCATTGGCACTAAGCTGCTCAATTAGCCATTGAACTTGCGGGGTATCATGTAAGCTTAAATATTCGAATAAATTGCCATCAACTTGCTGGCGAACCTGTACCGTGTAACGACCATCGACAAAGATTGCCGCGCTTTCTTTAAGGACGATAATCGCGCCGGCAGAACCGGTAAATCCACTGGCCCATAACATGCGCTCGTTATGTTCAGGAACATACTCACCTAGGTATTCATCAGCTCTTGGAATAATAAATGCGTCTAGGTTTAATTTGGCCATTTCGCTGCGGATGGCAGTTAAGCGTGCTGCAATAGTATTTGACATTCAAACTCCATTATTAGCGTTCAAGCTAGAAAGTGACTGAGCTTGAGGCTATTTCTTTTTGTACGAATTTAGGGCGGAGATTAGCATAAATGCCAAGTGCATGGCAGTCACCCTATAGGATTTATTGTTTAGTTAGCTGGTCGCTAGTGTGAACCAAACTGGACAAAAAGGTTTGCAGTTCCTTAAATCAACAACGTTGTTTAGTCAGCGTTTTAGCCAAAATCGAGTGATTAATGCGATATAGCTTGCTATTAAACTTCAATTAATCGAATTGTTTACAGTTAATCGATATTCTATAGGTCGTTAATATCTAAGCAGCTATATGGTGTAAGTCTCTATTATGTTAGAATTTTGTTTGTCGTTAGGATGCGATTAGTCGTGGTGTAGCCATGCTCATGGGAGTGCTAAGTGCAAACATTAACAATCGATATTAGTGGTTCAAAAGCCTTATTCGAAATAGAAACACAAGGGCGAGTAGAGCAATATAAAATAGCGATAACAGACGGATTTAATATTAATAATTTAAATACGCAAATCGCTGAGTTAGAACAAGACTATGGCTTAGAAGATTATGGATTAGGTATAGCCGTTCCTGGGTTAGTACAAGCGCAGCAATTGGTGTCCTGCCAGTCACTACCTGGGCTAAAAGGCTTGAGTGTTGAAGATCTATTTACTAAAGCAAAACGGATTATTATTGCCAATGACAGTGATGCTGGTCTGCAAGCATTAATGGACAGTAAGCAAGATTGTGAGTTACTTGTTATGTGCGATATGGGCATTGGTATGTCAATTGCGGTCAACGGCATCCCTTTCACTGGGGCATCAGGTATGGCTGGCGAGTTAGGGCATTGTCGTATGATGACGGAGTCTGGCGAGTTTAGTCTTGAGCAGCTTGCAAGTGGCGCCTCGATAAAGCGTCGCAACCTGACTCGTAGCGAAGATATTGCCCGTGCAGGTAGTTACATTGGTCAAAGCTTGGCTTGGGTAGTGAACCTGTTTAATCCATCACATATATACTTAGCTGGCAGCTTGATGGATAACCCGCATTATTACCAAGCTTGTATAGCATCGATCAAAGAGATGGCGTTACCTATTCCGGCGTCAAAGGTAAAAATTAACCGTGTCGATGATCGCGAGACTATGGTTTGTCGTGGTCTTAAAGTGATGCTGAATAAGTAATTTCAAAATAGTAAACCATTAAATAATAAGGGCAACCTTCATCAAGGACGTTGCTCTTTTTATTGCCCATTGTAAGGGGGTTGATTGATCACTGATGTGTTTTAAATCGCTCAACAATCCACTTTTACTCAACATATAACTCGCGACGATCGACAATTATTTGCACTTTCCCCTATTAGTTACTGACTGATTGTATATTTTATGCTAGAAAGTGTGACATACCATGAGCCATTACAAATGTGGCGCTTGCTGCCACGATTCATTCGCTGCGACAGCATGACAATATAAATAATCAAATTTGAAAGGTACAGATATGACCATAGGTGTTGGCGGTTCTACCGCAGAGCTGGAATTAGCAAAATTAACTGACATGACTCAAGGTGCAGATCCTATTAGTCGTGAAGAGTACCAAGCTCGCATTGCTAAGGCGCAAGCCATTATGAGCGAGCAGGGGATTGCAGCAATTTACTTAAATGCCGGCACTAACCTTTACTATTACACAGGCACGCGCTGGTACGCTAGTGAGCGCATGGTTGGCGCTATCTTGCCTGCAAAAGGGGATGTTGAATATATCGCACCAGCCTTTGAAGTTGATACTTTAAATGGTTACATGGTCATCGACGGTAAAGTTAATACTTGGCAAGAAGATGAAAGCCCATTTGTACTATTTGGCAAGGTATTAGCCAATATGGGTATTACAGCCGGTGATATCGGCATCGACGAATCTGCAGCCTTCTTTATCTTTGATGGCGTGCGTCAAGCGCACCCGCAGTACAACTATGTTAACGCTAAACCAGTAACAGCAGGTTGCCGCATGATTAAATCTGCGGTTGAGCTAAGTTTGTTGCAGCGCGCTAAAGATATGACGATGGAAGTGCACAAAGCGGTTGCGCGTATTTTGCATGAAGGCATTACCACCAGTGAAGTGGAAGCCTTTATCAATGCTGCGCACATTAAAGTGGGTATTCCTGCAGGTTCATACTTCTGTATCGTGTTATTCGGTGAAGACAGTGCCTACCCGCATGGGGTTAAATCACCTAAAGCACTAGAGCTAAATGACACGGTATTGATTGATACCGGTTGTCAGTTATACGGTTATAACTCAGATATTACCCGTACTTACGTTTATGGTGAGCCTAGCCCACGTCAACGTGAATTATGGCAGTTTGAGCAAGCATCGCAAATAGCAGGTTTTGAAGCGGCGCAGATTGGCGCAACTTGTGCCAGTGTTGATCGTGCAGCCCGTGATGTACTTGAAGCTGCAGGTTTTGGTCCAGGCTATGATGTACCGGGTCTTCCACATCGCACAGGTCACGGTGTCGGCCTTGATATTCATGAATGGCCATACTTAGTTTTGAACGATCACACGCCATTAGAAGCGGGTATGTGTTTTAGCAACGAGCCAATGCTATGTGTACCGGGTGAGTTCGGTGTGCGTCATGAAGACCATTTCTACATGACAGAGCAAGGTCCTGTTTGGTTCACCAAGCCTGCACACTCAATTGACGACCCATTTGGCTACGAAGCTTAACTAAAGTGCGATGCCTTGTATTAAGTCACGAGGCGTCAATTACTATGTGTACCGGGTGAGTTCGGTGTGCGTCATGAAGACCACTTCTATATGAGCGAAGACGGCCCAGTTTGGTTCACCAAGCCTGCTCATTCAATCGACGACCCATTTGGTTACGAAGCGTAATATTTGCAATGCCTCGCTATTAGTAACGAGGCATCGCTTTCAAAATGAGCGCAAACAAAAAGCCCGCATGGTTATCCATTCGGGCTTTGTTTTTTCGAATCAATAAATCAGTGTTAGTCGATACTGATCAGCTCAACATCAAAGATTAAGGTTGAACCACCGCCAATTTTACCAGCACTGCGATTACCGTAGGCAAGCTCACTTGGAATAAAGAAACGGGTTTTTTCGCCAACAACCATGAGCTGTACGCCCTCAGTCCAGCCTTTAATTACGCGATTAAGCGGAAATGCAATTGGCTCACCACGTTCAACTGAACTATCAAATACACTGCCATCAATTAAGGTGCCGTGGTAGTGCACTGTTACCGTGTCACTCGCTTTAGGGTGTACCGTACCTGTTCCAGGTTCTAATACTTGATATTGCAGGCCTGATGCTGTGGTTATCACCCCGTCTTTTAGTTTGTTTTCAGCTAAAAAAGCATTGCCGATGGCGATATTCTCTTTAGCCGCTTTTTGATTGTTCATCGACGTAAAAAAGTAAAAAACAACACATGCAATCACTACAACAGCTAAAACTACTTTCATTATTGAGACACCTTGTTTTGATTTTAGCTGCCTATGATAGCGAATCGTTGCCAGTGGGTAAATCTTCGAGTAACGCATAAGAACAGTGTCTTTACTACTCACCGCCTTGTAGATTGCGGGGCTAAATAATAAAGAAATACAAGGGGAAGCAATCAATTGATAAGTGCTGCTTATATGAGCTATTGTTACCACTGATATGCTAATGTAATCATGTTGAGCTACTATATTCGGTTGTACAGCGTATTTGTTACACATCGTTATCAAGGAATAAGTCATGTTTAAACTGAGTTCAATAAGAAGGGTCACATTTTTTGCTTCGACTCTGCTATGTCTGCCTTTGGGCGTGTCTTATGCTGCACAGCTTGATGACGTAGAAGTCGCAAAAGAGTTTGCGCCTTATTTTTATCTTGGCGCTAAGGCTGGACAGATGCATTACCAAAACGCCTGTGAAAGCTGGAGCATAACTTGTGAGAGGAACGATCTTGGTTTTGGTGCTTTTGCCGGTTATCAAGCTTGGCAATACCTAGGCTTTGAGACGGCTTACCTTGACCTAGGCGAAGCAGTCGCAAAATACTCTGAAAGTGGTGTTAGTAATACATATACTGGCAGCATGAAGGGCTTGGAACTTTCCGCTATCACTCGGTTTAGCTTAAGTGAAAACCTTGAGCTGTTTGCTAAGGCGGGGAGTTTTTATTGGGATGGTGAGAACCGTGGCCCTAATAGCTATCACTCCGATTCAGATTGGGCTCCTATGTTAGGAGCCGGGGTTGAGTACAAGTTTTCGCCTTCTTGGGTGGCGCGACTCGAATATCAATATATCGATAGCCTTGGTAGTGAGTTGATTGGTGGCAGTAATGGTCACCTAACCACTTTGGGGATTAGCTATCGCTTTGGGCAAAGCCCAACTAAAAAACAGCCGCCAGTTGCAGAGACTCCGGCGATCTCAACCGAACAAATTCCTCCTATTACAGCAAAACCTGTAGTACTCCCGGCAGTCACTGTTATCAGTCTATTTGGCTTTGATAGCAGTGAATTATCTAATCCAGATGCTTTAACACCTGTGATAGAACGGTTAACACAATTCCCTACCGCAATAGCCAATATTAAGGGCTATACCGACTCAAAAGGTAGTGCAGGCTACAATCAGGCGCTGTCGGAGCGCAGGGCACAAGCTGTCGCAGACTATTTAATTGCGGCGGGAGTCAAAGCTGAGCAGATAGAGGTTCATGGCTATGGTGAGCAGTCGCCGGTAACGAAAAATGACGCTCCTGAACACCGTTATAAGAACCGCCGAGTCACAGTCCATATTCAATCAACGACATCAGAAATGAAGCCGGAGATCTAAAGATGACGATATTTAAACAGCTGCAGCGCCAGCTAATACTGCTTACTTTATTGATTCTCGCTGGTTGTGGTGGCGATGATGATGGTTTTCCTACTGGAGCTTGCGGTGGGCCAGATAACCCTTGCCCTGCATATGCTATTGCGCTTGAGGTTACACCAAGCAATAGTGTGATTGCGGTCAGCACTCATCAAGTTTATCAAGCCATCGCAACATACAGTGACGGTGAAACTAAAGATGTCACTCAGGAAGTCAGTTGGGCGAGTAGTGAACCGGCTGTGGCTAGCATTTCTGCCGGTGGTGTCGCACAGGGGAGCTTAGCTGGAGAGGTGCAGATAACAGCAGTACTAGCTCCTTTGCAAGAAGGAGGCAATGCATTAACTGAAGTTGCGACACTTAAGGTGACAGATGCCGCGCTAACTGCACTGAATATTGAACCGGGTCAGGCTCAGATACTGGTGGGAATGACTCAGACTTATCGAGCCTTGGCTTTATTTGCCGATGGACATCAACAGGATGTCACTAACGAGGCAAATTGGACTAGCTTAGACACAGCTATTGCAACGATTGAGAGTACTGGAGACGCTATCGGTTTTGCCTCTGGGCTTGCGGTTGGTGTCACACAAGTAAAAGCACAATTCTCCGCTCAAGAAGCATTGGCAACATTGGTTGTGCTTGCGACTCAACCTAGTCGATTATTGATAAACCCGCTTGATGAGGTTATACCGAATGGCACGAGTTTACAGTATCAAGCACACCTTATCTTAGAGGATGGCTTGAGTATCGATGTAACAGAACAATCAACCTGGCAAAGTGCTGCTATGGATATTGCGGCCATTGATGAGCAAGGTTTTTTAGTGGCTAAGTCGCTAGGGCTGACTCAAGTGCAAGCAACGCTTACTTTTGCAGGTACAAGCTTATCAGATAGCACTAGCTTAACTGTTGTGGATGCGCAGGTCAGTAATTTGGTTGTCACTCCAGCTCAAAAGAGGGTGCCAGTAGGAACCCAAGGTACTTATGTTGCTACAGCCTATTTTTCAGATGGGCAGGTAAAAGATGTGAGCCGCGAAGCAATTTGGTCGGCATCTCAGGCGCAAGTGGTCGACATTGTTGCCCAAGGAAAAAACGCTGGTGATGCAATAGCAAAAGCGGTTGGGACCTCAAACATTACCGCGAGCTATCAAGCACTAAGCGCAGATGCTCTATTAGAAGTGACGGATGCAGTAATCACCTCACTGCAGATCTCACCTATCAATATTCAAGTGCCTGCTGGCACTAAAGTTCAATATCAAGCCTATGCAAGCTTTAGTGATGGTAGTGCAAAAGATGTCACGACCTTAGGCTATTGGCAAAGTAGCGAGCCACAAATAGCATCTATAGGTGTAACTGCTGAAAACTCAGGTCTTGCTGACACGTACTTAGCTGGCGTTACTAATGTCCGCTTTGATTACTTAGGGCTAAGTCAATCTACAGAGCTAACGGTTACAGAAGCAAAGGTTGTCGAGTTACAGATCTCACCGATTGATTTACAAGTGCCGGTCGGCATACAAGGGCAATACAGCGCTATCGCTTATTATTCTGACGGGCATAGTGATGATGTTACTCAGCAAGCGAGTTGGTTGTCGAGTAATCGACAGATTGTCAGTATTGTTAATTCAGGTGCTGATGGTGGTTATGCAAAAGCGTTAGCTGAGGGGCAAGTGGATATTTCTGCCACCTACGCAGGATTAAATTCAGCAGTCAGCTCTGCAGTAGACTCAGTGTTGACTTCAGCTGATCCACAAGCGGGAGCAGAGACTGTCACATCGGCGATTATAAGCAGTAAAACCAAGGCGAAAGTGACCGCTGCAATTTTACAAAGCTTGGTTATCTCACCTGTTAGCGCAAGTGTCGCAGCTGGTAATAATCAGGACTATCAATTGTTCGCGTTATTTTCAGATGGCAGCAGTAAAGAGGTTACACCTTACGCTGATTGGCAAACCAGCGATACCAATATTGCCACTATCGATGCCTTTGGTGTCGCTCACAGCCTAATAGAAGGTCAGGTGAATGTCGTTGCGAGTTACCTCGGGATGCAGGCCGTTGCTGAGTTAATTGTGACCGATGCCGTTATCACGAAATTACAGGTTTCACCTGCAGATAGCGCTATAGCTGTCGGTTATAATCAGCAGCTCATCGCCACGGCTTATTACTCAGATGGTCATAATAGTGATGTATCTCGCTTGGCGAATTGGAACTCAGTGTCTCCGTCAATTGTGCAAGTTAATGCTAGCGGTCTAGCCGAAGGTGTTACTGAAGGAAGTTCGACTGTTGAAGCTAGCTATCAAGGCATGCTGGCAAGCGCTAATGTTAATGTGACCAGTGCAATACTTGAGTCACTTAATATCACGCCGGTAACGGCCACTGTTGCGGTGGGAAATACTCAACAATATCGACTATTTGGCATATTCTCTGATGGCAGTAATAAAGAGTTAACTTATGTAGCAAGTTGGCAATCAGCCTCCTTAGCCGTGGCAACGGTAGACAAGTCTGGCTTAGCGCAAAGCTATCAGCAGGGAAAGAGTCAGATAAAAGCTAGCTATATCGGTTTATCTGCCATTGCTGAACTAACAGTGACAGATGCTGAAGTCACTAGCCTTCAAGTCTCTCCTGCTAATCTATCGGTGCCACTGGGTACAACGGGGCAGTATCGCGCCGATGCATTTTATTCCGATGGTCATACGAGTGACGTTACCCACTTAGCGACTTGGAGTGTTAGCGATCCAAGCTTAGTCAATATTGCTGCAACAGGTAGTTCGGCAGGCTTTGCTGAAGCCACTGCAATAGGCATGACGAAAGTGCAAGCTGAGTATGCAAGAATAAGTGATAAAGTTGATGTGACGGTAACCGATGCCATACTCGAAAAGCTTGTGATTTCGCCAGCTTATAGCCGTATTGCAGCAGGGCTGACTCAGGCTTATCAAGCGACCGGGGTGTTTTCAGATGGCAACAGCAAACCCCTTACAGACGTTGTCAGTTGGAATAGTTCCGATAGCGATATCGCTACGCTAGATCGTTTAGGCGTCGCTCAAAGTTATCAGGCGGGGAATGTTGAAGTCAGTGCCAATTATATTGGTTTACAGGCTACAGCTGAACTGGATGTGACTGACGCACAGCTTGACTATATTAAAGTGACACCAAGTTTAATCAGTGTTCCAATCACTACAGAAGGTCAGTTTACAGCTCGTGCTTTTTATACTGATAACCGTTCTGAAGATATTACCAAAGTGGCAACTTGGCGTTCAGGCGATGAGGGGATCGTACATATTGCTACTGGCGCACCAACCCCAGGCTTTGCCAGTGCCGTGGGCCTAGGGCAGACAGGTCTTACAGTTCAATATACAACGGCAACTGATACAGCTGTGGTCAAGGTGACACCTGCTGAATTAGTGGAGCTGACAGTGTCCCCCGCAGATGCTTCGGTCGCGGCAGGGCTTGACCAAGCATATCAGGCTTATGCACGCTTCTCTGATGGTAGCAGTAAAGAGGTGACTCTAGAATCGAGTTGGCAGAGTAGCGAAACCGATATTGCCACCATAGACTCACAAGGTGTTGCACATACTTTGGTATCTGGTCGCACCGAGATCCAAGCGAGTTATAAATCACTCAAAGCTAAGGCGTCACTGTTTGTGAATGAACCAAGCTTAGTGGACCTTCAGGTTACGCCAGTCAGTTCAACAATCAATATTAATGAAAGCCAGCAGTATATTGCGAGGGCGTTTTATTCCGATGGTTATTCGAATGATGCATCGACGGCTGCGACATGGAGCTTGGCTGATGACTCGATAGCACATATTGTGCCATCAGGGTTCTCTGCAGGTCGAGTTAGCGGAGATGCTCAAGGGCAGACGACTGTGACTGCGCGTTACTATGGCATTGAGGCTCAGGCTCAAGTCATCGTCAGCGATTTTGAGTACTTAGGTGTGGATGTCGAGCCTGCAGATACCCATGTTATTGTCAATAAAACAACTCAGTTACAGGCGTTTGCAGTTTATAGAAATAGCAGTGGAGCGATAACTCGAAAAGAAGTGACAAACATCAGCGATTGGCGAAGCGGTGATGCGAGTAAAGTCTCCATTGATAGTAACGGTGTCGCATATGGTATAGAGGCTGGAGCAACGGATACCTTTGCAATTTATCAAGGTGTTCAAGGGCAAGGGAGAATTAATGTCCTCGATAGTGAACTCCTTTCGTTAACGATTACTCCTGATAATCTATCGGCACCTATTGGTACTAAAGGGCGCTACAAGGCGACGGCGAGTTATATCGACAGACCAGCAGAGGATGTCACTGAGCTTGCGACTTGGTCTTCGAGTCAGACCGATGTAGTACATATTGTCACCTCTGGATCTGAAGGGGGGGTTGCAACGGCAAGAGCGGTAGGCACCAGTGAGATAACGGCTCAATTTGATGGTGCTATTGATAGTGTTAGCGCGCAAGTTACTGCTGCTGCTATAGAGCGAATCGAGATCACTCCGCGAGTGGATACGGTATTTGCCGAAAATACTCAGCAGTTTTATGCTAATGCTTATTTCTCTGATGGTAACGTTGTTGATATTACCTTAGATGCCGATTGGAAAAGTGATGACCCTTATACCGTATCGATTCAAACCGGTAACTCCCGCGCGGGAGAGGCGATGGGAACGGGTCAAGACGGCGCTGCGACCATTTCTGCAAGCTACAATGGGTATAGTGATAGTTTACTACTTAATGTTGAACCCAATGTCGCTGAAAGTATAGAAATTATTCCTAATGTACTCACTCTTAAGAATGGCGATTACCAAGTGGTTCAGGTCATGGTGACTTATAGCAATGGCGATGTGTTTGACTACGCTAAATATGTCAATTGGAGCTCAACCGATAATAGTATTGCCTATGGCAATAGAGAGGTTATTAACGCTACCGGTGTCGGTATCGCAACTGTGACCGCGACTATGGACATGGCATCGGGCTCAGCTGAAGTCACCGTGACACCTTAAGTTTTTTCTAGGTCGAACTGATAGAGTTAAAATGAAAAACGCAGCCACTTATTTGGGCTGCGTTTTAATTTTTGGGTTTTATACTATTATTTTATAAGCATAAATAACGGATTTAGCTCTGGTCTGTGAAACAGATAGATAAGTGTGAGATTACAAAGCACCGTTAACCATAGAATAAATTTAAAGCGGCCTTTTGAAGACTTGTGTCTGAGCCATTGCTGAGCCAGTAATGCGCCGGGCCAGCCCCCCACTATGCTTAATAGGTGCAGCTTTAACTCACTGACGCGCCAACGATGTTTACGTGCAGCACGCTTATCCCAACCGTAGGCAATAAATGTCACTAGGCTCGCAGTGATAAAATAGAGCAAAAGCCACAGAGGAATATGTTGCAGTGAGTAGGCAATGCATAAGATCGCAATAAAGCTTAACGCAATTGCGATACTAAGCCGACTTGACGAAGGGCTAATTTTTCGGCTCGGCTTTACTTCGCCGCCGCTGAGTAACTGGGCTTTTTCGGCGCACAATTTACCTTGCTTATCTTTAACCCGATGAAACTGGACGCGATTACCCGCTTGAGGTCGACGAGAGTCTTTAGCTAATGCGGAAATGTGCAAAAAAACTTGCTGCTTCTGCCCTGGGACTTGGATAAAGCCAAAGCCTCTAGCGTCATCCCAACTGTCGATTTCGCCGACTATTACATGGTTCTTTACTGCTTGCTTCATAGAGAGGTTAGTTTTGCTGTGTACCGATGTCATTCTGACAGGTGTTGAGTGTTAGCAAGTTTCCTCTGCGCAGCACTCTTCTTGTAAGAACTGAATGAGACCTTCTAAGCAGTCAAATTGCGGAATACAGTGTAATACGCGTCCTTCTCGATGTTGCTTGACCAATCCTGCTGACATCAAACTTGATAAGTGATGGGATAAGGTAGAGTTTGGGATTTGCAAGCTCTCTTGTAAATGGCCTACAGGTAAGCCTTTATGGCCAGCTTTTACTAGACATCTAAACAAAGTTAGCCGAGTAGGGTGGCCTAACTCTTTTAGGGCTTTTGCAGCAATTTCGGTGTTCATAAGCTTACTCTTAAAATGTTTCGGTATTATTCGAAATAATAGCAGGGATCCGTCAGCCGACAAGTGTTATTTGTGTCAGCTGGCGTATTCTACCTCAAATAATTTACTGTTTGCTTGGCTTTTCAGAGATCCAAAGTTTGATTGTACCTTGCACAACAGCCACGCCATCGATGTCGTAAGCGGTTACAGGCACCAGCATATCACCTGGCACCCATTGCTCAGGTTTCACTTCGGCTATACAGGTGATATCACTGCCAGCTTTGGCGGTGTAGTCAACGCTCATGCCTTTTGGGATCCATCTTAGGTGTGAGGGAATAGACGCTTCGGCCATCACTCCCATCGCCATCTCAAGCCCGTTGCAGATGGCAATCACATGTACAGTCTGAATATGGTTGTGTACCGCTTTACGTTTTTTGATTAAGCACACACAGCGATTCACATTTAATTCACTAATCATGGGTTTTACTGTGGCGAAGTAGGGCGCCATGCGGCTTACTATAATAGAGAAAATCTTATTACCAAAAGGCAAGCGGCTAACGCGATTGTATAGCGACATGACTTTAGTGGGCTTATTATTAGTATTGCTCATCTGCTGTTTGTCCTTTGGTGATCGACTGTTGTGAGCTTGTGGCTCGTGGCGACTCAAATTTGAAACGATTATTAGTCGTGTGACTGGTCGGATGAGGTTAACATTGAATTAACATCAATTGCTAGCAGCGATTATTTAGTGCGCAGAAAATTAAACTGCATTTCATTTCTTTTTAGAGGAAGTGGCACGTATAATTTCGGCCGATTAAAAACATCTCAGTAAATTAAGGAATAAAGTGAATTATTTAAAGACCTACCTCAAGGGGATGGCAATGGGCGCTGCAGATGTGGTCCCAGGTGTATCTGGCGGTACTATCGCATTTATCGCAGGGATTTTAGACCCATTACTTGAAAGTATTAAGAAGATTAATCCGTCTTTATTTGGAGTCATTAAGGAAAAGGGCATTAAAGCGGCATTTATGCATATTAATGGTCCTTTTTTGCTGTGTGTGTTTGGTGGGATCTTGACCAGTATTTTTACCTTAGCCAAATTAATCACTTATTTGCTCGACACTCATCCAATCCCGGTGTGGTCGTTCTTTTTTGGCTTAATTGTTATTTCAGTGATCCACATGCTCAAGCAAGTTAAAGGCTTCACTTTTGGGCGTTTGGCCCTTTTCGTGGTTGGCGTCGTGTTTGCTTGGGGCATTACCATGCTCAACCCAATTGCGCTTGAGATGACTTACTTAAATGTATTCTTAGGTGGCTGTATCGCTATTACAGCAATGATCTTACCCGGTATTTCTGGCAGCTTTATTTTGTTATTACTGGGCTTATATACCCCAGTAATCGGTGCGGTTAAGAATTTTGAGCTGGGTATTATCGTAACTTTTGCCGCTGGTGCCGCTATCGGTATTTTATGTTTTAGCCATGTATTGTCAGCCTTGCTAAGAAAGTTCCACGATGCAACCTTGGTTTTTTTAATTGGTTTAATGCTGGGCACACTCGGTAAAATTTGGCCATGGAAAGAAGTGCTGACTTTCCGTGAAAATTCAAAAGGTGAAATGGTGCCGCTTGATGAGCGTGTACTGTCTCCTATGCAGTATGAACAGGTAACAGGGCAACCTTCATTACTGTTATATGCGGTTATTGCTATGGTTTGCGGTATCCTCCTGG
The DNA here is from genome assembly GCF_023283535.1 of Shewanella sairae. Lineage (GTDB taxonomy): Bacteria > Pseudomonadota > Gammaproteobacteria > Enterobacterales > Shewanellaceae > Shewanella > Shewanella sairae. The sequence continues at coordinate 19,540 of NZ_JAKILT010000002.1, read as the reverse complement.
TATGGGGATTAGAGCGATTCGCTAATAAAACGCGATAAGCGTTTTATTCATTAATACATTGAAAAGCCAGTTCAAAACTGGCTTTTTTTATGTCTAAAATTCACTGGACAAGCAGATAAAGTTTGCGGTTGAATTAAAACTTGTACAAAAAAGTGATCCTTGTACAAGTATAGGGCGTAATGAACAGTCAATTAGGGAGTATGACTATGAGCCAATTTAATTCAGATAAAATCCAGATCGGTATTAGTGCTTGTTTGCTAGGTGAGAAAGTCCGTTTTGACGGCGGCCATAAGGCATCAAGTTATTGCCGTAAAGAGATTGCAGAGCATTTTGACTATGTACCAGTTTGCCCAGAGATGGCGATTGGTATGGGGGCGCCGCGCAAATCAATTCGCTTAGAAAAAGACGGCGATATTATTTTCGTGAAAAGTGCAGATGGTTCTGTTGATGTAACAGACAAGCTTAATGAGTTTAGTGATAAAAAAGTTGAGCAACTAAACTTTTTAGGTGGCTACATTTTATGTGCTAAATCACCAACCTGCGGTATGGAGCGTGTCACTGAGTACAAGTATGGCACTAACAATGGTTGGAAGTCTGGTATTGGGGTTTATGCGAGAAAGTTGATGGAGCGTTATCCGCTGCTTCCTGTTGAAGAAGAAGGGCGCTTGCATGACTTACCTATTCGCGAGAATTTTTTTACTCGTGTATACGCTTACCATGACTGGCACATGCTAAAAGCGTCTGGTTTTACCAAGAGTAGTATCTTGGACTTTCATGCTCGCTACAAATATATGTTAATGGCGCATAATCCAAAGCTTTATCGTGAGCTTGGACCTTTGTTAGCAGATATGAGTGGTGATTTAGAAAAGATTGCAGAGACCTACTTTACTGGTTTTATGCAGATCTTAAAGATTAAAGCGACCCGTAAAAACCACACCAGTGCGCTGCAACATATCCAAGGTTACTTTAAAAAGCATCTGTCGAGCGCGCAAAAAGCAGAGCTTGCAGAGTCGATTTTGAAATACAACCAAGGCTTGCAACCTATCTTGGTGCCGATGACGCTGATTAACCATTATCTGCGTGAATTCCCAACCCCCTATATTGAGAACCAAGTGTACCTTAATCCGCACCCTCAAGAGCTCAAGCTACGTTATGCCTACTAGGCATAGGTTTGATTACTAACCTGGAGTACAGCATGGAAAAGGTTGAGGATGAAGCAATATGGTTAACCATAGGCGATGCAGCCCAGCGCACCGGGGTTAACCCGGTTACCTTGAGGGCGTGGCAAAGACGCTTTGGTTTAGTTGTCCCTAAGCGTACGCCCAAAGGGCATCGTTTATACGGCGAATCTCATTTAGCCCAAATAGAAGAGATCCTATTTTGGCTAAACCAAGGTGTGGCAATTAGTAAAGTAAAGCCGCTATTAAAGTCGTCGCAAACGCAAGCAGCGGCCAAGCCTTTAGCCAAGCAAGCGTTAACGGCTGAAGAGCAAAACCTTTGGTTAGACCATATTGAATACCTCAATCAATCTTGTCTCGATTTTAATGCTGCGGCGCTGAACGTAAAGCTTACTGAGCTATCTGGCCTGTATCCGTTTTCAGTCCTAAAAAATGGCCTTTATTGGCCATGGCTAAATGGACTTGAAGGCTTACTACTGGGCCGCCCCGATGCCGCTTGTATTGAAACCTGGGTGATTGATGAATTGTCTGCTCGTATCGCCAAAAGGCGATTGGCTCAACTACAAGCAGACGCGCAGCAGCCCTGCTTATTAGTTGAGTTACAGGGGGCTAAACCCATTAACTCATTGATTATGTCGTTAGAGTTATCGGCCTATCACGTCAACCACAACTTGGTAAAAGTCACTAATGTCAGTGAGCTGCACTTTATTGTGCAGCGACTTAACTGCAGCCAAGTCTTTTTGCTGCCGCAGCCGCAAATGACGTCCACTGAAACCCAAGCATTACAAGATTTTATGACCAGTGCTGGCGCAAAAGTATATCTGGTTGGCAGTTACGCCAAAGTGGTTAATCAAGCACTCGGCATAGCGCATTGCGATACGGTGCAACTGCTTGTGCAGTGTGGTATTGCGGTTCCTAAGCAAACGCCATTCTCACAACCAATATTGTCTGACACTAACACTAACACTAACACTGACACTGACACTGAGTCGGAGAAGTAACATGAACAGTAATCACGCTATCAGCAGTCATGCACTTGTTTGGTTTAGGCATGATTTGCGTATCGATGATAACCAAAGTTTAGTAGCTGCTTGCCAGTATGCAGCAGAGCATCAAGGTGTCGTGCGAGCGATATTTGTGGTGACGCCTAAGCAATGGGCGTCTCATGATGTTGCGCCAATTCAGTTAGATTTTATAGAAAGGCAGGTTAATCAGCTTGCCATAGAGCTGGCACAGCTTGGGATCCCACTGGATATTTGCCATGCAGATGATTTTGACGCGATACCAGAGGTGTTATTGCATTACGTCAACACTTGGCAGATGACTAAAGTGTTTGCTACGAGTGAGCCTGAATGCAATGAGCAGCACCGAGATAAAGCCGTTATTGAAGCTGGGATCGAGCTTGAACTTAGTCAGCAACATTGTTTTTTGCCGCCTTTATCCGTGCTTAATTTATCGGGTGAAATGTATAAGGTGTTTACGCCTTTTGCTAAAAAGTGGCGTCAGATAGCAAAACAAGATCCAATCCAAACGTTAACCCGCCCAAAGCCGATTGCAGCGCCATTACCGACACCTAATTATGTTGAGTTTAATTGCACTAAGATCTGCAGCGGTCAATGGCTGGTCGGTGAACATGCAGCACAAGCTAAGCTACGGCAATTTGCCTTAGATAAAGTGGCAGATTATCAAGCCAGCCGTGACTATCCTGCTATCGATGGCACTAGCCAGCTTTCTGCTTATCTTGCCATCGGCATACTCAGTCCGCGTCAATGTTTGCAAGTGCTGTTAAGCCACTATCCTGATGCGTTAGTGCATGACGAGAGTTTCGGGCGCTGCTGGTTAAACGAATTGATTTGGCGTGAGTTTTATCGTCATTTGCTGGTGGCGTTTCCCAAGCTATCAAGACGGGCAAACTTCAATGCATTAGCCGATAACATTAAATGGCGCAATAACCCTCGCGAGTTCCAAGCCTGGTGCGAGGGGCGAACAGGTTACCCATTAGTCGATGCCGCAATGCGACAGTTAAACCAAACGGGTTGGATGCATAATCGTCTGCGCATGGTGACAGCGAGTTTTTTGACTAAACATTTGCTGGTCGACTGGCGCTGGGGCGAGCGTTATTTCAGGCAAAAACTGATTGATGGCGACTTAGCGGCTAATAATGGTGGCTGGCAATGGTCTGCAGGAACTGGCTGCGATGCACAGCCGTATTTTCGAGTATTTAATCCGATTTCACAGTGCGAAAAATTTGATCCAACAGGGGCGTTTATCCGTAATTATTTACCAGAGCTTGATGAGGTAGATTTGAAGTTAATTCATAAACTTAAAATACCTACTCAAGCACAACTTTTTGTTGATACGGATTATGCTTCACCTATAGTTGATCATAAGTTTGCCAGAACGCGCGCCATAGCCGTTTTGTCTGCGATGAAGAAAGGAAGCGCTAACGTACAGCAAGCTAAAGCTCAGCAAGTTCGAGTACAGCAAGCTCAAGAAATCGATCGCATAAGTCGCGTGGATTTAGATAAGGAGATTTTTGGATGACAGCTAGCGCAGAACAAATAACAACGGGTTTGTCATCTTTGGCTGAGTCACAAGGCGAAGATTGCTCACTACAAAGCCACAGCTTAGCAGAACAGCTTGTTCAGCAAAGAGCGCTGATTGATAACTTTATTGCTTTATATCAGCAGCTCAATAAAGATAATTTGCACCTACTTGGGCAAGTTTACAGTGACGACATCGAATTTAGCGACCCACTGCATCAAGTGTCAGGCTTGCCTGCATTGACAGATTATTTTGCCAACCTCTACCAAAATGTCGCCTCAATTGATTTTGATATTCATCAGGTTATCCATCAACAAGGTGCGGCGAGCCTTAAATGGACCATGGTATTTAATCATTCTAAGTTAAATGCTGGTGCTGATATTACCGTTAAGGGAGTAAGCATCCTTGCTATAAACAACAAAATTTATCAGCATCAGGACTTTTTCGACCTCGGAACCATGTTGTACGAACATATTCCTTTGGTAGGAAGCTTGGTCAAGCTGGTTAAGTCAAAGGCATCACAATGAATACCGCCAAATTAATCAGTAAGCAGCAAAATAGCGTACTTATCACAGGTGCAAGTTCCGGTATTGGTTGGCAATTAGCGCAAGACTATATTGCCGAAGGTTGGCAAGTGTTTGCTTGCGGTCGTAATCAGCAAGCTCTATCCCAGCTTACAGGTGCAGAGCTGTTGGTATTTGATATTACCGACAAAGATGAGGTTAAAGCTCAGGCTGCTATCGTCAAATCTAAACTTTCTGCACCGCTAGATTTAGTGATTTTAAATGCGGGGAGCTGTGAGTATATTGATGATGCGGTTAACTTTGATGCAGAGTTATTTGAACGTGTGATCCGCACGAATGTGATTGCCATGGGATATTGCTTATCGGCGTTTACGCCACTTATCGGTAAGGGCGGCAGACTGGCGTTAATGGGCTCTAGCGCGGTGTACTTACCTTTCCCTCGCGCCGAAGCTTATGGCGCCTCCAAAGCTGCTGTGCAGTATTTAGCTTCCAGTTTAGCGATTGATTTAAAGCCCTATGACATTGGCGTTAGCGTTATCTGTCCGGGTTTTGTAAAAACTCCACTTACTGACAAAAATGATTTTTCAATGCCGATGCAGCAAAGTGCATCACAAGCATCGTTTGCAATTCGTAAAGGATTAGCAAAGGGCGCTAGGGAAATCCACTTTCCTAAACGTTTTACCTGGTTGCTTAAGTTAATTGCTTTATTACCGCGTAGTATTTGGGAAAAAATCAGTAGCACTAATCCAGACACAGATCCAATTGATGCGATGTCGAGTGCTGCACAGCACAATGTTGAATCAGCGACTCAAACTCAAACTCAAAAAAAAACAAAAACAAAATCAGACACAGTCAATAAGGTGCGCTAATGAATATCGTTGAAAACAGTAAGCAGCGTAAAAGAATCGCGATTGTCGGTAGTGGGATCTCAGGACTAACTAGCGCGCATATTTTATCAAAAAAGCATGATGTCACCGTATTTGAGGCCAATGACTATATCGGTGGTCATACCGCAACGATTGATGTTGAAGTGGCAGGTAAAGAGTACGCGATTGATAGCGGTTTTATTGTGTTTAACGACCGCACCTATCCGCGATTTGAACAACTGTTGGCAAGGCTTAATGTTAAAGCGTTAGCGACGGAGATGAGCTTTAGTGTGCATAACGCGACATCAGGGCTTGAGTATAACGGCAATACGTTATCTAGCTTGTTTGCCCAAAAACGCAATATCCTTAATCCTAGATTCTGGTTATTTATTCGGGAGATTTTGCGTTTTAATAAGCTGTGTAAACAAGCTTTTGCCGCTGATATCTACCAATATCAAACCTTGGGTGAGCTGTTAGATAACCAAGGCTTTAGCGACTTCTTTAGTGAGCATTACATTCTGCCGATGGGCGCTGCCATTTGGTCTTCGAGTATTGATGATATGCGCGCTTTCTCATTGCGCTTCTTTATCCAGTTTTTTGAAAATCACGGCTTACTCAATATTGCCGACAGGCCGCAGTGGTATGTATTAGAGGGCGGTTCCCGTAGTTATATTCCAGATCTCATCGCGCCTTTTAAAGATGCCATCCACTTAAACAGCCCTGTGACGGCAATTAAGCGCGAAAACGATGCCGTACAACTGCAAGTGAGTTGTGGTGAGTGGCAAGAATTTGATGAAGTGGTACTGGCTTGCCATAGCGACCAAGCGCTGGCGATGTTGCAAGACTCAACAGCAAAAGAGCAGCAGGTACTGAGCAAGCTTGCTTATCAGAATAATGAAGTTGTATTACACACAGATGAGAGCTTAATGCCTAAGCGTCAAGCTGCATGGGCTAGTTGGAATTATCGCTTAGATGGTGACACTAAAAAACAAGCTTCAGTGACCTACAACATGAACATTTTGCAGCGTTTGCCTGAGGGGGCGCCAACATTCTGTGTGACGTTAAATCAATCTGAGTTGATCTCACCTGACAAGATATTACGTACATTTAATTATGCGCATCCGGTTTTTAATGAACAAAGCCTGCAAGCTCAGTCACAAAGGCAATTAATCTCTGGCGTTAACCACACTCATTTTGCTGGGGCGTATTGGTACAACGGCTTTCATGAAGACGGTGTCCACAGTGCATTTGATGTGTGTGAAGCCTTTGGAATGCGCTTATGACCTCATCAGCGTTACAGGCTGAGCCTTTTATCAGTGGTGTGTATAGCGGCAAGGTGAGTCACCACCGCTATAGCCCCACTCGGCACAGATTTGATTATCAAATGGCGATGATGGGCATCGACCTTGACGAGCTAGAACGCATGGAGCAGCTTAGTTGGGTATTTTCGTCAACGGGTTTTGCACCATTGCGCTTTGAGCAAAAAGATTACTTAGCCAACTGCGGCGATGTGCAGCAAGACCTAAAAAGCAGAGTATTGTCTAAAGCGTTAACGTTAGGTGCAGAGAGCGGATGCAACCGTGTGGTGTTTGTTGGCCAAGTTAGACATTTTGGTATTTATTTTAGCCCGATTAATTGCTTTTTTTGCTATCAAGGCGATAGGGCTAAATACATGTTGGCCGAGGTGAGTAATACCCCTTGGAATCAACGGCATTATTACTTAGTCAACCTTGAACATACCGAGCCGACGGACAAGGTGTTTCATGTTTCGCCTTTTATGGATCTCGACATGAAATACATTTGGCGGATTAAAGCGCCGAGCAGCGAAGTGAGAGTCGGTATTGAAAATCGTAATACACAGAAGTTATTTGATGCCAATTTGTGTTTGTTTAAGCGTGAGATGAGCGCTAAAAATTTGCAATCAATGCTGATTAATTTTCCTTTTATGACACTTAAAATCGTCCAAGGAATTTATTGGCAAGCACTTAAGTTATTTTTAAAGCGTGTGCCTTTTATTGGGCATCCTGGTAAGCCAGCGGAGAAACGATAATGGAAAATATAACCACTAAAAATAATCTGGCTAATGAGCGTCTGCCGGACAGCCTTGCAAGGAAGTTGTTACTCAGTGCGCTTCCCGGACTTAATGATGGTCACTTAAGCCTTATCGATGGTGATAAGAGTTACGAGTTTGGCCGTAAAGAGTCTGATCTGCACGCAACGATTATCGTTAACAATCCCCGTTTCTACCGACAAATACTCTTGTCTGGTTCGATTGGTGCCGGCGAAGCTTACATACAAGCGCATTGGACCAGCCCTGATTTAACCAAGGTTGTGCAGCTGTTCGCCCGTAACCTGCCATTACTCGATAAGCTTGAGCAAAAGCTATCTTGGTTGACAGCGCCTTTTAGTCGCCTATCTCACCTATTTAATCGTAATACCCAAGAGGGCTCTAAGCGCAATATTTTGGCGCACTACGATCTGGGTAATGACATGTATCAGCAGTTTCTAGACAAAGAGATGCTGTATTCTAGTGCGCTTTATCCACATAGCGCCGCTTCGCTTGATGAGGCGCAGCAATACAAGCTTAAAACTATTTGCGAACGTCTAGATTTAACCCCGGGACAAACGCTATTAGAAGTGGGTACCGGTTGGGGCGCGTTAGCGATTTATGCGGCCAAACATTATGGCGTTAAGGTGACCACTACCACTATTTCTGATGCGCAATATGAATACGCGGTTGCTAAGGTTGCTAAAGAGGGCTTACAAGATTGTGTAACCTTACTCAAAGATGATTACCGCATATTAACCGGTGAGTATGACCGAGTGGTATCGATTGAAATGATTGAAGCGGTTGGTCATGAATACCTGCCAGGTTTTTTCAAAAAACTCCAAGATCTGCTCAAGCCCAATGGACGTTTATTGATCCAAGCCATTACCATTGCCGATCAGCGTTACGACAGTTACCGCAAAGGGGCTGATTTTATCCAGCGCTATATTTTCCCTGGTGGCTGCTTACCGTCAGTGACTCGCATGACCAATGAGCTTACCAAGCATACCGACTTTGTCACTTTCTCGGTTGACGATATGGGGCTAGATTACGCTAAAACCCTCAAAGACTGGCATGATAACTTTGACGCGGCACTGCCTAAGATAAAAGCACTTGGCTATGGTGATGACTTTATCCGTATGTGGAAGTTCTATTTAAGCTATTGTGAAGGCGGTTTTTTAGAACGGACTACCAGTACCGTACATTTAGTGGCAGTGCGTCCACAATATCGCTTACAGCCCAATAGTTAGTGGTGCATGTCCTGTGATTTCTGGAGGTAACATAATGCCAATTCGCATGATTCAGTTTGCAAAGCAGCACTTAATCGTGATCAACTTGCTCATGTTTCAAGCGGTTTGGTGGCTATCTATCTTGTACTTAAACTCATCCTTGTGGCTGACTATACCGCTATTGCTGGTTCACTTTGGTTTGTCTAGCGAAGTGCGCCAAGATCTAAGCTTGATGCTTAAGGTCGCCATATTTGGATTTGCCTTCGATAGCGCCTTAATGTTTACGGGCGTGTTTCAATTTCAGCAGTTCCCTTTTTGGCTGCTAGCGATATGGTGCCACTTTGCCATTTCATTGCGCTACAGCTTAGTGTTCACCCAAAAATTAACTTGGCAATTTAACGCGCTACTGGGTGGTGTCTTCGGCTGCTTAAGTTATTTAGCGGGGGCACGCTTGGAGGCGGTTGTTTTGCCGTTAGAATTATTCTACAGCGCACTGATCCTGTTCTTTGTTTGGCTCGTAATGTTCCCTATGTTTGTTAATGTCAGTCGGCCTCAACCATAAGCTCTGCTGATGATAGGGATAAAATTATGCGCGTTACATCAGTTATTGGCTGGCACAGCCTCGGTGCGATAAAACCCATAGTCTGGGTATTGAGTATTTTGCTGGCGTTTGCCAGTTCTGCCCAAGCTAAAATTGTTCAGCAGTTAATTGATGAATCGCCGCAAATCGCTGCTTCTGCCAGCGCGGGTACTCTTTCTCAAGAGGTTTTAAGTCACGCTAATCAAACACCTTTACATCACAGCGATGATTTTAAAGAGGTGGGGCGCGGCGAGATGCAGTGGTGGTGGTTTTCGCTTTACCGAGCTAAATTACTCACCCTTGATGGCAATTACAGTCAAGGTGAATTACCGCTGGTGTTAGATATTGAGTATTACCAAGAGATCCCAAGTGAGCGGCTGGTGGAAGCGACTTTAGATCAATGGCAGCATTTAGGCTTAAGCGAGCAAAGTCAGCAAAAATGGCTCGCTGAAATCAAGGCTGTTTGGCCCGATGTAGTAGAAGGTGACAAGTTAACCTTAAGGGTATTTGATTCAGGTGTGAGCCAATTTTACTTTAATGGTGAGCCGTTAGCTAAGCCTCTGCCTGAAGGCTTTGGTGACGACTTTTTAGCCATTTGGTTATCTGAATCAACCAGCCGACCAGAACTTAGAAAACAACTACTAGGAGAGCTTGCATGCGATTGTTAAGCAAGATTAAGCACACTATAGCGGTACTGGGTTTGTTGTTGCTTGCTGCCTGTTCGAGCTCTGATATTAATGACTATGAAGGCACGACGCCGAATCTAGATTTAAAGCAGTTCTTTGATGGAAAACTTACCGCTCATGGCACGGTACAAGACTACAGTGGCAAAGTAGTCAGGCGATTTACTGTTGACATGGTGGCGAGTTGGCAAGGTAATCAAGGCGAAATCAAAGAGTGGTTTGTCTATGATGACGGTGAAAAGCAGATAAGGATTTGGAACATCACCGATCTGGGGGCGGGGCAATATACGGGAACCGCAAATGACATCTTAGGTGAGGCCGAGGGGCAAGCTGTAGGCATGGCGCTGCGCTGGGAATACCAAATGATGCTGCCAGTTGATGACACTGAATATCAGGTCACTTTCGATGATTGGATGTTTTTAGTGGATGAAAACACCATTATCAATCGTAGCGACATCAACAAGTTTGGTATCACTATGGCACAAGTCACCTTAGTGATTAACAAAGTTAAGGGCTAAAGCTAATCATTGAAGCTAAGCACTAATCGCGGTTTATTTTTGACGCAGATGTGGCGTCAATGCCGCTATCATGCTCTTCTAGCTGGGTGATGTGATGACCGACTCACCCTTTGATGACGGATAAAGCCCTAATGATTAGCGATGAAGTCGGAAAGGCGGATATAGCAAAAAGAGCAAGTAAAACTTAACTAAAACAGTGTGACTCAATCTAATCCAAGATGAGTGTTTTTTAGCTAGTCTAATATAAGTTAGCCTAGTTTTAGCTAGTCTAAGGTCACTTGCTCAATTGCTTACAACTTGTTATTTAAGATACTTTCTTGCTGTTATCAACCTGCTTTTTATCGTAATACTCGAATGGAAACACGTTTCTAATGCGCTGAGTTAGCGAGTCACTCACATTTGCTGAAACATGCAGGCGCACACCATTAAGCTTTTCAGCCCTAACAGTACAAGTCAGTTTGTTCGACTTAGCGATAGCGCGGCATTCTTTGGCAAATTTGTCAGGGATTTTACCTTTGTGGGATGTGAGTCGACCGTCCTTAAAGTGCATCTCAAAGACATTTAGGCCTTTTTTACCGCTGAAGATCAGCTTGTAAATAATGAAAACAGCAATAGCAATAAAAGCAATTTTTAGTAGGGTTGGCGTCATGGAGTATCCTTTTCGTTAAAGCTCTTTTAGCCCTATTGTTAAGATACTCCTGCCATTTGTTATTTAAAAGGGCTTAGGTCACTAGATTGGAAATTTATGTGTTACAGGCTACCTTTATAGGTAATGATTTTATGGACGAAAAAAACGTTAAGGAAAACACTTTATGTCAATATCAAATGCGCATCGCTGGCTTGAAATTTGTGAAAAACAAGCCAAACTCCTCGAAAACTTATCTGAAACTTTCCCCCAACGCCAAAGGCAGCATACGCAGCTGAGCCAAAGCTGGCGTAGAGTAGCGGCGGAAATTATTACAGAGCAACCGCTCAAATAGCGACAGTTCATACCGAGTGTGGCTAAAGTTTAATAGCCTTAGTTAGACAAGAGTTAGACAAGATATTATAGCCTTATCTAAATGGCTGAGAAATTTGATTTCTCAGCCTTTTTTCTAGAAGACTTAGCAGTTTTTAATGGTGTTATCGGCGTATACTCTTTGCCTACATTGATCTGGCTTAGCGGTAATAATAATGGCCCATTTTGTTGGCAAATATGAAGTTGAATTTAAGTATCGACTGCAGTCTAAAATCGATTTTTTGCAAAAGCTAAGGCTGTTAGCCGTTGAAGTCATGCTTGAAGATAATGCGGAGTATGATTGCTACTTTGATATGCCGAGTAACACTTTGGGTACGCAACATAAGAGTGTATGTATTCGAGAAATGCAACCATCTGGCATTAAATTATGGATCGTTAAAGGCCCTGAAAAGGATCGCTGCGAAGCCGTCGATATTAGCGACAGTGATAGAGCTAAAAGCATGCTGCTTACCATGGGGTTTGAGCGGGTTTTAGAGTTACATAAGACTCGCAGCATCTACTTCTTAGGTAAGTTTCATATCACGGTTGATACCTTAGCTGGAGTCGGTGACTTTGCTGAGCTTGCCATCATGACTGATGACGAGGACTCTCTTGCACGTTTTAAGTCTGAATTACTGGCATTAGCAGCAAGCTTGGGGTTAACTCCTGATATGGAAGAGCACAATTCTTATCGTCAGTTGCAAGAAGCATTACAGGTTAGCTACTCGCAATGACCTGAGTTTGACGGTTTTGCAGGGTGAAGTTTACAGGAACAAATGCTCTTCTTAAGAGTCCTAATGGTTCGGCAACCTCAGTGTTGCAAGTATTTTTGTTGCCAGTTATCGAAAAACTTACTGATTGTGTTATCAAATAAAGGAACGCCCATGCAGCTTAATGATATAAATTTGCTACGTCAGCAATGTTACATCAATGGTCAATGGTGTGATGCAAATAATCAAAGCACGATAGATATTGCTAACCCAGCAACTTTTGATGTCATAGGCTCTGTGCCAGTCATGGGAGCTGATGAAACTAAAGCGGCAATTGATGCTGCTGAAGCAGCACTGCCTGCATGGCGGGCATTAACTGCAAAAGAGCGCAGTAGTAAGTTAACTCGTTGGTTTGAATTAGTGTTAGCGCACCAAGATGATTTAGCCTTATTAATGACAACTGAGCAAGGAAAGCCGCTCGGCGAAGCTAAAGGAGAGGTTGCTTACGCGGCATCTTTTATTGAATGGTTTAGCGAAGAAGCCAAGCGTATATACGGCGACACAATTCCTGGTCACCAGGCTGATAAGCGCTTGATGGTAATTAAGCAAAGCGTTGGCGTAACGGCTGCCATTACACCTTGGAACTTTCCTGCAGCGATGATCACCCGTAAAGCCGCGCCAGCATTAGCCGCGGGCTGCACTATGGTGGTTAAGCCAGCACCGCAGACTCCTTTTACTGCTTTGGCTCTGGCTGAATTAGCCGAACGAGCTGGCATTCCTAAAGGCGTATTTAATGTGGTCACAGGTGATGCGGTAGCGATAGGTAATGAGCTATGTGCTAACCCCACTGTGCGTAAGTTATCGTTTACTGGCTCGACGCCGGTAGGGATAAAGCTGATGCAACAGTGCGCGCCTACACTTAAAAAAATGTCGCTCGAATTGGGGGGCAATGCGCCTTTTATCGTGTTCGATGATGCCGATATTGATGCCGGCGTTGAAGGGGCAATGATCGCAAAATATCGTAATGCTGGCCAAACTTGTGTCTGCGCTAATCGAATCTATGTACAAGATAAAGTCTACGACGCGTTTGCTAGCAAGCTTGCTGCGGCAGTGGCTAAACTCAACATCGGAGTGGGAACTGAACCGGGTGTTACAACTGGCCCGCTTATTAATGCTGATGCAGTCGCTAAGGTGCAATCTCATCTAGATGATGCGTTATCAAAAGGCGCTAAGCTGCTTGCTGGCGGTAAGCTTGCCAGTATTGGCGGCCACTTTTTCGAGCCTACCATTATTACTGATGTCGATAAAACCATGTTGGTTGCTAAAGAAGAAACCTTCGGCCCATTAGCGCCACTGTTTAAGTTTTCTAATGTTGATGATGTTATCCAGCAGGCTAACGACACCGAGTTTGGCTTAGCTGCCTATTTTTATGGTCGCGATATCTCATTAGTCTGGAAAGTGGCCGAGGCATTAGAGTACGGTATGGTAGGTGTAAATACGGGATTAATCTCAACCGAAGTTGCGCCGTTTGGTGGTATAAAATCATCGGGGTTAGGCCGTGAAGGGTCAAAGTTTGGCATCGAAGAATACCTTGAGATGAAGTACATATGTATGTCGGTTTAATACGGTCATTGAATCATAGGGGCGAGCCAGCGCCCCTTAAGCTAAATCCATAAACCCAAACTAAGTTAAAAAAAGTTAGTGTCTTATTTAACAATCAACACTGGGCAACGGGCTTTATTCACCACTTTCTCGGCAGTATTGGTATTGAGAAAGTGGTTTAACCCAGTACGGCCGTGGCTGGCAATGACAATCATACCGGCATCGATATTTTTAGCGGTTGCTAAGATTTGCTCTACCGGGTGACCGTGGCTAATACTGCTTTCAAAAGGGAAGTAGCCCTCTAGTGAGTCAATATATTGCTGCATTTCTACTGCTGCTTGCTTTTCCATTCTCTCGTTGAGTTCATCTTGTGTTTCAGCGAGTACTCGAGTGTGTTTATCACCGAATGGTTTATCGACGACATGCAGCAGACGCACGCCTACTTGATATAAGTTTGCCATCTCTACGGCATAGCTTATTGCATGAGATGCCGTTTCTGAAAAGTCAGTTGGACAAAGGATTATTCGGCTGCGCATAACACCCTCCTGTATACCTTCGTTTTACAATCATATCTGAAATGCCATAACGAAATAGTGCTATGGCAAGAGATTTTCACTTACTTTAAATATAGGTGTTTTATGCGGATGCGTAAAACTTGCTAAGCCAAGGAGTTACTTGCTGCTGTGGATAACGCGGGTAAAAAAGCCCACGCGAGTGGGCAGTTTTGTTGTGGATATAACACTTAGGTTTTTATAAGCACGCTTTGCAGTCGTTTCAGGCTTAATCCCATAACGATGACGCTGCATTCAACAATTGCTATGCCCATTATTAAAGAAAATAGCGCGGGAACATGTCTTATAAAATCCATAAAAGACCTCTAATTTAGGTTTGATAAAGCTAATTTGAGTCATAAATATCCCATAGCTTGTCAGATATATACTTGATAAAAGTCACAAAAACATCAGCCTTAATTATTGTTAATTTTAGCTTTAGTGAGATCAATATCGCAGATGAAATGCGCTATTTCAGTAGGCACATTAATTTCGGTCAAAGGGCTGTCCAAGTCGGAAAAATAATTATTGAACTCAATCGTTGTTCATTACGTACTAATTTATTAGGTGAATAATTGCGCAAATTGTGGCAATTCAATTTATACCGACTAGTTTCAATAAGGTGCACAAGAAGATAAGAGACTGCTTATGAACCGAATATCCCTACTATTAATACTACTATTTTGGACAACGGCTGCAGCCGCTGACTATGACCCCAGCTTTAAAATTGGCAAGGAGAAAGCCAAGGTTTGTATGACCTGCCACGGTGAAGATGGCATATCTACTATTGATCCTTACCCTAATTTACGTGGTCAAAAGATGGGGTATTTGATCTCCTCTTTAAAAGATTATCAATCCAGACAGCGCACCAGTGGTTTAGCTATTTTGATGCAACAGCAAGCTGACACACTTAGCGAACAGGATATGAAAGACATCTCCTACTATTACTCGGTTTTGGGCACGAAAAAAGAAGAGGAGTAGGGCATGCTAGTAGGCACTGATAACTATGATGTAAAAGTCGTTCGGTATTTTATTATTGCAGCACTTGGCTGGTCGATAGCGGGTATGTTTATTGGCGTGGTATTAGCCGCGCAGCTCTACTGGCCGGCACTTAATTTTGATTCTGAATATATTCAATTTGGTCGTCTACGTCCCTTGCACACATCTGGGGTGATATATGGCTTTGTGGTTAATATCTTGATGGGTACATCCTTGTATATTGTGCAGCGGACGGGTCAAACAAGGTTATTTAACAGAAGCCTGTCTTGGATGGTGTTTTGGGGCTGGCAACTGGTGCTTATGCTTGCGCTGATTAGTTTGCCGTTAGGTTATACGACCAGTAAAGAGTATGCGGAACTCGAGTGGCCAATAGACATTTTAATTGTCATTGTATGGGTGCTGTATGCAGTACTGTTTTTTGGCACTATCGCGAAACGAAAAGTACATCATATCTTTGTCGCTAATTGGTTTTTTGGTGCGTTTATCATCGTTATTGCACTGATTTTTATCCTCAATAATCTAGCCTTACCCGCTTACTTTATGAAGTCGTACTCAGTGTTTGCAGGTGCCCAAGATGCCATTGTGCAGTGGTGGTGGGGCCACAACGCGGTAGGGTTCTTATTAACAGCTGGCATCATTGGTATGAATTATTACTTCATCCCCAAGATCTCTGAACGTCCTATCTATTCCTATCGCTTGTCGATTATTCATTTCTGGGGACTAGTCGGTTTCTATACTTGGGCGGGAACCCATCATCTGGTTTACTCATCAGTC
This sequence comes from Shewanella sairae, assembly GCF_023283535.1. GTDB lineage: Bacteria > Pseudomonadota > Gammaproteobacteria > Enterobacterales > Shewanellaceae > Shewanella > Shewanella sairae. The sequence continues at coordinate 3,738 of NZ_JAKILT010000002.1, read as the reverse complement.
CCTGTGTGGGTGCAAAACATCGGTATTGTTATGTCACTTATCTTGTGGCTACCCTCATGGGCAGGTGCATTTAATAGTGCGATGACGCTACTGCAGAATAAAGCCAAGTTGAAAACCGATTACATCATGTGGTTCTTTATGTCGGCTATTTTGTATTACTGCTTAGCGACATTCGAGGGACCATTGCTGGCAATCCGTTGGTTTAATATGTTAGCTCACAACACAGAATGGATTATTGGACATGTGCATTCCGCAGCGCTTGGCTGGGTGGGAATGTCAGGTATCGCAGTATTTTATTATTTCATTCCAAGGCTTTGGGGAAAGGACGGTCTTTGGTCGCAGCGATTACTTAAATGGCACTTTTGGTTAGCCCATCTAGGTGTTGCCCTATACGCTATTGCCTTGTGGGTTGCAGGGATTGGTGAAGGCTACATGTGGCTTGCTCAGCAAGAAAATGGCTCGCTTGTCTACAGTTTTGTTGAGGCTATGGACTTTAAAGCCCCTTGGTTGTTTGTACGTTTCTTTGGCGGTGCATGCTTTGTATTCGGTCTGCTATTGATGGCATTTAACTTATATAAGACGGTTACTGCAACTGAATTAGTGGAGGGTAGTAAAGATGCTTAGTAAAGACTTTACCCAATCTTTGGTGATCCTCATTGTCGCAACTGTGGTTGTCGCGAGTTTCTCAATTGTAGTGCTAATTGTACCGAACTTAGTACGTACTGACGAAATTAGGGCTAACTCGCTGGCTAAACCATTAACAGCAATTGAGGTGTCAGGGCGTGACGTTTATATCAGTGAAGGCTGTCATGTTTGCCATACACAAATGGTACGAAACATAGACCCTGAAGTTAAGCGTGATGGCAGAGCCAATAAAGAAGCTGACGATATCTACGAGTTTCCTAATTTGTGGGGGTCTAAACGCACAGGGCCTGACTTAACGAATCTGGGCCGAAAATACTCTGAGCAATGGCAGCGGATCCATCTAATAAATCCAAGACAGGTTGTACCGACATCATTAATGCCTGCTTATCCATGGTTATTTGAACAGGTGCTCACTGGAGATGAAATTGAAGCCAAAATGCGGGCGCTGCAAACATTAGGCGTTCCATACTCCGATAACGAGATTGAAAGAGCGAGACTTGCGGTTAGAGGCGTAAGTAAAGGGGAGGCTTTGGTTCAATATCTACAAAGCTTAGGACAAGACACAGCCAGTGATCAGGAGCGTTAATATGACTGTTTTCTGGAATGCATGGGTCGTAGGATTCATCGTTATTTTTCTTAGTTTTATGGCGCTGGTTATTATTAAGTATTGGCGTGACAATCACAGTGCTGATGAACATAAAACCATTGATACCTTTGATGGCATTGATGAAAACGATGCGCCGCCTCCTAGATTGCTGTTTATCTCTTACCTAGTCGCATTTGTTATGTCAGTTATCTTCTTAGTTCTATACCCGGGGTTAGGTAATTGGAATGGCTTAATGGGCTGGGTGCAAAGTGATGATGCTTTGAGCTCGCCTGTAACCGATTTAGAAATTGAAATGGCGCCATTAAATGATAAAAGTTTAATGGCGCTGGCTAAAAATAAAGTGATTACCGATAGCGGTGCATCATTATTTGAAACTCATTGTGCTGCTTGTCACCGCCGTAATGCGCAAGGGCAAAAACACTTTCCAAATCTGGTTGATAATGAGTGGCTTTATGGAGGCAGCGAGTCGGAGATTTTACATTCGATAGAAAAGGGGCGTCATGGTGCAATGCCTGGCTGGAAAGGTATTTTATCTGATGATCAAATCACTAAGATGGCTTATTACATTGCTTCACTGCAGCCTGAGCGACGTAATTTAAATGCACCACAGGTGAAGATTGATCTTGGTAGAGGCATATTTACTCAATATTGTGCCAGTTGTCATGGCGATGGCACGGTTGCCAATACGCAAATTGGTGCGCCCTTACTTAATGATGCCATTTGGCTGCATGGTGGCAGTATTGAAGAGATTAAACACACTATCGATTTTGGCTTAAATAACTTAATGCCAGGCTTTGAGTCTCAACTCTCTAATAATGAAATTTTGGCTGTTGGTGCCTATATCACAGAGCAGCGTTTAATCAGTGATGCTAAGTTAGCAGCGTTAGACCCTGAAGCGGTTAAGCGGGGAGAATACTTGATAAACGCCGGTGACTGTGTGGCATGTCATAGCTCTGAAGGTGGTGAACGTTTTGCTGGTGGTCTGCCATTTAAAACCCCATTTGGTACTGTATATTCAACCAACATTACTCCGCATGTGAGTGAAGGTATAGGCAGTGATGATTATGCTGATTTCAAAGCGGCCTTGTTTGATGGTAAAGGCCGTCATGGTTATCTATACCCTGCGATGCCATACACCTCATATCAGTATTTAAAAGAGCAGGATACTCAAGACTTATGGAGTTATTTGCAGTCGATTACCGCAGTCGCGAGGCAAAACGATAAGAATGAGATGATCTTCCCATCGAACATTCGCACCGGACTATTGGGTTGGAACTTGGTCTTTATGGATACAGCACCGTTATCTTATGAAGCGCCTAAACATGTTGAATTAACTGAGCAAGAGCTAAAAGAGTGGCAACAGGGTAAGTATTGGGTGATGGGTCTTGGTCATTGTAGCGAGTGTCATACGCCGCGTAATCTTGCTCAGGCCTTGATCCCTGAGAAGATATTCCAAGGTAACTTGATCGATGGTTGGAACGCGCCGGATATAAGTGCTAAAGAGCTTTATCAAGACCGCTGGGATATGGAGTCACTAACCGACTTTTTACATACCGGTCATTCTTCGAAAGGCTCTGCATTTGCGGGCATGGCTGATGTAGTGAAAAATAGTACGAGTTTAATGACGCGTGATGATATTAAAACCATCTCACGGTATTTGCTGGTGGGCGATGAATACAACACCATTCCAGCAGATACACAGCAACTGAACCCAACGGGTTTTACCCAAGAAGCTTATGCTGATAAGCAATTCAATGCTTATTCATTGTATGCAGAGACTTGTGGGGCTTGTCATGGTGAAGACGGTAAAGGACGAGATCCGATTGCACCAACTCTGCTAAATAACGGCATCATTATGCACAGTGATCCGTTTAATACAATTGCTGTGACAATACGTGGGCTGTCACCGACCTACTTAGATGAAGAACGTAATTTTATGCCGATGACCAGCTTCCAAAATGTATTGACGGATACTGAGCTGGCAAATCTTATTAGCTTCGTTCGTTACTATTTAGGTGATAGAAAAGAGCCGGTTACAGCTGAACAAGTCAAAGCGGTTCGTAGGCAATTAGAGAAAGCAGGCTTTGCAGGCAATCTGCATACCACGCCTGATATGTATGACCATAGAGACGGTGATATTAGTATCGACTAATCTTCAGGGTAGGGGCAGTTTTATGTCTTATTTAAAGCCTACACAAGGTAGGCTTTTCCGTTTAAATTGGTGGTCTTCGCAGACTTGAACTGCATGAATTGATGACGATTAAGGTTTTTTATATGAAGCCATGTCATTTTCTGCAGATACAAAAAAGCCTACACAAGGTAGGCTTTTCCGTTTTAAATTGGTGGTCTTCGCAGACTTGAACTGCATGAATTGATGACGATTAAGATTTTTATTTGAAGCCATGTCATTTTCTGCAGATACAAAAAAGCCTACACAAGGTAGGCTTTTCCGTTTTAAATTGGTGGTCTTCGCAGACTTGAACTGC
>NZ_JAKILT010000001.1 GCF_023283535.1 Shewanella sairae | reverse complement strand
TAGAAACAACCTCTTCAGCTTGTTCTAAACATCCTCACTATTGACGCCATTGTCTGCACTAGCTGTATATTTACAGACGAATACCGCCGTCAATCTCGAATACGCGGCCGTTTACATCGCCGTTATATCGTCATTTTCGATAATGAAACGTACTGTAGAAACAACCTCTTCAGCTTGTTCTAAACATCCTCACTATTGACGCCATTGTCTGCACTAGCTGTATATTTACAGACGAATACCGCCGTCGATCTCGAATACGCGGCCGTTTACGTAGTCATTTTCGATAATGAAACGTACCGTAGAAGCAATCTCTCCGGCTTGACCTAAACGTCCTACTGGAACCATTTTTTCTAAACGCTCAAGCGCTTCAGGCTTCATCGCGGCTGTCATTTCAGTTTCAATTACGCCCGGTGCGACAGCTGCGCTACGAATGTTGTAACGCGCAAGCTCTTTGGCCCACCCCACGCTCATTGCCGCTACGCCCGCTTTTGACGCGGCGTAGTTTGACTGGCCCATATTACCGGCTTTAGCAAGACTCGAAATATTAATAATCACCCCTTCTTGACCGGTTTCAATCATGGCAGCAGCGGCTTCACGACCACACAAGAATGAACCTGTAAGGTTAACGTTAATCACTGATTGGAATTGGTCAAACGACATACGCTCAAATACTTGGCCTTCTTTCGCTTTCAGCAACAAACCATCACGCAAAATACCTGCGTTATTAATCAGTACGTTAACTTGACCAAAATCTTCTTTAATAAATTGGAAAGTGGCAAATACATCTTCCTCATCGGTGATATCAACGGCGTAGCCTTGTACTTCCGCTGTCGCACCAATGTTTGCACAGGCTATTTCCAACTTCTCTTGGTCCATGTCGATAAGTGCTAGCTTGGCACCTGCAGCCGCTAAATTTTCCGCCATGGCGTAACCTAGTCCACCTGCACCACCAGTAATAACAACTACCTTATCTTTTAAATCCATTGGAATACCCTTTATTTTTTTATCTGTTCTGACTGAGCAAACTGCTCAAAAATACTCGAAAAATCACGCTTACCATTACCCTGCTTAGCATGATTCACATAAAGACTGCGTGCTAATGCGCCCATTGGCGTACTTGAATTAGATAGCAGCGCCGCCTCTTGCGACAAACCTAAATCTTTCACCATCAAGTCAACCATAAAGCCACCTTGATAATCATTTGATGACGGCACTGACTCCATCACATCTGGACACGGATTATATTTATCTAATGTCCAATTGCCCCCACTGCTGACTTTCATAATTTCGGACAGCACTTTCGGATCGAGCCCGTGATCGATACCCATCTGTAGTGACTCAGATGTAGCAACCATTAATACCGACAGCAGCATATTATTACATATTTTAGCGACTTGCCCAGCACCGGGGCCACCAGCATGGAAGATATTGCCGCCCATGGCATTTAATGCGTCTTGCGCTTGCTCAAATGCGGTATCGCTGCCGCCACAAATAAAGGTTAATGTCCCCGCTGCTGCGCCTGCCGTACCGCCGGAAACCGGCGCATCAATAAACTCTAAGCCCTTGTTTGCTGCATGCTGTGCTACAAATCGTGCGCTATCGGCATCAATTGTTGAGCAATCAATTAATAACGTACCTGGCGCAACCACATCGATCAAACCTTTGCTGGTGTCATCGGTAACATACAGGCTGCGTACATGCTTACCCGCAGGCAACATAGTCACCACTATATCTGCGCCCGCTGCTGCGCCGCAGGCACTTGTCGCGGTCAACGCGCCCTGCTCTGCAAGTGTTTGCATAGCTGCAGGCACTAAATCAAACACCTTTACGGTAAAGCCTGCTTTAATCAGGTTGAGCGCCATTGGTCCGCCCATGTTCCCTAAACCAATAAATGCAACTGTACTCATGTTTCACTCCCGCTCACGTTTGTGAGTGTTTTATTCCCTGTCACGGCTAATACCACTCACCGTTAGCGTTTACTTTGAAGCTAAGCTAAACCTGCCCAACAAATTGCACTGTTAGAGCTGGTCTATTAATGCAAGTCCTTTAGTGGATGCGTAGCTTCGTCCCAAGGTGATTCAAGCAATGATAGTGCAAAGCCTTCAGGAATTGATGCCACGTCGCTAAACTGCCATTGTGGATTACGGTCTTTATCAATCAGTAAAGCACGCACGCCCTCGCTAAAGTCACCTTTCGCGCAGCAATTAACACTTAAACCAAGCTCTAACTTAAAACATTCAGCTAAGCTCAAATCCTGACTTAATTGTGATTGGATATGCACTAAGTTCAAGCTTATTGGACTCCCAGCTAGCATGGTCTTTACCGCTCTTTCTAACCAAGGGTTCGCCTCTATCGTGTTTGAATCAGCACTTGAATCAGAGCTTGAACCGAGTTGACTAACCTTAGCGATAATGTCGTCTAGAGAGCCTGTCATTAATTCATCAATCAATAACTGGTTTTGCTCAAGTACACTCTTTGATGGCGCCGTATGGCAAGCTTCTGCCATGGTGCTGAGCAGATCATTTAATGCCAAATGATTAGTATCGAAATTATCGCTCCAAGGCAGCATTGTGAGTTGCTCAAATAGTGCGGCTTTATCATCGCTATTAAGATAGTGATTACCTATGCCCACATAAAGCGCGTCGGCTCCACTCATGTTATAGGCTGTCATACCTAAAAATAGGCCACTTTTACCCGGCATACGGTTTAAGAAATAACTGCCACCAACATCTGGGTATAAACCGATAGTCACTTCAGGCATTGCGATGCGTGAACGCTCAGTCACGATGCGATGACTTGCGCCTATCATTAGGCCTAAACCGCCGCCCATGACAATGCCATCGCCCCACACAATGACCGGCTTACCAAAACGATGCAGCAGATAATCTAACTGATACTCTTGGCTGAAAAACTCCGTTGCCGCTTCGGTCACTTCACCGGGCGTAGTTATCGATGCTTGATAAATCGCTCGCACATCGCCGCCAGCGCAAAAAGCTTTTTCTCCCGCACCGTCAAGCACAACTGCGGCAATATTGGTATCGGCTTGCCAGGCGGTTAACTGCGTAGTTAATGCCTGTACCATATTGAGGTTTAACGCATTAAGCGCTTTTTCTATATTTAAAGTGGCTACCCCGACTTGCTTGCCGGAGTCCGTTGTTAAGGTGCTAAATAACACTTGCTCGCTAGCTGATTGCATCCTGAGCCCCTTAACCGTTTTTCCAATTCGCTTTACGCTTATTCAAAAAGGCGTTAACCCCTTCGGCTTGATCTTCGGTATCAAACAGTTCAACAAACAATTGGCGCTCTAATGGCAAGGCATCGGCTCTTGGCATAGTGCGACCTGCTTGCACTAATGTTTTACAAGCTTTTACGCTGCTTGGACTTTGATTCGCGACCTTTTCAGCAAGCCCCATTGCCGCATTAAAAGCATTCCCCTGCTCTACCACTTCTTCTACTAAACCAATTTGCTCGGCTTTAGCGGCGGTAATACGCTCACCACATAAAATCATCCGCTTAGCCCAACCTTCGCCTACCAGCGCGGTAAGGTTTTGTGTACCACCAGCGCATGGCAATAACCCCACTGTTGCTTCTGGCAGTGCCAGCTGCGCTTGTTCTTCACAAATACGTAGGTCACATGCTAACGCGACCTCTAAGCCGCCCCCCATGGCATAGCCATTAATTGCCGCAATTGACACACCACGGAATGCACTTAAGCTTTCAAACGCTTCGCCAAAATAGCGCGCCATCTCGGCGGCATTTTGCTTGTCGCCGTCAGCAAACAATTTTAAATCAGCGCCTGCTGAGAAGAACTTTTGCCCTTCGCCAGTAATCACTAACGCGTAAACATCTTTGTTTTCGTTAAGTGCTAATACCTTATGTTTTAACTCTTGTAGGCTCTGCGCCGTCCAAGTATTCGCCGGCGGATTGTTCATGCTGATCACCGCGGTATGCCCCACGATGCGCTCGATTAATAAAGACTGTTGTTGGTTTGACATGGTAACTCCCTATACAAAACTGAAATCATTTGAATGCTGACTAAAATCGGCCTATAAAATCGCAGCGGCGTTTTCATCTAACAAACGGCGCGAAATAATTAAGCGCATGATTTCGTTAGTTCCTTCTAAAATCTGATGCACACGTACATCACGTACATGGCGTTCTAATGGGTATTCACGAATATAGCCATAGCCACCATGAATTTGCAGCGCAGCGTCACACACTTGAAAACCAATATCGGTGGCGAAGCGTTTTGCCATGGCGCAATAAGCGGTAGCCTCTGGATCTTGCTGATCTAGCTTGAACGCGGCTAAACGCACTAATTGGCGCGCAGCAACCAGCTCTGTTGCCATATCGGCGAGCTTAAATTGCAGTGCTTGGAATGCTGCTAACGGTTTACCAAACTGCTTGCGCTCGTTCATATATTGCGTGGCGCGCTCAAGTGCCGCTTGTGCGGTACCAATCGAGCAGGTGGCGATATTAATGCGACCACCATCTAATCCCTTCATGGCAAAAGTAAAACCTTGTCCTTCTTCACCGAGTAAATAAGCTACCGGTACGCGCACATTTTCAAAGGTAACTTCACGGGTTGGCTGGGCGTTCCAGCCCATTTTATCTTCCGCTTTACCGTAGGTAATACCCAGTGTGTCAGCAGGTACTGCAATCGCTGAAATACCTTTTGGCCCTGCTTCACCGGTGCGGCACATCACCACTAACATTTCTGTGGCACCTGCACCTGAGATAAACACTTTAGAGCCTGAAATCACATATTCATCGCCTTCACGCACAGCTTTTGTTTGCAGAGATGCCGCGTCGCTACCAGCACCGGGTTCAGTTAAGCAATAAGAAGCGAGTTTTTCACCTGTGGTTAGTGATTCAGACCACTCTTGGCGCAGCGTTTCAGAGCCAAAACTGGTTATCATCCATGTCGCCATATTGTGGATAGTTAACATGGCAGTTGTTGCCGTACAGCCCATAGATAGCTGCTCAAAAATAATCGACGAATCTAGGCGAGACAGCCCCATGCCCCCTTCTGATTCTGGCGAGTACAGCGAGCAAAAACCTAACTCGCCGGCTTTATGGATCACATCTTTTGGGAAGTGGTGTTCTTCATCCCACTTCGCCGCAAAGGGAGCAAGCTCCTCTGTGGCAAACTGCTGAGCTAAATCGGCAAACTGGCGTTGATCTTCATTGAGGTTAAAATCCATCTGGGTGCTCCTGTTGTACTGTCTAGTGCCCATTACAACCGCTTGTAAGGTGTTAAGGCTTGGGTCTTTTGCTCGCACAGCTTTAGCTAATGCTGCTGACCTCTATTCGTTATTAATCGTCTAACTTTTGTATTTGTTTAGCGCGCTAATACCCTACGTTTTGATTAAGTGCTAACGCCAAAAAGCGAGCACTTAACCAAAATTCGTTTTGGATGGCAGTAACGATTACTTAAGATCGATTGTCATATTCGGCGCTGAGGCAACGGCAATATCCGACTCAAACCAACGTGCGGTGATGGTTTTAGTCTCAGTATAGAAACGCACAGCTTGCTTACCATAAGCATGCTGGTCGCCATAGAAACTACCTTTCCAACCAGTGAACGAGAAGAAAGGTAACGGCACAGGAATTGGCACGTTAATGCCCACTTGACCCACTTCAATTTCGTGTTGATATTTACGCGCAGCTGCGCCACTTGCGGTAAAGATAGAAGTACCATTACCGTATGGGCTGTCGTTGACTATCGCAATCGCTTCTTCTAGGGTTTCAGCATTCATGCAGCACAGCACTGGACCAAAAATCTCTTCTTTATAAATGCTCATATCGGTTGTGACTTTATCGAACATGGTTGGGCCAACCCAGTTACCTGACTCGTAACCCTCAACAGTAAAATCAGTACCATCAAGTAAGCAATCTGCGCCCTCAGCCTTACCTTGAGCAATCAAGCTCACAACCCGCTGTTTAGCTGCAGGGCTAATCACCGGACCATAAGCGGCGTCTTTATCGTCCCAAAGACCCGGTTTAACTTTGGCAATAGCTTCTTTTAGCTCAGGGATCCACTCTTTAGCCGCGCCAACAAATACCGCAACAGAAAGTGCCATACAGCGTTGACCCGCAGCGCCTACTGATGCGCCAACCAGATTATTAATCACTTGCTGTTTATTAGCGTCTGGCATAATTACGCAGTGATTTTTAGCGCCCGCAAAAGCTTGCACACGCTTTAAGTTATCGGTGCCGGTTTTGTAAATGTACTGACCAACATTCACCGAACCGACAAATGAAATGGCTTTGATATCGGGGTGAGTTAATAGGATATCGACAGCAGTTTTATCGCCATGAACCAGCTGCACCACACCTTTTGGCGCGCCCGCTTGTTCGAACAATTCAATTAAACGCTGCGGCGTCATTGGATCTTGCTCTGATGGCTTAAGAACGAATGTGTTACCGCAAGCAATCGCTAACGGGAACATCCACAGTGGGATCATCGCTGGAAAGTTAAACGGAGTAATACCAGCACAAACGCCAAGTGGTTGAGTGTAGCTGTAGGTGTCGATTGAACGAGCCACGTTTTCTACGGTTTCGCCCATCATCATAGATGCGATATTACAAGCGTGCTCAGCGACTTCGATTCCGCGCCAAACATCGCCTTTAGCATCATCAAATGTCTTACCGGTTTCTTGCGCTAAAATCGTGGCAATTTCATCATGATGCTCTTTTAAGAGATGCTGGTATTTAAGCATTACACGAGCACGTTCTGAAACGGGTACTTCTTTCCAGCTCTGAAACGCGGTTTTAGCGCTGTCGATTGCACTGAGTACTTCGGCATCGTTCGCGGCATTTACAACAGCAATGGTTTCGTTGTTCGCTGGGTTGGTCACGGCTATTTGCTTGTCGCCTTGGCCCAATATCCATTCGCCATTGATGTAATGCTTCACTTGAGTTGTCATATCGCTTCCTATTTCGGCAAGGCCAGTTGATGGCGTTTGCAAAATGATGGACCTGCTTGGCCTGATTTTTATGTGGCTATAACTGCCTCGGCTTGATGCAGATCCGGTCTTGTTGATTACTATTACTGTCTTTAACGATTACCGTTAGTTAGCTGGGTGGTTAAAGCTCAATTGCCATTGCAGTGGCTTCACCCCCGCCAATACAAAGTGACGCGACACCGCGCTTAAGGCCGCGAGCTTTTAGGGCATAAATCAACGTCACTAATAGACGCGCACCAGAGCAACCAATTGGATGACCCAGGGCACAGGCACCGCCGTTAACATTGACTTTATTGGCATCGAGTCCAAGTTCTGAAATCGCCAGCATGGTGACCATGGCAAAGGCTTCGTTGATCTCATACAAGTCAACGTCTTCTTTGGTCCAGTTCACTTTATCGAGCAGTTTATTCATGGCACCGACTGGCGCTGTGGTAAACATTGATGGCTCTTGCGCGTGTGTGGTGTGACCTTTAATGGTTGCGAGTACTTCAATGCCTAAATCGTTAGCCTGACCACGAGTCATTAGCATTAATGCGGCAGCACCATCTGAAATTGAGCTGGAGTTGGCGGCAGTAATGGTGCCGTCTTTAGCAAAGGCTGGACGCAATGTTGGGATTTTATCCGGGCGCGCGTTACCCGGCTGCTCATCGGTATCAACCACAACATCACCACGACGATTAGCCACGGTGACCGGAGTAATTTCGTTGCTAAAGGCGCCGCTGTTGATGGCATTATTGGCTTTTTCAAGTGAGCTTAATGCAAAGCTGTCCATCTGCTCACGAGTAAGCTTAAAGTCATCTGCGGTATTTTGCGCAAATGTACCCATTGCGCCGCCGGTATAGGCGTCTTCTAAACCATCGAGAAACATATGATCGAGCACTTTACCGTGCCCCATACGCATGCCACCGCGGGCTTTATCAAGTAAGTAAGGTGCTTGGCTCATGCTTTCCATACCACCAGCAACAACCACATTGGCACTACCCGCTTTAATTAAATCATGGGCTAGCATCACTGTCTTCATGCCTGAACCACAGACTTTATTGACTGTGGTTGCGCCAACCGATAATGGCAGTTCAGCGCCTAATGTAGCTTGGCGCGCCGGCGCTTGACCAAGGCCTGCAGGTAAAACACAGCCCATTAATACTTCGTCAACCTGCTCGCCTGCTAAACCGCTTTGCGCTACTAAGCCCTTAATAGCGGTTGCAGCAAGCTTTGGTGAAGCCACTGTTGATAACGCGCCCTGGAATCCGCCCATTGGGGTGCGCTTTGCTGCAACAATAACAATATCTTGGTTTGACTCAACTGAACTCATAATTACTCCGTGAATATGCTAGTTAACCTTGATTAGAATTCATCCGAAGCTGCACTATTTGTAGGGTTTAGCGGCTTCATTTAGTCACGATTCTGAGGTTATTACCTAGCTAATATAAAGTGTGATCTTGCTCAATATTTAACACTGTGACGTTTACGCGAACGTAAAGCAATAGTTAATTGTGCAAAGATCTACCAAAGTATAAGGCGCAGATGTCACATAGAATTTACACTTAGCGAAGAGAGGCTTCTGCATAGTTTGCACTGCCTGATGAGCTGTTCAGCACAATACTTTTAAAGAGATAAATATCGCCTAACTAAACGATAAGTAACATTTTTAAATAGTTAATACAGAGAGTTAAGCAGAAAATGTGTGAGACTGAGTCGAACTGACTACTGAAGAACATTTAGATTAAGTGATAATGCTGTTGTAACAAACAAATGTGGCTAAAGGTTCATTGAATATAAAAACGCCGCAGCTTGGTTAAACTACGGCGTTGTATTTACAAAAGCCTTTACGACTCCCACGGCGTAATACCGCTCATGTCATCAAGGTTATACGGCGTTAACTGATAAACATAATAGTTAAGCCAATTACTGACCAGCAAACTACCGTGGCTATGCCAGCGGGCAATTGGGGCTTTATCAGGATCATTATCCGTAAAGTAGTTTTGCGGTATATCAGGGTTAAGCCCTTGAGCTAAATCCCGTAAATATTCATCTTTTAAGGTCGACTTTTGATACTCAGGGTGTCCCATCACAAACAAATTACGATTACTTTTACTCAGCACCATATAGGCGCCAGCGGTGTCTGACTCGGTTAATACTTGCAACTCAGGATGAGCTCGCAATAACTCAACGTCCATCTCGGCAAAACGAGAATGCGGCGCGTAAAACTCATCATCAAACCCACGTAACAAGGGGTAGTGCTCTGTTGTGCGCTTATGTGCAAAAACACCGGAACGTTTAGTACTCAGGAGTTTACGGTTCAAGCCATAAAGATGATACAAAGCGGCATGGGCTGCCCAACATAGAAAAAGCACCGAGGTCACATGCTGCTGCGACCAGTCTATAATCTCGCGAATATGGTCCCAATAAGACACATCGTCAAACTCGACTTGACCAAGAGGTGCACCAGTAATAATCAAACCATCGTAATTTTTCTGCCGAACCTGCTCAAAGTCACGATAAAAGTTATTCATATGATCAATAGACACATGCTTCGATTCTTTATCGTGAATACGCAGTAGATCGACGTCAACCTGCAGAGAGGTATTACCTAAAAGACGCAATAGTTGGGTTTCGGTTTCAATCTTATTGGGCATTAAATTGAGTATTAACACCTTCATAGGACGAATATCTTGATTTGCAGCTCGAGTTTCTGACATCACAAAGATGTTTTCAGACTCTAAGATTTCGGCCGCAGGAAGATTGTCAGGAATTTTAACCGGCATATCGCGCCTCTTTTCTAATTTGAGTGACCAACCAAAAAGAAGCGCGCCGATATTAGCAATTTACGACTAAGTTAACGCGCAACTTTCTGCACTAAAACTGACATAGGCTCTACTGAGTCCAAGTCAATTCGGTAAGCTTGAGTATTAATAAACATCAATTGATCATTATGGGTAATGCGCGCACCTATGTTGTAGGTATGGCCATCTTCAAATTGATCTCTATTGATTAAAAACTGAAACGGTACAGGCGTACTCACATCATTACGTTCAAATTCAGCAATCACTTCAGCGGGTGCGTCGGCCAATGAGACATCCTGAACTTGCACTGTAATCACTGCATCTTCAGGTAGCATCATGCGCTCCTTGTACCAAACCTCGCCATGGATCTCCACCACGGCATTGGATGTTGCACAGCCCGTCAACACACTTGCTGCTACCGCTAACGGTAATAAAGGCTTAAACCACTGTTTCATTTCTATGCTCCTAATAATACATTAAGACTTCTAGAAGTCTATATGTCTGAACTTGAATTTTATATTAGTTAACTATCAAATAATTAATACTACTAACATTGACCTACAACAGCGACTTGCTTGTTGATATAAACCTCGCTAAAACAAGCTTATCTGCAGGCCAAAGCATAAGTAGTAAAATGCATTCTCACTATCCGCGTCACAGCAACAGACAATTAATCTTGTTCTAATACACTTATCTTTCTATGATAAGTTACCTATTCGAAGTCGAATACCCATATGACACAAGCAACTGCAATAATTGTGGGCGCTAGCTCATTACTTAGCCGTGAAATTGCAAAACAACTTGCAGATGAAGGCGTTGAACTGGCCCTGTTAGCACAAGATCCACAATCTCTTATCGAGTTTAGTCAATCATTGCCCACTAAGGTGCAAGTTTTTCCATTGCAAATTGATGAGCCTCAAGCTGTGATTGCCAGCCTAAATGCCGTTTGGCAAACATTAGGTGGCGCGCATCTTGTATTAGTGAATACAGGTTTAACCCATTACGATCCTGAACTGCCATGGCAACCAGAGCAAGATATCATTACGGTTAATGTGCAGGGCTTTTCAGCCATATGCAATACAGCCTTTAGGTTATTTAGAGATCAAGGTTACGGCCAATTAGCTGCCATTAACTCTATTGCAGGCCTGCGCGGCGGACCAAGTGTCGCCTATCATGCCTCTAAAGCCTTTGCGCAAAATTACCTTGAAGGTTTAAGCATGCATGCGCAGCGCTTAAAGCTGCCTATTACCATTACCGATATTCAACTCGGTATGCTTGATAAAGCTGCAATGCAACAGAACCGTTTATGGTTGTCGCCACCTACGGTCGTTGCTCAGCAAGTGATTAAAGCAATGAAAGCCGGTAAGCGTAAAGCATATGTAACCAAACGCTGGCGCCTAGTCGCTTGGCTAACTAAAGCTCTGCCTGAGTTTGTTTACAATACTCGCTATTGGAAAACCAAAGAGCAGAAGAAGGCCGAACGCGCCGCTAAAAAAGACTCTAAATCATAAAGATTTGTCTGCTTTAAACGTTAAAAAGGAGCCTTTCGGCTCCTTTTCTATGGGTGGGGTTATGTCCAAAGCGTAAATTAGAAAGTGTAACCAACGCTTACCATATAAACCCATGGGTCGATATCGGTTTCAACCTTCTGAGGTGCATCACCTAAGTTAAACTTAACATCAGTGCTGATTTGCGCATACCAAACCGATGCATTAATTAGCCAGCTATCATTAAGCTGATAATCAATACCCGCTTGCGCTGCCAAGCCCCAAGAATTAGACATGCTCAAATCGGTTAATGCACCATCTAAATCGTTGGTAAATTCATTGTCGTAAAAATTAGTGAAGTTAACACCGGCACCAATGTATGGACGTAGTTTTGAGTTTGCATCGCCAAAGTAATACTGAGCAACTAGCGTTGGTGGTAAGTGCTTAGTTTCAGCAATCTTACCTAATGAACCTAGTGAAACATCGTGACTAAATGGTGTTGCTGCTAATAACTCAATACCGACATTATCAGTAATCATATAACCAAAGTTTAGACCTACCTGCGTATTATCATCAACACTAAACTCAGCGACATCAGCAACAACTGGGCTAGATTCATTTGGTGCAACCACTACCGCACCAACACGAACGATAATATCACCAGCTTGATGAGCAAGTACTGAAGATGTGAAGCCTGTAGTTAAAAGCGCTGTAGCAACTAGACTTGAAACGATACTTTTTCTCATTATAATACTCCATAATTTACAACACGATACACCGCGTTCTTTATCAATATCCTTACATTTGCGAGCATCCTGACAGATCTACCCCATTAAAAAATTGATCAAAATCAAATACCATAACAGCTACTCATTTAGATATATATTTTACCGATCCAGATCACACAATCTAAACATATATCGATGTTGTAGCTTTAGTTTTAGTGAGCAAAGTACACTTTGATCATTTAATCGCCCACCAAGCCTATGTACTATGCTCACAAATAATTAACAGCTATTGAGTTGCAAAGGTCATAAGTCTGCTGAGGGAATTGAAGATGAGTTTAGAAATTGAAGTTAGCAGTGGATACACTTTGGAGAAAGGATATACGCCGGACGGTAAAGCATAACAAATCCGTTATTGTTGCACTTTAATCGGTCAAGCAAGATTTACTTAGGTTTATTAAGCGTTAATTGTCTATAACCAATAAACGTAATCACACCACCTAATAAAAGGTAGCTCGCAATAGATACAGTTATAAATGTTAGTGGTTCCAAAATCGACTCCTTCTAGGTATGTCGAACGCAAAATAAAAACTTAGCACTCGGTTTACTAACTGGTCATATTTACAGCGAATTTTTTCAGCTAAATGACTGCTTTAAATTGTCAAACTTTCGTCACGTTAAAGTGCTTATTACCAAACAAAAAGCTTAAAACACAATAATATAAACGCAACTATGGTCAAGCCAAACCAGCCAAGCACTCTGGTAACGATTTCGGGTGATTTATGATTAAAGTAAGGGAATAAAATCGCAGCAAGTGAAACAATAGGCACTAAGCCATAAAGTTGACCCATATGGGTAGAAGTACCATTTGCAAAAGGTGGGACCAATAAATACACAATAAGGTATCCGCTATAAAGCAGCATAGCCAGAATCGCTTCACGGACTGGTGTATCGCTTCTTTCAAAACTAAAATAACAAACGATCAAAGCAATAAATGCAATCGCACTTAACAAACTTAAATTCTCCGGTTTTGCTCAGCTATATTTAATTATCAACTATTCAACAAACGGTCTTTAAAGGCTTGTTTTACGCAGCTTAACCAATGCAACCACGACGAATATCAGTAACGATATTGAAAAAGCAACGCTCCCAAAAATATCTTGCTCTACCAAGTTGTAAACTAGACCTAAAGACATCATAAATGCCCCTATAAAATAGTCGCTCGCTTTCGATAATAATTTTGTTTTCATTGGTGATTCCTTTCATCAAAAAATCCATACTAACATTTATGACTAGAAAAGAACTTTAAACATTATTCAAGTAATGCAGGCACTTAAGTAAAATTGCCTTTCGGTAGCTATTAAATAATCAGATCCACCAATTGAATTAGCAGAGCCTAATTAGGTAAGTTTAATGGTGCTTCTTTAGCGTATTTGTGCGAGATGGGATCGGTAATAACGATAGTATCACCGCGGAGCATATAGTTACCGCCGTGCAGATCCATCACACCGTGGTCATCGATAAAACTCAATACATCGAATAAGGTTTTAAGCAAAGCTGCATGATCATCAATCACTTCATCATCAATAACTACAGGTTTACGCTCGTTTGAGCTCATATAGAAGTGCGGTCGTGGCTCTTGGATCTGCTCAACAAATTCATCGGCTGATTGCACTTGATCATTAAAAGGCTTATTGGGGTCGGCAAACGGCAACGTCATGGTACGTAATGTGCCCCATAACTTGCCAAAGTCATCGTCATGGAAATGGCTTGGACGCGTTGGCTCTGTGCCGTCATCGCTAATGTCATCAAGCCGCTCGATCACATAAAAACGCACGACCCTGCCACTACTTAGCTCTATGGTATCTTCACGATGAATAGTAGGGACATGTGGGTTGTCTTGGTTTTCTGGGCGCATACACCAGCGAGCAAACAGATAATAGCCATCAATTTTACTACTACATACCTTAACAACTTTGTCAGGCTCTCCTGGCACTTCATACACTTCGGCGTAAATTCCGGTAGCAATCAAATCTAGCTCAGTAAAGCGCTCCAGATATATCGACACATCGTCAACCCGATGGATCTCCTCCGCATCAGCTAATTCTTTAATCTCTTCAATCGCATCCAAATAAGAGTCCATCGATTAAGCCACCATTAACTGCAGGAGTAAATTTAGAACCTTTGATAGCTTGAGCTTATGGAGCAATAAAGTGCCTTAATTGTCACTTGCTCTCATGCTCTGTTGCCCTGCACACCGTGGGCGTGCTCAAAAGTTCACCACAGGATATTATCTCGCAGCTTAGGGTAGCTTTGCAACCACCGCTTATTTTTCACTCGGTGCAGGAAAACTTCTAGAGGCGCTTTAGGATTGTATTGCAACGACAGATCAAACAAGCATGTTAAATTAAATGGAGTGTGTAACCTCAATGATATCTGCTGTATTGAATCTGAAAAAGCCATTGGCTGACAACTCACTCCGACCGCAGTTTGTTTTTCAGGCCAATAACTCATGGCATCAATACACGAGGTATAAGCTTGATGGTGATTACGCAGATGCATTCTGGCTTGATTTTTAACAGACCAAGGATACATAGGTGCGATGCGCCTAAGTTCAGCCTCAATGCTTTTATCTTTCTCTACCGAAAGCTCTTTTGCATCAAAATAGATAAGATCAATATCATTTAACCTTGTTTGTACGCAATGTAACTTGTCCCAAACTAAGTTTCGAACGAAACCAGCGGCGAGCATCCAATCGTTAAGTTTGAGTGACTCAGCAGTCAACAGCGCCTGTAACCGATAATCATCTTCAAGCAACCACTTAGTTATCTGTAATTGGCAGTTCAGCTCATTTAAATTATATGTATCCACGTTAATAACAAGCTTCCTTAAGGCAATAAAAAAGGAGCCTAAGCTCCTTCTATTATTATCGATGATTTATGGCGCGGGAACCGCTTTCATCAATACTTCGGTGGTGTACTTGTTATTACTAATCACAGGGAAGCGATCGTAGGTTTGAAAAATCACCTTACCATTATATTGAATCATCGCCACTACGCCATAATTGATACTGCTATCAATGGTATCCGCTGGTAATAAGAACTTAAACGGTACCGGCGCTCTAACAATATCAAAACTCTTTTGCGCTACGATCACCCCGGGGGTATCTAAGTCGATAATCGCAATAGTAATAGCACTACCTTGAGGTAAGGCTAGCCTTTCTAAGTAACCGGCAGCGCCATTTACAACAATAGGTGGCTTTTCCTCAACAGTCACGCAAGCGGTTAATACCAGCAGACATAGTAGCACTATGCTTTTTTTCATCAATGAAATCATTTATATCTATCCTATTTCAGCAATATAACTAAGAGAGATTAATCTTTCTTAGTCATCCGAATAAGGCCTTCTTGTGTTGCCGATGCAACCAATTCACCTTGTTGATTAAAAAAGTGCCCTTTAACAAACCCTCGACCACCGCTGGCATTCGGGCTTTCAATGCTATAGAGCAGCCACTGGCTAAAATCGAACGGACGGTGGAACCACATAGCATGGTCGATCGTTGCCATACGCATACCCGGCGTTAAAAATGACACCCCATGCGGCTGAGCAGCAGTCACCAAAAAGTTAAAGTCTGATGCATAAGCTAGCAAATAGTCATGCACACATAAATTTTCAGGTACTTTGCCGTTTGCACGGATCCACACGTGCCTTATTGGCTCACTAGGTCTAGGCGCGATAGGATCGCTTGGGTTTACCAACCGCATTTCAATCGGCGTATCAGCCATAAACTTTTCAAGTACTCTCGATGGCACTTTATCTCTTAGTGTCATCGCAAGTTCCTGTTGATTCAGCAGGCCCTCGGGTCCAGGTACATCAGGCATTACCGCTTGATGTTCGTAACCTTCCTCAGCTATTTGGAACGAACAGGTCATGTAAAAAATAGGTCGACCTTTTTGAATAGCTTTAACCCTACGAGCACTAAAACTACCGCCGTCACGCATGATTTCAACATCATAAACAATCGGCAGTTTTTCATCACCGGCACGTAAAAAATAAGAATGCAATGAATGGACTTTACGATCAGGACTCACTGTTTGCTTAGCAGCGCTCAGGGCTTGGCCCATCACTTGGCCACCAAACACATGTCCAAAACCAAGATCTTGGCTTTGACCACGAAAAAGCCCCTCTTCAATCTGCTCTAAAGAAAGTAACGCTAATAAATCATCTAATACTTGGCTCATTACAACCTAACGCTCGACATATTTGCCCTAAGCTTAACTCAAGACCCCTTCCACTCGCCAGCTTTTAGCCTACGCTTGTCTTTCTATAAACCCTATATGAGCTAACAACTAAGCAGTTTCCCATCAAAGCATTAATACACATTAGTAACGTTATTTTATCTGTATATGCCGCTGATTTGCTGAAGCTTTTGCCCAAGCCAGCACTTGAGCTTCACCACTATTGTGTGCGGTATAGGGTCTTGCTTGATAAATATCTGGCCAGCGTTCTGTTATCACTTCCGGCGTGCAATCTTCAGCTTTAAACCGACTAGGAGAGAACTCAACCAGTGCAGCATGACTTATTCCCCCCGCAGCAGCGGATAAATGTTGGCCAGAAGGACTCTTTGAACTACAGAGATAAAGTACTGTTGCTATAACGGTGGTTTTAGAAAAGAGTGGCCTAACAGCCGATGCTAAATGGTTCGCCGTCATCGATGTTACGGCATGGGGAATAATACTGTTAACGGTGATCCCATGATCAGCGCCTTCAAGGTGTAAACTATTAACCAGGCCCATGACCGCCATTTTACTTGCACTCATACTGGTTTCATACATGTCGCCGTAAACCGAACTAGCACTGCTCATAACGACGCGACCATAATTTTGGCGCTTCATGATCGCCCAAACCGCTTGCGTCATGTAAAAAGTACCATTCAAGTCAACATCAAGGTGATGCTTCCAACTTGATTCAGTCATCTGCTCAAAGGCGCAAGGCTGATGCACACCGGCGTTATTGATCAGGATATCGACACGCCCCCAACTCTGCATGATACATTCGATCATGGCGGCAATATCATCAGTACTGGTCACATCTATGCTAAAAGACTGGCACTCACCACCAATGGCGTTTATCGCATCACAGCATGTTTTCAAACCTGAATCAGGTTCTAAATCTAACGACAGTTTGAAGCTAACATCCTTTGTTTGAGCTATTTCATTGTCAACTAAAACAACTCTTGCTCCTCGCTCAGCTAAAGCGATGGCATAGGCTCTTCCTAAACCCGATGCTGCGCCAGTAACTATTGCGACTTGTCCCTCAAAACGCATAGCTTCGACCTCTAAACAAAACTGTTTACCCTTAATGGAGTCGTAAGCTGCATAAGACGCAGCTTGCCCGTCTAAAGCAAATTGCTTAATTAAATCATCACGTTCGACTTTAGATATGTAATATTGCATACACTCCTGCCTACCGATGTGCGCTAGGTCAAAGTTATTAAAGCCGAATAATGAAAAATAATTAAGACTTAACGATTTGTTAAGTTGAGCGCTTTTTCAGCAATAAAATCCACTTTTTAGAAGTTGTTAAATTTGCTATGCTATAAGCAATTCTTTTTATCTTTATGCCATCCTTCTTTGGCGTAAACCTCTGTAAGTAAATATAAACCATGAATCCTTGGATACTTGCCATACGTCCTCGCACCTTGCCTGCGGCGATTGGTCCCCTGCTGGTCGGTAATGTACTAGCACTGCAGCTTGAACAGTTCAGCTGGTTCATTGCTGTCACTTCAATGCTTTGCGCACTCTTGCTGCAAATAGCGGTGAACCTCGCAAATGACTACTTTGACTTTAAAAGTGGTGTCGATACTGAAGAACGCCTTGGTCCGGTTCGAGTCACACAAAGTGGCATGTTAAGCCCTAACGCTGTGCGTAATGCGATGATTTTGTGCTTAGTACTGGCGTTAATAGTGGGCTCGTTCTTGATCTATCACGGCGGTATTGTAATTGCCTTTTTAGCGGCAGCGGCAATACTCGGTGCGCTTGGCTATAGCGGCGGTCCTTATCCACTCGCTTCTCATGGCTTAGGTGAAGTTGCTGCATTTGTGTTTTTTGGCTTAGTCGCCGTTGTCGGCAGTTACTTTTTGCAAGCTGGCGAAACATCAACGAGCGCGTGGTTACTAGGTAGTGCAATCGGCTTTTTGAATGCCGCGATTATGCTCGTTAATAACACTCGCGATATGGAAACAGATATAAAGGCGGGTAAGAAGACACTGGCTGTACGTATGGGACTTGAGCAATCTCGTATTTTCTACCAAAGCTTTGTGTTCTTACCCTTTGCCATCATTATCGCCGGCTTCTTTATGGGCGCATTGCCTGGTATCCCGGTATTACTAGCGGGGCTTGCCTTTATCATGGCAAGAACTTTAAGCCGTGACTTTAATGAAGTGAAAGGTGCAGCGCTCAATCCACTGCTAGGCCGCACAGCCAAGTTAACCATGATATTTAGCGCCCTATTTAGTGGCGGTTTATTACTTAATATCTTCATTGGCTAGCCGATGTTGTTGCTCTAAACACAAAAAAGCCTATCAATTTGATAGGCTTTTTATTAAATAGACAAGCTGTTTATTCCGTAGTCCTAGCTCAACTTGGTATTAACCAAAAAAACGACTTCCTTCTTCGGCCATCAGTTTAAGCCTTACTGCAGGTTCAAATCGATTACCGTAACGTGCTTGATAATTCTCTAGGATTTTAACTAAATTGGCCGCGCCAAGTGAGTCAATATAATGGAAAGGTCCACCTAAGAATGGTGGGAAGCCAATACCAAATATCGCCCCTATATCGCCATCACGAGGGTTAGCGATAATGTTTTCTTCTAAGCAACGCACCGCTTCATTTAGCATCTGTACTACACAGCGCTGCGCAACCTCAGAAGCTTCGGTATCAACCCCTGGCTTCAAACCTAAAACGCTATAAACGCTCTCATCAACCTGCTTGGCTTTTTTCTTACCACCGTAAAGGTAAAATCCTTTACCGTTCTTACGCCCTTTTCTATCATCAGCAAGTAACTTATCGAATGCCTCTGGAGCTTTAAAGCGATCTCCTAGCTCTTTCTCTAGAATCGGCGAGATCTTAGCACCAACGTCAATCCCAACTTCATCAAGTAAAGTCATAGGGCCAACAGGGAAGCCAAACTTAACTAAAGCTTTATCAAGATGTTCAACGCTTTGCCCTTCTAGCAATAGCTGAGCTGCTTCATTCATGTAAAGCGCTAGAATACGATTAACATAGAAACCCGCACCATCTTGTACAACAATCGGCGTCTTACCTTGTTTTTTAGCAAACGCGACTGTCGTAGCAATAGTCTTGGCAGAAGTTTTCTCATGGGCAATGACTTCAACTAAAGGCATTTTTTCAACAGGCGAAAAGTAGTGCAAACCGATCACGTTTTCAGGTCGAGTTGCCGCCTCAGCAATTTGGCCAATCGGCAATGAAGAAGTGTTAGAAGCGAAAATCGTATGCTCGCTACACTCACGCTCTACATCTTTAACCATTTGATGCTTAAGCGCTAAGTCTTCAAACACAGCCTCAACAACAATGTCGGCATCTTTAATGCCTTTGTATTCAGTCGTTGTTGTCATTAATGCCATCAGGTTATCGCGAACTGCTGGCGTCATATGACGACGCTTAACGCCTTTATCCAGCAATTTGTATGCATAGGCTAATGCGTTACTTAGACCTGTTTCACTAATGTCTTTTACCCGAGCCGGAATTTTAGCTTTTGTGGTAGTAACCGATGCAATACCGCCACCCATTAGTCCACCACCTAACACCATGACTTTATTAACTTGCTCAGGCTCTACATCGCCTGCGCCAGTCTCTTTTTTCATTTCGGTAGTAGCAAAGAAAATACTACGCAGAGCTTCAGATTCTTTCGACATGACCAATTCGGCAAAGTGGCTTGCCTCAACCTCAAGGCCTTTAATCATGCCTTTAGTCATGCCCTGCCTAACACAATCAATTATCTTATTTGGCGCGGGATAATTACCTTGGGTCTTTTTAGCAACCTGTTTGGCGGCTTGATCAAAAATGATGTTGCGACCAGCACTTGTTCCTTCTAGCACTTGATTAATTAAAGACTGTTTCTTTTTCTTAGTTGGGCGTTTTCCAGCTAGTGCCATTTCTACAGCTGTACGTAACAAAATGGTCTCAGGTACAGCATCATCAACTAAACCCATTTTGAGCGCTTGCTTTGGGCGAAGTTGCTTACCCGTTAGCATCATATCAAGTGCCGTTGTTACGCCGACTAAACGCGGTAAACGTTGGGTGCCACCGCCACCAGGCAGTAAACCGAGCTGGACCTCTGGAACGCCCATCATGGTTTTAGGATGCAATGAACACACACGCTGATGACAAGCTAACGCCAACTCTAAACCGCCACCTAGGCAAGCACCATTAATCGCTGCTACTACCGGAATGGTAAGATTTTCCAGCTCGTTAAATACAACATGACCTTGCTGTGACAGGAGCTTGGCATCTTCGGCCGTTTCGCATGCGTCAAGCATTGAAATATCAGCCCCAGCAACGAAAGAGTCTTTCTTACCAGAAATTAAGACTAAACCTTTAATACTGTTATCGGCTTTAATCTCAGCAAGCACTTCACTGATCTCAGGACCAAACTCGCTGCGCAGCGTGTTCATGGTTTCACCCGGCACATCCATGGTCAGTACCGCGATACCGTCTTCACGACGTGATAAATTAAATGTCTTTTCCATGTGATTACTCCACCTCAACAATCATTGCCGCACCTAAACCACCCGCCGCACAAGCAGTTGCGAGACCTGTACCACCGCCACGGCGCTTGAGCTCATGGCACACCTGAGTCAATAAGCGTGTTCCTGTCGCAGCAAAGGGATGACCATATGCTAATGATCCGCCCAATACATTGAATTTACCCATATCGATTTCGCCAATGGCGCGACTGCGACCTAATTTCTCTTGGGCAAACTTCTTAGAAGCAAACATTTGCATATTCGCTAATGTCTGTGCCGCAAATGCTTCGTGCATCTCAATGAGTGTCAGGTCTTCAAGCTCCATACCTGCGCGTTTAAGCGCCAGTGGTGTAGCATAAGATGGTCCCATTAACATATCTTGCCATACATCAATTGCGGTAAAAGCGTAACTTTTTATGTAGCCTAAAGGCGTGTAGCCAAGTGCTTTAGCACGGCCCTCGCTCATTAATAGCACGGCAGAAGCACCATCAGTTAACGGCGTACTGTTTGCCGCAGTCACAGAGCCATGTTTACGGTCAAAAGCTGGACGAAGCTTTGCGTACGACTCAATTTTTGAGTCTTCACGAATGTTATTATCACGGTCGATAAAGCGCTTATACGGCGGTACATGTGCCGTCATCACTTCTTCAGCAAGCTTACCAGCATTCCAAGTTTCAGTTGCCAATGAGTGCGAACGGTGTGCCAGTGCATCTTGATCGGCGCGGCTAATATTATAGGTTTTAGCCATCTGCTCAGCGGTTTGTCCCATAGACAACCCCGTTGAATATTCAGCTACAGCAGGCGGAACAGGTAATAGATCTTTTAAGCCAAGGCGACGGAAAATAGCGAGCTTTTGTCCGAAACTACGCGCTTTATTAAGGTCAACCAATGCGTGAGCCAGCTTAGTGGATACACCAATTGGCAGTACAGATGATGAATCGGCACCACCAGCAATACCGATATCCATATTACCTGTCATGATTGACTCAGCAACGTTAACAGTAGACTGGAAACTGGTAGCGCAGGCGCGTGTTACGCTGTAGGCGTCAGTGCTGACATTCATACCTGTGCCTAATACGATTTCGCGGGCAATATTTGGCGCAGCTGGCATTTGCACAACCTGGCCATAAACAAGTTGCTCAATTTCTTTCGGGTTTAGCTCTGAGCGAGAAAGTAGTTCATTAACAACCATTTTTCCCATGTCTAAAGCTGAAACACCATGAAAAGCCGTTGCTTGTTTAGCGAACGGGGTACGTAAACCCGAAACTATCGCAATCCGCTCTCCTCGCGCATTTGTCACCTGTTGTCTATCACTCATTTTCTGCCCTCTTATTCTGGCTACAATCTCTGTTGTAAGCTTTTATTATCCTTGAGAAACCTATTTACTGCATTTGAACAGGTCTGACCAATAAAGTGTGATCTGATTCTAACTTCTAAGTGAAAAGTTTTAAACACTTGTTTGTTTTTTTGTTCTGCAAATATAACAAACTTGTTTATTAACAAAGGTTAATGGATATAAATTTCATTTTTGTTGTCTACAAAAATCACTATAGCGACCTAAATATCGCATCTGCAGCGGTTAACTCCGCCAATTATCGATAGCAAAACACAAATTAACAGCGATTGGCACTAGCCAAACCCGTATTGAATTTTTTACTATGTTGCAGGTCTATATCTTACTAACTTTAAATAAACCGAGTAGCATCATGCCCTTGAGTCGATTTCACGCTTTACGCGATTACCTTAATACTGTCATTCTTGGACAGCCAGTTCTTACCGAAAATCTACTAATTGCATTAATTGCCGACGGACACTTATTAGTGGAAGGACCTCCAGGTCTGGCTAAGACTCGTGCAGTAAAGGCACTATGTGATGGCGTTGAAGGAGATTTTCACCGTATTCAATTTACCCCAGATTTACTGCCGGCAGATTTAACCGGTACTGATATTTACCGCGCGCAAACGGCGACATTTGAATTCGAAGCGGGTCCCATTTTTCACAACCTTATTTTGGCTGATGAAATAAACCGTGCACCAGCCAAGGTTCAATCAGCTTTATTAGAAGCGATGGCTGAAGGCCAAGTTACTGTGGGTAAGCACAGTTATCAGCTGCCAGAGTTGTTTTTAGTCATGGCAACGCAAAACCCACTTGAAAACGAAGGCACCTACCCGTTACCTGAAGCTCAACTCGATCGTTTTTTAATGCACTTAAACCTTGATTATCCTAGTGCAGAGACTGAGTTTGAGATCATGAGAATGTCTCGTAACGAAGCATTAAAACACGTTGCGCCACACGTTGAGCCGATTATTCAAGACGACATTTTTGCTGCACGTGAGCACGCATTACAAATCTATTTAGCTGAGCCGCTAGAGAAGTATATCGTCGACATTATCATGGCAACACGTAAGCCAGAAGCATACAGCCAAGAGCTTGCTAGCTGGCTTGAATATGGCGTCAGTCCTCGTGCAACCTTGTCACTAGAACGCTGCGCTCGCGCAAGAGCTTATTTATACGAACGAGACTTTGTGTCGCCTGAAGATATTCAAGCTGTTGCCCCTAACGTGCTGCGTCACCGTCTGCTATTAAGCTATCAAGCACAAGCTGACGGCGTTAGCGCTGATGATGTAATTAACCATATTCTTTCACAAGTTGCGGTTCCTTAATGGTCAATACAGCACTGCCATTGTTTAGCGATGGCATTCATATTACAGAAAAAGAACTTCTAGCTTGCCAAAGTTTAGCTAAAGCGCTGCCTGAAAAGCGATCCAAGGCTAAAGCAAGCCTTGCAGGACACCGTGCAAGTTTAATTAAAGGTAGAGGTATGGAGTTTGCTGAGGTTCGCCACTACCAAAGTGGTGACGACGTGCGTACCATAGATTGGCGTGTCACGGCTAGAACCGGCAAAGCCCATACCAAGCTGTTTGTCGAAGAGCGAGAGCGACCAGTGCTCATTCTACTCGACCTTAGCAGTAGCCTTTATTTTGGCTCAAGTTTAATGCTGCAATCCGTACAAGCGGCGCACTTAGCCACCACTTTAGGTTGGAGCGCTATCATGCATGGCGATCGTTTAGGTGCACTCATTGCTACAGAGCAAGAGCATATTGAACTTAAACCTAGAAGTCGCCAACAGGGAATTTTGCAAGTCATTGCAGCCATTAAGAAGTTGCACCAAAACCAATTGCAAAGTATTGAGCAACCACCAGAACCACAACATATGGTAAAGGCTTGTCAACGTTTGCGCAGACTGGCAAAGCCCGGCTCATTAATTTGGATTATCTCTGATGGTAGTCATCTTAATTCAAGCTGTTTAGCGACACTATCAGACCTAAAACGCCACTGTGATATAGGTGCATTCTTAGTTACGGATCCATTACGCCAAGGCAAGTTAACGCTACCTAAGCATTTTCAGCTACCGGTAAAAGAAGGCGGCAAAGAGCAACTCCTTGATAGACATAGCTATGAGAAATGGCTTATCAGCCAACACCAACTGCAAAATAGTTTTATCGAAATGATGCAAAAACTCAATGTACAAACTCGAATGATTGATTCTGGTATTCGCTTGAATCAACAGCTAGAGGCACTGCGATAGATGAGCAATTCCGTTAACCCTGCCCTAGCAAGCCTGCAGGATATTCAAACACCGACAGAAGTCGGTACATGGCCTTTTGCCTATGGTTATTGGCTTACACTTACCCTCCTTATCGTGTGTGTAGCTCTGTTATTTGTTTGGTTTAGAAAACGTCAGCAACGCCTAGCCCCTAAAAAAGCAGCGCTAAATGAACTTGCCGCAATGAGCCCTAGCAGTGAACACTTTGTTGTCGAAGTCAGCAGCTTACTAAAGCGGGCTGCGATGAGTTACACCAGCAGAACGGATATAGCCAAACTCAGCGGTGATAAATGGGGTCAATGGTTAAGTGCTCAAGTGACTAAGCCTCAAGATGAACTCGCTCAATTGCTAGCAGCCCGTTTTCAACCGCAGCAATTAACTGAAGCAGATAAACAACGACTCAAGTCATGTGCTCAAAACTGGCTAAAGCAGGCGCTACCACTAAAGCCAAATCATGACCAAGATGCAAATCGAGAGGTAAGTAAATGTTAACTCTTGCCTGGCCATTTTTGCTGTTGTTACTGCCATTACCACTTATTTTTAGAAAAAAACAGCAAGTGAAGCCATTAGGTGGCCACTTACTATTACCCGGTGTAAGCATGCCGAATCAAGCGCTTGCAATCGAAAATAGCCGCAAGACAACTAAGCGATATTGGATTGTTTGGTGCTTACTTGTTTTAGCCTGCGCCCGACCACTTTGGGTTGGCGAGCCGATAGAGCTGCCTAGCAAAGGCCGAGACTTGATGCTATCTGTTGATTTGTCCGGCAGTATGCAAATCGAAGACATGGTCTTAAATGGCAGAAACGTAGATCGTTTTACGCTTATTCAACACGTCATTAGTGACTTTATTGAACGCAGAAAAGGCGATCGTATCGGCTTGATCTTGTTTGCTGATCACGCTTACCTGCAATCACCACTCACTCAAGATCGCAGAACCGTTGCTCAATATCTAAAAGAAGCGCAAATAGGCCTAGTGGGTAAGCAAACGGCTATCGGCGAAGCTATCGCTTTGGGGGTAAAGCGTTTTGATCAAGTAGAGCAAAGTAACCGCGTACTTATTCTACTCACTGACGGCTCAAATAATGCGGGCGCAATATCGCCTGAGCAAGCCACAGAGATAGCTAAAAAAAGAGGGATCACCATATACACTATTGGCGTTGGCGCTGATGTTATGGAGCGCAGGACCTTATTTGGTAAAGAGCGAGTCAACCCATCAATGGACTTGGATGAAAATCAATTGCAACACATCGCCAGAACAACGGGCGGTCAATACTTTAGAGCGCGAAATACCGAAGAGCTAGAACAGATCTATCAAGTTATTGATACCTTGGAGCCCGTTACCCGAGATCAAATCAGCTATCGTCCACAGGCGGAGCTGTTTTATTGGCCTCTTGCTTTAGCCTTGTTAGCATCAATACTCATGTCATTAACTCATTTGTCTTTTAGCTTCCCGAAAAAACTTGGCGCCAAAGGTTTTGCGCAATCAGCTAACCATAACGACGTTAACAGCAATGTTAAGGGAGGCCGTTAATAATGCACTTTTTACGTCCAGAATGGTTTATAGCCCTGCTTCCTCTCGCCTTACTGTTACTATTGCTATTTAAGAGCAAAGCGGCAAGTTCAAACTGGGACCATTATATTGCGCCTCACTTGGCTAAGCTGTTGATTAGCAGTTCAAGCCCAAAAAAGCACAATAATATTGGTTATCTTGCAATAGCCTGGTTTATAGCGGTAATCGCACTGTCAGGCCCGTCTTTAGAGAAACGTGCCCTTCCAGTGTATGAGTCGACACAAGGACGAGTGATTGTGATGGATATGTCACTCTCCATGTATGCCAATGATGTTGCACCTAATCGTTTAACCCAAGCCAAATACCGTGCCACCGATCTGATTGGGGAGTTAAGTGCGGGCGAAACGGGGTTAATAGCCTATGCCGGAGACGCATTTACCATAAGTCCTTTGACTCGAGATAAATCGACATTGCTCAATTTGCTGCCTACGTTAACGCCGAGTATTATGCCGGTTAGAGGTTCCAATCTCGAAGCCGCTATTAGCCAGGCGCAATCGTTACTCAGTCAAGGCGGGCATATTCGCGGAGACATTATTCTTTTTACCGATGGCATTTCAACCACGCAATTTAAACGTGCTGAATCGGTATTAAAAGACAGTCCATATCGTCTGGCGATTCTAGCATTTGGTAGCCAACAAGGTTCGCCCATCAAACTTCCTGATGGACAACTATTACGCGACAATGCCAATCAAGTCGTCGTCGCAAAAACCGATTACGCCCTATTAAAAGAGCTCGCTAATGACGCAAACGGGATCATGGTGGCGAACCGTGCCGATGGGGCTGACGTAGCGCAAATCAAGCAATGGTTAGCAACAACTCAAGATTCTAAAGCCAGTGATTTAGAGGGAGAAACTTGGGTTGATCTAGGGCCATACATTGCACTGTTATTACTACTACCTGCACTGTTGAGCTTTAGAAATGGCATGCTCGCCGCGCTAGCACTTTTTATGGTTATACAACCTAGTGGCGTGACCTACGCCAATACTTGGGATGACTTATGGCAAACTCAAGATCAGCAAGCCATGCAAGCTTACCAAGATAATGACTATACAAAAGCTGCGAGCCAGTTTGTCGATCCCCAATGGCAAGCAAGTGCTCTGTATAAGGCTGGCGAGTATCAACAAGCGCTGAATGCATTTGAAAAAGATAATTCTGCCAATGGCTTATACAATCAAGGCAATGCGTTGATGCAACAAGGTCTATATCAAGAGGCGCAAAAGCGTTATCAATCAGCGCTGGACAAGTCCCCAGATTTTGACGCAGCCAAGAGCAATTTAAATCTCGCGAAAGAGCTTGAAAAGCAACAGCAGCAAAATAACCAACAGTCGGATCAGCAAAACCAACAGGACTCGCCTCAAGATCCATCTCAAGATAAGCAGCAATCAAGTGAACAGTCGCAAAATCAGCAATCGCAAGATGGGCAATCTAATCAAGATCAGTCGCAGCAGAGTCAACCTCAGCAGCAAGAGCAATCAGAGCAAGGCGGTCAACAACAAGATGAACCGCAGCAGCCTGAATCAGAACCTGAACCTGAATCACAGCCATCAGAAAATGACACTAGTGAACAAGACGCTAATGACAGCACTCATGATGAGCCAAAAGACCAACAAGCGACCAACGAAAATGACGCCAAGTCAGGTGATGCTGAGCAGCAATCAAATGAAGCTGAAATGCAGGCTAGCCCTCAAAGCAATCAGCAGCAAGCTAAAGACAAAAATGCCGAGCAGCAAACAGAGCAACAAGCACAGTCAGCACAGATGACCGAGGACGCAGAAGCAGGCAAGCCAGATCAGCAATCTGAGCAAGTCGCAGCTAGTGCCCTACCAACCGATAAACCTTTGCCGCCAGAAATGGAGCGAGCACTGCGGGCAATAGCAGACGATCCCCAAGTGTTACTGCGCAATAAAATGCAGCTTGAATATCAGAAACGTCGCCAACAAGGTATTAATTCTAAGGAAAATGAACAGTGGTAATACGGTATATTTTTACGTTAGCAATTATCGCGCTAACAGCGGCCTTTCCTGCCAGCGCTATAACAGTGCTGCAAGCTTCTGTTGACCGAAACCCGGTAATGGAAGGCGATACATTAGTACTCACGGTAACCGCTGATGACGATGTCAATAATGGTAAGCTCGATACGTCAGCCCTGCTGAAAGACTTTATTGTGGGTCGCACAAGTATCAGTCGTAGCAAGAAGATTATGAACTTTGATGCGAGTAATGAAACCCGCTGGCAGGTTCTAGTTTCACCAAGAGCCCCCGGCAATATCACTATCCCGGCGTTTACAATTGACGGTGTTAGTTCGAGCCCTATCTCGCTATCTGTGGTAAAAGCCGGTTCTCAACCACAACGGATGCAAGATATCTTCATGCGCGGCAACCTCAATACAGAGGAAGCATATGTGGGTCAAATGCTCACCTATAAAGTCAAACTTTATTTAGCGCTTGAACTGCAACGAGGCGTGCTAAACGCACCCGATTTAGAAGGCGCGCAAATAAAGCAACTTGGAGAAGACACCGATAGTACTGAAATCGTTAATGGTCGACGCTATCGAGTCATTGAGCGCAACTATGCCATTGTTGCCGATCAACCTGGAGAGCTTACCATTAAGGGCGCTAGTTTTGCTGGGGATGTGCTTGTTCAAACTCGCCGTAATGGCGGTATGTTCGGCTTTAACGAAAGCAAGCCGACGCAAACTCAAGCGCCTAAAATGACAGTGCTAATTAACCCTATGCCTGCCGATTATCATGGTGAATGGCTAGTGTCTGATCTTGTGGTATTGAAAGAAGACTGGCCAGAAACACAAACTGAATTTAATGTTGGCGATCCCATTACCCGCACCATTACCTTGCTTGCATCGAATACCGATGAAACCAGTTTGCCCGACATCAATATTGAGACTCCTGCAGGTCTAAAAACCTACCCAGAGAAAGCGCAGCGCAATACCTTCTTACGTGATAACCAAATGGTATCGCAACTCACCCAAACAACGGCAATTGTTGCTACCAATGGTGGTACGTACACATTACCTGAAATTAAGGTGCCTTGGTGGAACCCTCACTTAAACAAACAACAGTTTGCCACGCTGCCAGCGCGCACAATTACCGTTAACGGACCAGTTGCTGTCACGCCGCTGCCTGAGCAAAGTCTTACACCGCAACCAAGTTATGATGCAGGCTTTTGGCCTTGGTTATCGTTAATATTCGCCATACTTTGGCTTGCGACGATAATGCTCTGGCTCAATGCACGTAAAAAAGCTCAAGTACAAAACGTGACAGCGCCTTTACCTATAGCGGTAAAGTCACCATTGGCGCTCTCTGAATTGCAAGCTGCTTGCAAGTCACAAAATGCCACTCAAGTGCTAAATGCATTAACGCGATATTACTCAGAACTTTATCAGCGCCCGATGTCATTAACTCAGATAGCCGTTACCGATGAAGCCATTAAGCTTGCCATCAGTCAATTGCAACGCATGGCATATAGTCCAAATAAACAGGCTGAAACAGTCGACTTCAACAAATTGTTTGCCCAAGTGAAAGCAGTAAAAATCAGTGAGAACAATACAGCAACCGCGCTGATGGCACTTAATCCCAATTAATTGCGCTTTGTCCGCTGTTAATCCAATTAGAGCAAACATAGTTTCTCAATACTAAAGGCACAGATAACCAGTGCCTTTTTCTATTTTAACGATAGAAAAATTGGGTCTAGGATTTAGGAGGTAGCGAGAAGCAGGATGCCAGAGCCGAGAATAACGATTAGCTTCAATTTTCCAGCTTGCCTTCAGAGCTTTGAATTCACACTGAATGAACAGATTATTAATGCAATTCGTATAACAATTGGCATTACATCTGCGACAAGGTTAAGCTGATGTGACTCATCTAAATTAGAAAAAATAAAAATGTTTGAGAGTTGGCGAAATAAAAAATCAAAGTCCACGGTCTCTTCAGACATGGTTAGTAAACAACGACGATACGATAGCCTTGTCAGGGCACTTCATGCCGATATTTACCGCTTTGCCTATTGGTTATGCGGTGATAAACATATCGCTGAAGATATCACTCAAGAAACCTTTCTTCGTGCTTGGCGCTCGCTTGATTCTTTAAAAGATGAAAAAGCTGCTAAGTCTTGGTTAATCACAATTCTAAGGCGAGAAAACGCCCGAAGATTTGAGCGTAAACAATTTGATTACTCAGATATTGAACAAGAGTTTATCGAAGATAACCTTTCGAGCAGTACCGAAGAACATGCTGAACAACACCTATTGCAACGGCAAATCGCTAAGCTGGAACTTGAGTATCGCGAACCTTTAGTATTACAAGTCATTGGCGGTTTTAGCGGTGACGAAATCGCCAAGATCCTCGATTTAAATCGAAATACCGTGATGACACGCTTATTCAGAGCCAGAAACCAGTTAAAAGATGTACTTGAACAACCAACCCACAGAGGTCAATCCAATGGATGAGCTTAAGTTTCGCCGCCAGGCCTACAGTGAACCTAATAATCAAGATCCTGACTTTCTTGCTGCAGCAAAAGAGTCTGCTGAACATGAAGCATTTTTAACGGTTCTGAAAAAGTTAGATAGTAAAATAGAAGGTGCGCTAAAAGTCGATGTACCCGACGATCTTGCCGCGAAGTTACTATTAAGACAGCAGCTGCAACAACATCATAGCCAACGTCGTAAAACCGGGTTTGCTTTTGCGCTCGTCGCATCGGTTGCCTTCTTAGCGGGTATGACATTCACCTTGCTGAGAATGGCTCCCGTTGATTTAAGCCAGCATGCACTTGCTCATGTGTATCATGAAGATAGAGCATTACGGATTGATCAAGACGTGCAATACCAAGACGTGAACTTTCAACTAGCATCGCTTACAGGCGGTCAAAATATGAAGTTTACCCAGCAACCCGGCAAAGTGTTTTACAGTAAGTATTGTGACTTCCAAGGCGTGCAAAGTTTACATTTGGTGATGCAAGGCGAGCATAGCAAAGTCACTTTGTTCATCGTGCCCCTTGAAGACAGGTTAGTACTTGAAGAAGCCTTTGCCGATAATAAATACAAAGGCATGGGCTTTGAAACAGATAATGCCTACATGTTACTAATTGGTGAGCAGAGCCAAGATCTCAACTTCGTAAAAAACGAAATTAAGCAAACTTTTATCTAAATCCCTTACAACCAATAATGTCAAACCGGCATTATTGGTTGTAATTCATCACATTTCCGCCCTTTATTGGGCTCAAGCTCATACTTCTGTTAACATAGCGCTCCCACATATCGAAAATACAAGAAGCGTGAATCACACATGACAATTGAATTACCCATTTTAATTACTTTTATAGGCTATCTCTCTTTAATGATGGGAATTGGCCTATGGGCATATAAAGCCACAGACTCTGTAGATGATTATATCTTAGGTGGTCGCGGTATGGGCCCAGGTGTAACAGCATTGAGTGTTGGTGCATCCGATATGTCAGGCTGGTTGCTACTTGGCTTACCTGGTGCCGTATATCTTGGTGGTTTAGGCGAAGCCTGGATTGGATTTGGTCTTGTTTTTGGTGCTTGGCTTAACTGGCTGTTTGTTGCTAAACGCCTACGCATTTATACTGAGTTCACCGATAACGCCCTAACCCTACCCGACTTTTTCGAAAAACGCTTTGAAGATAATAAAGGCATTTTGAAATTAGTCTCTGCTGTCACAATTTTAGTTTTCTTCACCTTCTATGCATCTTCAGGCATGGTTGGCGGTGCGATACTGTTTGAAAAAGTATTCGGCTTAGATTACACATTAGCACTGATCATTGGTTCAACCATTATTGTTGCCTATACCTTTGTTGGCGGTTTCTTTGCGGTTAGTTGGACTGACTTTTTTCAAGGCTGCTTAATGTTGGTTGCTTTATTAATTGTTCCTGTAGCAATTATGAGCCAACCAGAAACACAAGTTGGCTTGGAAAACATCGATCCAAAAATGCTAGCCTTTATTAGCGATGACACTACAGTTCTAGGTATCATCTCTTTGTTAGCATGGGGCTTAGGCTATTTTGGTCAACCACATATTCTTTCTCGATTTATGGCGATTGGCTCAGCAAGCGAAATCAAAGTGTCTCGACGTATCGCTATGAGCTGGATGCTTTTAGCTCTTGTTGGTGCACTCGCCACTGGTATTGCGGGGAGCCTCTATTTTGCTGCCGAACCTTTAGCCAATCCTGAAACCGTATTTATCCATCTTGCACATGCCGCCTTTAATCCATGGATTGGTGGCTTATTGATTGCCGCAATTCTTTCGGCAATTATGAGTACCATTGACTCACAACTTTTGGTTTGCTCTAGTGTCATAACAGAGGATTTCTATAAGAAATGGTTACGCCCACAAGCGCAAAGTAAAGAGTTGATGTTAGTAGGCCGAATTGGCGTATTAGCGATTGCCGTGATTGCGGGAATTGTCGCCTTGAACCCAGAAAGCAGTGTGCTTGGTTTAGTGAGCTATGCATGGGCAGGGTTTGGCGCAGCATTTGGCCCCGTTGTCTTACTCGCGCTATTTTGGCGTAACTACAGCCGTAATGGCGCGATTGCAACAATTGTTGTTGGCGCATTAACTGTGGTTATTTGGAAGCAAATGTCTGGTGGTATTTTTGATATTTACGAGATCTTACCGGGCTTTATTTTAGCCACGCTTTCTGGCGTTATCATTAGTAATCTACAAGCTCCTTCAGAGGCAATTAAGCAGCAGTTTGCCCATTTCGAAGCCAAGCTATAACCCAAATAGCGATTTAAAGCAGACAAAAAGCGTACATTTGTACGCTTTTTTACTTTTCCAACAAGTTTGTTTAATTTCCGTTAGTTACATATCATTAACTAATAGTGAAACCAACTATTAGCGCCAACCCCCTGCTGGCTATACTTTCTTTTGCCTGTTTTAAAGGCTTGCTTTAAATGCAATCAACAAACCAGTCTATAATTAACTAATAATTAACAGAATTCACGTTCTGGTCGGAGTTGTTAGCTTGCTAACTACTACCTACTATGCACTCGTCTAATAAGTGGATCTTGCCGCCAATCAAACAGAGTTGGCACTAAAATAAGCAAGACCAAAAATAATAGAGATGATTAATAATGAAGTATTTCAACAAGACTCTTATTGCAGTATCAGTAGCTCTAGCAAGCACACAAACCATGGCTGCCGGTTTCCAACTAAACAGCCAATCTGCTGTTGGTATTGGTCGTGCTTTCGCTGGTGACGCCGTGATCGCCGATAATGCCTCTGTATTGGCACGTAACCCAGCCGCCATGGCTATGTTTGATACGACAGCAATTTCTGTTGGCATGACCTATGCTGATGTCACTGTTGAGGTTCAAGACGCAAATTGGGATCGCGGTCCTCTAGCACCAAATGCGCCAGACGTAGAGTATGGTCATGTGGCTAATGCCGCAGAAGGGAAGTTAATTCCTAACGCTTATTATATTCAGCCAATCAACGATACTTTTGCTTTCGGTCTAGCTGCATTCTCTAACTATGGTACAGGTACTGATACGAGCGATCTTACCGCTGGCGGTAATTTACCAGTACCAGGTGACTTAGTCGGTAACACCGAAGTCACCACCGTAAACTTTAACGCTAGCGTATCGGCTCGTATCAACGACCAATGGAGTGTAGGTTTAGGCCTAGACATTATCCATGGTGAAGGTGTATTAACTCGCGATGGTCAAACGGTAATTACTGGTCCAGATTCAGTTAATTTTGTAGACGTTGAAGCTGATGGTATTGGTTTTGGCGGTATCGTGGGCGTGACTTATGAAATGAACGCCAATAACCGTTTTGGTCTGAGCTACCGATTCAGTCCTGATATCGACGTAGATGGCACACTAAACCGTCTGGGTACAGAATATGAAGAGATGACTGTACCATTAGCTGATATTGCGCAGTTTGCCGGTTTCCACCAGTTAACAGACACTTTTGCAGTTCACTATACAGCACAGTGGACACAGTGGAGCAACTTTACCTCAGTTGATTTGCATGATAACAACGGTACAACAGTACTGAAAGAGTACCAGTGGAATGACTCTTGGTTCCTAAGTGCCGGTGTAACTTATCAATTAGATGAGAAAATGACACTACGTGCAGGTATTGCATATGACCAAGGCGTAGTTGGTGATATCGAGTCAATTTCAATCCCAGATTCAGATCGTAACTGGTTTACTGTTGGTGCAACCTACCAGCTAAACAAACATTCATCTGTTGATTTTGGTTATGCTTATGTGACTGGCCGCGATACTCAGGTAACTGAACAGTCAGTAGTGGTTGATAGCGTTCCACTTAACGGTACACTAACAGCGACAACAAGCACTGGTGCTAACTACTTCTCGTTAGCTTACAACTACCAGTTCTAAATGATTAAATGCTGATACCGTATTTTTGATTAAAAGCCGCACCGAGTGCGGCTTTTTTGTTGCCGTTTAATGAAACTATTTTCACTGTCTTCTTTTGTCTATTCTTGTTAACGTTTATATATCATCAACAATATTGAGAGATATATGCAAAAATCTAACGCGCTTCCCGCCCTCATCCTGGGTGGTTTACTTTGCTTAGGCCTTATCATGCTGGGCAACACTGTTGGTGATAAGCTGATAAAAATGAAAGCAATGGAGCGGACTGTAACCGTTAAAGGCTTAGCCGAAAAAGAGGTTAAAGCCAACGTTGCCATCTGGCCTATTCGCTTTACTGAAGTCGACAATGACCTCAAGCAGTTATATCAAACAGTCCAAGTCAAAACCGATAAGGTTGTCGATTTCCTCAAACAGCAAGGCTTTAGCGAGGATGAAATCACCATTGCCTTACCCGCGATAAATGACAGACAAGCCCAAGGCTATGTTGATCCCAATGTGAAGTACCGTTACGCCGCCAATATCTCTATCTCGCTTTATACCGATAACGTTGATCTATTACTTAAAACCCGCACTAATATGCTAAGTCTTGCTAAAGACGGCATCGCTATTTCAGATCAAGATTATAATAGTAAAGCCCAATTTTTATTTACCGAGCTAAATAAAGTCAAACCAGAGATGATAGAATCGGCCACCAAGAATGCTCGCCAAGTCGCTGAAAAATTTGCTAAAGACTCAAATTCAAAACTCGGCAAGATAAAAAATGCATCTCAGGGTCAATTCAGTATTAATGATAGAGACAGTAATACCCCTTACGTTAAGAAAGTCAGAATCGTCTCAACATTAACCTACTACCTTAACGACTAGACTCAAGGGTTAAAGTCAACACTTTCGCTCTATGACTCATCTTTTTAGGTTTAAGATACAAAGGCTTAACTAGAAACCCAAGCCTTTGCATCCAATAATTCAACATCTTAACTTCCCCTTCCGTCTAAATTTATTACCCGTATGAAAATGCGTGCTTGTTAAAGCCTCTCGCGCATTTGAGCAATTAATAGCGTTAGCACGCTGCTCATCATCATGACGGCTATCCCACCGTAATGAAAATTCGCTACCCGTAATAACTAAAACAGCTTGGCTCACTATAGAGTCAAGCTAACTTGCAAAAACTAATCGCTCAATCAAAGTCAAAAATAACGAATCTCTATGTCAGTCAAACACGAAACCATGGCTTTTGAGGGATTAATGGCATGACTATCAGGAGCCTTAACTATATGGATTAATGATAATTTTATCTGGCTCACAGTTTTTGTTGGAGCAAATCTATTACAAAGCACCTATACTGAATTCTGTCCGGCAGCCATTATTATGCGTAAACTTGGCGTAAAATCTGAAGCTGAGCTAGCAACTGCCAATCAAAAATAAATAATGATAAATAAAGGTATATTGATGAGTACCGCTTTTAATTTACACTATTCACGGCCACAACTTATGGCTTTCTTGTTAGGGTTAAGCCTACTCCTAACCGCATTTAGCTCAATAGTCACTGCAGCTGAACTTGATAGCAAGGTTGCTTGGCAAAAAATTTCAGCTGGTGCATTGGTTATTGATGTACGCACAGCTGAAGAGTTTGCCCAAGGCCACTTACCTGACTCCATCAACATTCCTTATCAGCAAATTAATCAAGCATTTAAACAACAAAATATAGCTAAAGACCGTTCTGTCGTGGTTTATTGCCGTAGTGGTAATCGCAGCGGGATCGCAGACAAAATGTTAGAAAGCGCTGGTTTTACTAATGTTTATAACGGTGGAGGTTACCAAACCTTGATGATGGCGAAAGACTAAAAGCAACTTTGCTTCATTTAGGTCATCTCACGAAAGCTGCTTATGCAGCTTTTTTTTATAATTATTTTATAAAAAAGGTCAACATAAAGAGTTATACCAATCAGTATAGGAAGTTGATCGACTTAGAGCGCGTTTGGCAGACTAATTCAAGGCGAATAACTGACACAATGTTTATTCCCTCCATCCCTGGAGGTCAGACTTGGTGAATGTTATTAAAGCACGACCATATGGATATAGTAGGTAGGGTAGCGCAGGAACGGTTACCGAGGAGCGCTTAATGACCTTGCCTCTGTACCGCAGAGGCTCACGCTGAGCACACAAATCTTTAAACTGAGTAGTATTGCATTTATTTATATTCAAAAAGTGAATAACATATAGCAAAAATTCAAATCATTATTTAGACCATTATTTCATAGACTTAACATTAGTCTTATCTAAACTATTTTTTTTGACTACTTTATACCAACTGGAACGCGGCACAAACAACAAACCAGCAACTAATTAAAAATTCACAAAAACAACCAAAAACAACATAAGCAAGCATTAATTACAGATAATTAAGCCAAAAGGTTATTACCAAAAAGCTAATACCTTAATACCTCCGCCTTACCTGTAAATTTTAACATTTCATTTACAAGATTTAATTTCATCGATACATTCCCTATCTCAAGAGCGTAATTTCAAAATTATGCTCTAAAAAAATTACTAAAAATAAATAAATAACCTAAACACAGGGAAGACAGTAATGACAAAACAAAATGTCAAACAAGCAGCGCTATCGCTTTCTGTATTAGCACTTGCTATCTCTACAAGTGTAAATGCAGCCCCCTCTTTTGAGCTTAAATTACCGGCTAACTCCAAACAGTTAACTCAAGAAAATCCGTTACCAAAACGTTATATCGTTAAGTTTAAGAATGCTAACCCTAGCGGAGGCTTTACTCAATCAGTTAACGCAATTCAAAACATGCAATATGAGCCTAGAACAAATGAAGTTTTCTCTCACTTTCGTGCTCTAAATAGCGTAGCAGCGAAAGAAATGAAGCGTATAGGTCGCAGTAATAGTTACTCGGTCAAGTTAGACGACAATACGCTAGAGCAACTTAGATTTCGTGCCGATGTAGACTATGTAGAAGAAGATGTTCCGCGCAGATTTTTGAATGAGACGACACCTTGGGGGCAAACCTATGTTGGAGCAACCAGTCTAAGTGATAGTCAGTCAGGTAATCGTACTATTTGTATTATTGATTCTGGTTATGACAGAGGTCATAACGATCTTAATGCCAATAATGTAACCGGTACTAATAACTCAGGAACAGGTAACTGGTTTGATCCAGGAGCTGGTAACGCTCACGGAACTCACGTGGCAGGAACGATTGCCGCAATAGCTAACAACGAAGGCGTTGTGGGTGTAATGCCAAATCAAAATGCCAATATCCATGTGATAAAAGTATTTAATGCGTCAGGTTGGGGTTACTCATCATCATTGATTTCGGCCGTTGACACTTGTGTGAATAATGGCGCCAATGTAGTAACCATGAGTCTAGGTGGTGCCAGTTCAAGCAATAGTGAAAGAAATACACTAGCTGCGCACGAAAGTAATGGCGTACTACTGATCGCAGCCGCTGGTAACGATGGTAACAGTACCCACAGTTACCCAGCATCTTATGACTCCGTTATGTCTGTCGCGGCCGTTGATAGCAATCGAGATCATGCTGCATTTTCACAATACACCGACCAAGTGGAGATCTCTGGTCCTGGTGAAGCGATTTTATCAACAGTGACTCGCGGTGAAGGCCGTTTAGCAGACATCAACATTGCAGGTCAGTCATATTTTGACAAGGGTATTGTGCCGCATAACCGCTATGTACAATCTGGCACGAGCCACGTTAGTTCACCTTTTATCGGCACTGCAACCGGGACTCTGGCTGAATGTACCATCAATGGCAGCACATTTAACTGTGGCAAC
Source organism: Shewanella sairae (assembly GCF_023283535.1). Lineage (GTDB taxonomy): Bacteria > Pseudomonadota > Gammaproteobacteria > Enterobacterales > Shewanellaceae > Shewanella > Shewanella sairae. Next base: position 156,773 of record NZ_JAKILT010000001.1, on the reverse strand, counting down.
ATGAGCAACCAAATCTGTTTAGTTGAGCGTGTTGGTAATCAAGGCGCAAGCTACCCAGAAATTGATGCGGTAAAAGCCTGTGCAACGGCAGGAGCAAGCGCAGTTATTGTTTATAGTAATAACATTCTTCCCGGTCTACAAAATCCATTTCTGGTCGATAGTAATAATGAAGCACCTGTTGTTTCTGTATCCGTTGACCGTGCAACCGGTTTAGCACTGAAAAACCAAATAGGTAATAGTGTCACCGTTTCTAATACTGACAACGAAGACTATGAGTATTACAACGGTACATCCATGGCAACTCCCCATGTATCAGGTGTTGCAACCTTAGTTTGGGGCTATCACACGCAATGTAGTGCAGAGCAAGTCCGTAGCGCACTAAAAGCCACAGCAGATGATCTTGACACTGCAGGTCGTGATAATAAAACCGGTTTCGGCTTAGTTAACGCGACTGCAGCAAGAGCTTATCTGGACCAATCTTGTAATGGCCCAACCGATCCAGGCACAGGTCCTGGTGATAACGTGTTAGTCAACGGCGTAACTAAGGCTAACCTAGCAGGTGCAAAAGCTGATGAGTTGTATTACTCAATTGATGTTCCTGCTGGTGCGACAGATCTTAACTTTGCCATGAGTGGCGGTTCAGGGGATGCAGACTTGTATGTTCAATACGGTGCATCACCAACGCAAAGCAGCTATGACTGTCGCCCTTGGAAAAGTGGTAATAATGAATCATGCCCAATTACCAGTGCACAATCAGGTACTTATTATGTAATGGTACAAGGCTATAGTGCATTCTCAGGCGTCAATTTAGTCGCTAGCTTTACTGAGTCATCAGGCGGCGGAGGCAATACTGGTGGCCCAGCAACTTACACCAATACTAACAGCTACAGTATTCCAGATAACAGCAACGTAGGTGTTGAAAGTATAATTGCCGCAACTCGCTCGGGAGATTCAGGCGAAGTCACTGTAAAGGTTAACATCAGCCACACCTATATTGGCGATCTACAAGTTGAGTTACATAGCCCATCTGGCCAAGTTGCAATATTGCACAACAATACAGGGGGCAGCAGTAATGATATTGTGCAAACCTACACGGTCGATATGACGGGTGTTGGTTCTGCTGGGGACTGGAAACTAAAAGCCATTGATAATGCACGTCGTGATACTGGTAGCATCAACTCGTGGGAACTTAGTTTCCAATAACACAACGCAGAATTGATGAAGTAAATAAAGGGAGCGACATGGGCTCCCTTTTTAATTTACTCATGACTATTACCACTGCACTACTAACAATAAAGATCTGTCACAAATAAGCTGATATAATGCTCGCATACAAGTCAGTACCAACAAGACGATTGCAACAACATTATGACTCAAGCAAACAACCCGCTGCACGGCATTAAGCTCGAAGATTTATTAACCGATCTAGTCGACCATTACGGCTGGGAAGAGCTAGGTAGCCGCATTGATATCCGCTGCTTTAACCATGATCCGAGTATTAAATCTAGCCTAAAGTTTTTGCGTAAAACTCCGTGGGCAAGAGATAAAGTAGAATATCTTTATTTAAAAATGAACAAGCTACCTTTGCCTGCACCTAAAACATACAGTGATGAGCCCGCTGCCGCTAAGCCTGTGAAGCCAAGAAAACAATTGCCAGCTGCGAACATAAAAATCTGGGGCGATAGATAATCGCCTGCAAAATTGACGCTAATAGACTGGTTTATTTAACCAGTCTATTACAGATTGACCAGCATTAACTCAAATCAAATTATCGCTAAATCGGAAACTCAAATATCAAGCGCCATACCTCAACACCATCCCCTGCTCGATAGCTTAAACCAAAGCGCTCTATATTAATTAAGTCCCAGCCCACAGGTTTTGAAAAGGCGAACGTCATGCCCACTTCATAACTATTGGCCACTAACACATCGTCCTCAAAAGGCGTGGTAAACTTTAAGCGGTCAAAGTACCAATATCCGGCAACGAAAAAGCGCGGCTCAACTTCAACCCCTTTTACTTGAAAGTAGTAGTTTGTGCCAAAATCCACACCTGACTGCACTGCAGAATAGGTTTCACTGGAATGATCACTTAGCGTGGTATAGCCTGCAAAAAACACTCGATTGACCCAAACAGGCGACGTGTCACCTAATTCAAAGTCCATTAAACTCGACATACCCGCCGAGTAGATCATCACATCGTTGCCATTAGTGAAATTAGTACCAAAGCCTAAATCTGCATAGGTTTGAAATTCATGGGTATCAGAAGTCTTCACCCGATATTCAATACCTGGCGTAACCGTTAAGGTACCGACACTTGACGGAAACTCACCATCCGGCAAATCACTCCAAGTAAAATTGAAGAAGCCTAACGACACGGGCGTGTTGAGGACTAGCGATTCAGTGTCGCTACGCTGCAAGTCAAAACTTAGTGGGATATTAGCAACGGTAGCATTCTGACCAGAGGTGCGATACAAACCACTGCCTAAATAGTTAGCGAATGCATAGTGACTGTAGTCTGTTTCGGCCTTAACCGGAAGAGCAATAAGACTGAAGAGGAAAAGGTAAAGCAAACGGACCATAAATTGACTTTAAACTAAATTAAACTCTAATAGATAGCCCGAATATAGCGGTATAGCTGGGTAAAAGCCAAGATAATTGACGCATTTACCCATTACCCATTAATCATTACTCTTTACTGTCGTCCTGTTCGGTTTCAGTAAAGTGGTGCTCAGACATCATATGACCCAATTGAGTCGACTTAGTCTTAAGGTACGCTTCGTTGTAACGGTTCTTACCCACTTGCAATGGTACACGCTCAACCACTTCCAAGCCAAAACTTTGCATCGCTTTAACTTTACGCGGGTTATTGGTCATTAAACGTACTTTGTCGATACCAATTTTTTCCATCATCGGAATAATCATATCGTATTTACGCATATCCGCTTCAAAGCCTAAACGCTCGTTAGCTTCAACTGTGTTCGCACCTTGATCTTGCAATTCATAAGCACGGATTTTATTAAGCAGACCAATACCACGCCCTTCTTGACGTAAGTAAAGAATAAAGCCTTGGCCTTCTTCAGCAATATTTTGCATCGCCGTTTGTAACTGAAAACCACAATCGCAACGCAAACTAAATAATGCATCACCGGTTAAACATTCAGAATGAATACGTCCTAAAACAGGGACGTCTGGAGAAAATGTACCAAAGGTAAGCGCTACATGCTCCTTACCTGTCTCACTATCTTCAAAACCATGCATTTCGAAAACACCCCAAGGGGTTGGTAATTTTGAAGACGCGATGTATTTAATCGACATGAAAAAACCTTAACGACAACTCTCAATCCTTGAGACTGCAAACATCCTGATAAGAAAATAATTGCTTGAGACGATACTCTTGCTAGCCCTTTGATGCAATCGCACTATGATATAAGACATAAAACTTAACCATAGCCGATTCTCGGGCCAGCATAAGCTTACTGGCTAGTGATATCCATGAAGCGGCTCACTAAATGGATAACTAAAAACAGCTTAAAACTCTTTTGGTGCAAAACCTGTGACTTGCTTAATACCCATTTCACGGCCTAATGCCGTCATTGGGTGTACCACAACCAAACCTTTAACCGACTTTTTCAACTTACCCATGTCGGCTTGTTCAGCTTTAGTTAACACGCGGCTAAACTTAAGGCCAGCAACAGTGCCACCTTGTTTGCTTAGTTCACGGGTTTGCTGACCTTTAACGCTGCTAATACGCTTAGTGATTGCCGCAATCTCTTGCTTAAACTGGATCACAACCGTTGGATCGCTGCGCTTTTCAGCTGCTGCTAGCTTACGACGAAATTTATCTAACTTATCGTTGAGCGTTTGCAGCTCCTGCTTTAAATTCATTTATAAACCTTAAATTCAGATCTAAATAACACGTTTAGAAACAAAAACAGCACCAGTGAACTGACGCCGTTTTTCTATTATTGCCTTATTATAACAGCATATAAGCCAATTTTACCTAGGTTTATAAGTAATCGGCTCACAGAGTTTACCTTAGGGCTTTTGACACTTATCTTAAGTAGTGAATGATTTGGTTACTGCTGCCCCTAAAAACCAGGCTTGGATCAGCGAGTTCTTGCTCAAATTTACCGTCAACCACCACATTAACCAAATCAACTACAGCTTGCTGCTGTGACGAAAGTTCAGCCAAACGGTAACCCGTCCACAGCCAAATATCCTTACCCGGGCATTGCTCTTTAACTTGCTTTACCAAAGATAATATGGCGTCAAGATTTGCTGGATACAATGGGTCACCACCAGATAATGACAAACCACGACGCTTAATGCGCTCATCATTTAAGTCATCAACAATACGTTGTGCCATATCGGCATCAAACACATGCCCACTGCATGGATTCCAGGTTGACTGGTTATAGCAACCACGGCATTGATGCTCACAACCCGAAACAAAAAGCGTGGCACGAGTGCCGGGGCCATTAATAACATCTGTTTGATAGTATTGATGATAGTTCATAATTGATTCCAGCTAGAAAACAAAAAAGGTGCTGAACACAGCACCTTAATTTTAGCTAACACCTATTGAAGCATTAGCCGTTTTACCTATAGTTGGTATAAGTACTATAGGTGCTTAACGCGGCGCTTAACTTCTTCTTGCTTACCGTAGTTAAACGGTCTTGCATCAGGGCTACCTAGGTAACCACATACACGGCGGGTTACCGATACACGGCTTGGCTCATGGTTACCACATTTAGGACACGTAAAGCCTTTACTGGTACAGCTAAACTCGCCAGTATAACCACAATCGTAACACTCATCGATTGGCGTGTTAGTGCCGTAATAAGGCACTTTGTGGTAACTGTAATCCCAAACGTTTTCTAGCGCTTCAACGTTATTTTGCATGTTAGGGAATTCGCCGTAACAGATGAATCCACCGTTAGCCAATTCTGGGTACGGCAATTCAAAGTCAATCTTGTCGTACGGGTTCACCTGCTTTTCAACATCCAAATGGAAGCTGTTAGTGTAGTAACCTTTAGCCGTTACGCCTTCAACAACACCAAATACTTTAGTGTCAAGCGCACAAAAACGGCTACATAGGTTTTCACTTGGCGTACTGTAAAGGCTAAATGCATAACCTGATTCAGCTTTCCAGCTATCAGTTGCTTGCTTCATATGCTTGATTACGGCAATGGCTTTTTCACGTAGCACTTCGCTATCGTAAATATGCTCTTCAGTGCCATAAAGTGCGTTAATGGTTTCATGTAGACCAATATAGCCAAGCGAAATCGATGCGCGACCATTTTTGAAGATCTCCGACACATCATCGTCAGCCTTTAGACGCACACCACATGCACCTTCCATATAAAGGATTGGTGCAACGCGCGCTTTCACACCTTCAAGGCGAGAAATACGAGTATCAAGTGCTTTACGAGCCATGGCTAAACGCGCATCTAAAATGCGGTAAAACTCAGCTTCATCGCCTTTTGCTTCTAACGCGATGCGCGGTAGGTTCAAGCTAACTACACCTAGGTTGTTACGACCTTCATGTACAAGCTCACCATCTTGCTCATAAGTGCCTAAGAAACTGCGACAACCCATTGGCGTTTTGAATGACCCAGTCACTTTTTCTACTTGCTCGTAGTTTAAGATATCAGGGTACATGCGCGTAGAAGCACACTTAAGCGCCAATTGCTTAATATCGTAGTTGCAGTCGCCAGCTTTGTGGTTAACACCATCACGAATAGCGAAAACAAGTTTAGGGAATACCGCTGTTTTACGGTTCTTACCCAGACCAGCAATACGTACCGTCATCATAGACTGCTGAATTAAACGAGATTCCCAAGATGTACCTAAACCAAAACCAAAGGTCACAAACGGCGTTTGACCATTTGCAGTGTGCAGCGTATTAACTTCATACTCTAAAGATTGGAACGCGTCGTGACACTCTTTTTCAGTTTGCGCAGTCGCAAATGATTTAGCGTCGCTAATGCCCCACGTAAGCGCGACTTGGTAATGCTTGTCGTAGCTCTTAGCAACAAATGGTGCTAACACTTCATCGATACGGTTAATAGTGGTGCCGCCATAGATGTGGCTTGCCACTTGCGCAATAATTTGCGCCGTCACCGCTGTTGCCGTTGAAATTGACTTAGGCGTTTCGATTTCAGCGTTACCCATTTTAAAGCCATGAGTTAACATGCCGCTTAAATCGATAAGCATACAGTTAAACATTGGGAAGAAAGGTGCGTAATCAAGATCGTGATAGTGAATTTCACCTGACTCATGAGCAGCAACGACATCTTTAGGCAGGATATGACACTTAGCATAATGCTTAGCCACAATACCCGCTAATAAGTCACGCTGAGTCGGGATAACTTTAGAGTCTTTGTTAGCGTTTTCGTTAAGTAAAGCTGCGTTGCTTTGCTCAACTAAACCACGGATCTCTTTATTTAAACGACTGCTTACTTCACGATGAGTATCGCGATCATGACGGTACTCGATATACATGCGTGCAAGGGATTTATATGGGCCTTCCATCAGTAAGTTTTCAACAGTATCTTGTAAGTCATGGATCTTAACTTCATCCAATTCTGCGACACTTTGTTTTACTTTTTCTGCCACTTGTTGTGCGTATTCAGCGCACTCAATGCCTGCCGAGTTAGCAGCTGCTATCACGGCATCTTTAATCCTTGTTTCGTCAAAAGGCGTACGGTAACCATCCCGTTTAATAACCACTGGCATTGTATAAATCCTCTTCAGCTCTCGTTACTAAGTAACACTATATATAGTGCCACTTTTTCAATACATCACAATATGTGGCGCATTAAGCTATAAAATCAGATTGAGTACTTTGATCCAGATCATGATTTTAAAAGAGGAAGACAATAAGAAAACAGTTCTGCCAATAAACACACTTATCTCAAATTATGCGCTTGACGAAGACTGTTAACAGCGATAGTGACAGGATAATAAAGGTATAAATTGTGGATAAAAATATGAAAAATAAACTCGCTAACTTGAGCTGTGCTCGCAAGCTATTGGATGGGCTAGAAAAGCTTAAATGTACAAACAAACAATAAAAACATCGTGAAGCAAAGCGCAGCAAAATTAGCTTACTAAAAGCCAACTCAATGCCATAAAAACCATGGCAGTTTAATGTCGTTTAGCTAAAGCGAGGTAACTATTAATCTGACCATTTTCTTGTTGGTGCTCTCCCGTCATAGAGGTTAACTGCATGAGCGATTTGATCCCTTGATAGTGATTTCTTTGCTCATCGGTTAATGGCCTGTCTGACTGCAGCAATTCCGTTATCTGACTAGAAACACGATTAGCCTTTTGAGCAACAAGCGGAGACTGTGACACATCCATCGCGCCCATAACCCATTTTGCATCATCTAACATCTGTGCCATCTTTTTATCTTCTTCTGAGTCACCCAAAGCGGACCGCTGCTCATCTATAAAGCCAAATAGCGACTGTTCACTCGCAGGGGGAATATCAAAGCCGCTGTTAGACAGGCGATTAAGCTGACCTTCTGACAAAATGCCGTCTTGATATAAACGTTGAATTAACTGTGGCAGTTGCGCCGAAGTGAAGTTACCACCTTTAAAGAAGTCATTAGCCATGGCTTCTATCTTTTGTGCACGTTCAGCACGACCAGACAACACTAAAGTGTTGTCTTTGGTCGTCAAGTCACTGGCAGCGGGATTAACAGGCTTGGCACTTGCGTTAGCGACGCTAGCAGCATTGCCGACATTTGACTGACCGCTATTCACACCATAGGCGTCAGATAACGCATTGTTGTTGATTGACTGGTTAATACTGCTCAGTGGATTCATTGTCAAAAAGCCGGCGTAATCGTTAGATAGCTTAGCTAAAGCATTTAACGTGCCGACTTATCAACTTTAAAAACAACTGCTTACTTTTGCGTCAACTCATGAGTTAAGTTTAAACATAGCTGCCTAAGTTGTTCAACGGCTTCAGGCTGCATATCCACTTTGTCTAATAGCGTCTGCTTCAGCGCTAAGGCTTCAACTTGCAGCTCAAGCCCGGTCACAGTCAGAGCTATGACTTTTTTACGCTCATCAGTTTCATCGGCTAAACGCTGTAAAAAGCCTTTTGCTTCTAGTCGTTTAACGATTGGGGTTAAGGTTCCCATATCTAGACGAGTTGATTGCGATACTTGGGTTAAGCTAACTCTGTCTTGCAGCCATAAAGCTTGCATCACCAGATATTGTGGGTAAGTTAACTCATAGCGCTCTAGTAACGGTCGATAGGCACGCATTAACGCATTTGCCGCTGTATATAGCGCAAAGCAAACATTGTCAGAAAGGCTAGCATTCGCTTGGGAATTTTGCGGATTATCAGTCACAACGCATAAACTTAAGTTAGGTGAGATAGCGCTAATATTACCTTACATCAAAGGTTAACACTAGCAAGCTGCCATTACTTACACGCAAATACTTTGCGCGCAAAGCATTTGCAATGTTAATTTGCTTTGCTTATGATGCCCCTAATTACTTTGCGCACAAATAAATTAAGGAAAGATATGAAATCTCAAGTGATTCAACTCAAATCTCGCCCTGAAGGCATGCCAACAAACGACAACTTTGACCAAGCAGAGCTAACACTAGCAGCCATTAAGTCCGGTGAGTTTTTAGTTAAAAACCTATGGATGTCGGTTGACCCTTACATGCGTGGACGCATGATAGATAGAAAGAGCTATATCGCCCCTTTTGAACTAGGTAAAGCATTAGAAGGCGGCGCAATTGGTGAAGTGATTGAATCGCTCAATCCAGATTTCCCTGTGGGCAGCAAGGTCAACAGTATGTTGGGCTGGCGCAGCCACTTTATTACCGATGGCACTGAAATCACTCGCCTGCCAGACACACCACTGTGTGAATCACACTTTCTTGGGGTGCTCGGTATGCCAGGCATGACCGCATGGACAGGGCTTAATCGAATTGCCGAGTTAAAAGCGGGCGAAACCTTATTTGTATCTGCCGCCTCTGGCGCGGTCGGTAGCGTTGTGACGCAAATTGGTAAACTAATGGGCGCACGTGTGATTGCATCCGTAGGTAGCGATGAAAAGGTCGAGTATCTCAATAAGTTAGGTATCGATGCAGTGATTAACTATAAAACCTGTGGCGATTTAGACGCCGCACTTGGCGAAGCCGCACCAGAGGGCCTTGACGTTTATTTTGAAAATGTCGGCGGCGAGCATCTGAGCGCAGCACTTAATCATATGAAAGATCACGGTCGAATCGCCGTGTGTGGCATGATTGCGCAATATAATGATACCGCCCCTACGCCAGGACCAAGTAACCTTGCACAGATCATTATCAAGAAACTGAAAATTGAAGGTTTCATTGTATTTGAGCATTGGGATCATTACGGCGAGTTTGCAGCACAAATGGGGCAATGGTTGACTGCAGGCAAAATCCATGCAGAGCAAACCATCTATGAAGGCTTAAGCCAAGCGCCAGATGCCTTTATCGGCCTATTTGAAGGCAAAAACCGTGGCAAGATGGTAGTTAAATTAGGCTAGTCAAATATTCACAGTGAATATTTAAAGAGCAAAAAGGCGCTATTTGCGCCTTTTTAAATTTTACAACAGCATCTTTCAATAGCACATGGTCCGATTCTACGATCTCACAATGTCAGTGGAATGCTGTGCAAGCGCCGCTTCAATTAAGTGCGCCACTTTTTCAACAGCCGCTTCACCGGCAGCAATGGCTTCTTCAGCACGATGAAACTCCATGGTGCCAATATCACCTAAGTCAGGCACAATGCAGATATCAGGCGGATCGCCCATCAAACGCGCGCGCTTATGGCGCTGCTCTAAAATATCCATTGATTGTGACATCACAGCCAGCATACCTGGGTTAGGGTTTTGCGGCGCATCGGCTTTACCACCAAGAGAAAACTTCTCGGTTAAGCCTGTAATGTAATCACGGCCTCGAGCCAATAAATCAGTAAAACCATTATCTTGGTGCTTTTCTGCTTCTTTGACTTCTTCTACCGTTGGTTTATCGCTTTTCATATTCACCGGCAATACTTGCATACGGCCTCGCTTTAAGCCATGTAAGTCAACAGCGATCACCAAGTCAACGTCCATTGCACGGCTAACCGATACCGGCACAGGGTTAACCACCGCGCCATCAACTAACCATCGATTACCTACTTTTACCGGCGGCAGAATACCCGGCATTGAACACGATGCTCGCACTGCGTGGCGCAGATCACCTTCGGTAAACCAAATTTCTTGCCCCGAATACAGATCGGTTGCCACCGCCGCAAACGGTCTTTTTAGATCGTTAATTTGTAAGTCGCCAATACGTTTTTGCAGCACGTCGAATACACGCTCACCGCCAATTAAGCCACCGCGGCCCCAGCTCAGGTCCATTAAGCCTAAAACGTCCCAACTACTAAAACTACGAACCCAATCTTCAAGCTCTTCAAGATGATCATTAGCATAAGCAGCGCCGACTAATGCCCCAATCGAACAGCCAGCGATTTTATCCGGGTAAACGCCCATCTTTGCTAGGCCATTAAGCACGCCAATATGCGCCCAACCTTTAGCCGCGCCACTGCCTAACGCTAATCCAATTCGTACAGCTTGTTTATTTGTCGACACTCTTTAATGACTCCACAACTCAATTTAACCAGCAGGCACAAGGTTTAATCCTCTGCAGCTTACCAATGAATATTGCTTAATTTCAGCTACAAGGTAATCAGGCTTAAACCTATTAAAAGCAAACTTACCTGCAAAGAAGCGCATTTTAGCAGATATATCGCCAAGTGAAGTACAAAGTTGATGGGTATTCGTAGCGTAATCGCAAATCTGTAGGTTATAATACGCGGTCGTATCATTTATGGAGTACACCTTTGCAATTTACCGATTTCGCACTGGATCAACGTCTGTTACAAAGTCTAAAGCACATGGGCATTGACACCCCAACAGAGATCCAAGAGCAAGCCATTCCTGTTGCCTTAGCGGGCAAAGACTTAATGGCGTCTTCTAAAACAGGCTCAGGTAAAACATTAGCCTTTTTATTGCCGGCGATGCAAAGACTGATTTCGTGTAAAGCATTGAGTAAGCGCGATCCGCGTGTGGTAATTCTATTGCCGACCCGTGAGCTTGCCACTCAAGTGTACAGCCAACTACGTTTATTAGTTGCCAACACTCAGTTTAAAGCCACTAAAATTCTAGGTGGTGAAAACTTTAACGATCAAGCAAAAGCCCTAGCCCGTGACCCACATTTTGTTGTGGCAACCCCAGGCCGTTTAGCCGACCACCTAAAACAGCACCATCTGCACCTTAATGGTCTAGAGCTACTGATTTTAGATGAAGCTGATCGTATGCTTGATTTAGGTTTTGCTGAGCAACTAAAACAAATTAACGCTGCCGCTGACCATAAACGTCGTCAAACCTTAATGTTCTCGGCAACCTTAGATCACGGTGATGTTAACGACATCGCTAACGAGCTATTAAAGTTCCCTGAACATGTAGCAATTGGTGCGGGCAACCTAGAGCACAAAGATATTACTCAGCGTATTTTCTTGTGTGATCACTTAGATCATAAAGAAGCGCTATTAACGCGTATTCTTAAAGAAGAGCAGCAAAAGCAAATCATTATCTTCACTGCAACTCGCCAAGATACTGACCGTTTGGCAAAGAAATTAGCTGATGATGGCTTTAAAACCGCATCACTAAGCGGTGAGCTTAAGCAAAACGCGCGTAACCAAATTATGGATGAATTTAGCCGCGGTCTGCAGCAAATTCTAGTGACAACCGATGTGGCTTCACGTGGTCTAGATTTGCTTAACGTATCTTTGGTCATTAACTTTGATATGCCAAAGTTTGCTGAAGAATATGTACACCGTATTGGCCGTACAGGCCGTGCAGGTGCTAAAGGCGATGCAATCTCACTGGTTGGTCCTAAAGACTGGGTCAACTTTACTCAAGTGCAAACTTTCTTGAATAAAACCTTTAGCTTTAGCGAGCTTGAAGGCCTTAAAGCTAAGTTCTGCGGCCTTAAAGCCAAAACGCCAGCTAAGAGTAAAGCCAAACCTGCAGCCGTTGCTAAAAAGAAAGCCGCAACAGCTAAGAAGAAAACCGCTGCAAAAGCTGCTGCAAACCGTGATAGACGTTTTGCAACTGGTGTTGATGTTGGCGATGCGCCAATGCTTAGAAAACCAAAATCTAAGCTACAAGACACACCAGAAGATTAAGCGACAAGCTTTTATCTGATACACGCTTAATTATAAAAGCCGCAGTGAGTCATCTCACCGCGGCTTTTCTTTAATGGGCTAATTCTAAGAGCTCGTAGAATAGTGATTACGTCAATAAATCCCCCTGATTTTATCGTAATCACAACGACTTATTTTCTGCAAAACATCAGCTAAATATGCAGTAGTAAACTCGCTAGTAATCACTTAAAAGAAAAATTTGATTTGAATACATTAGAAAGCGCATTAAAACGCTGACCGTTTCAAGAAATAGCGTTACAATACAGCTAATATTGTTTTTTTAAGGTTTATCATGAGAGTTTGTGGCGTAGAGTTAAAAGGTGGCGAAGCCATCATCAGTTTATTAAGTTATGAAGGCGAAACGTATAACGTGCCGGATTGCCGTCAAAAGTCGTTCGCGATTTCAAACTCTGAAAGCACTGAGACCATGCGTGAATTTCACTTTGCTTTTGGTAAGTTGATTGAAGACTACCGCGTTGATGAAATTGTTATCATCCAACGTGAGCAAAAAGGCAAAGGCGCAGGTAGCGTGACTAGCTTCAAATTAGAAGCATTGATTCAAATTCTACCAGTTACAGTATCAATTGTGTCGCCAGTTGCCATTAAAGAGCAGCTAAAGCGTAATCCACCACAAGTTGATTTTGAAGGTCTAGAGCTTAAGCGTTTCCAAAAGAACGCATTTGAAGCCGCTTATGCTTTCCATAACATGACTATCTACAAGACTGACGAAGAGTAAGCATATCCGCTAACAAAGTAGAGACTATTGGGCGCACTAAATTGCGCCCTTTTTACATCTTAAACATCTATTTTGAAAGCGATATCTAGAGGCTATCGTTTAAAGTGGTGCCTCTTTTCAATGTAAAAAATCAACACCTTAAAACCAACTTCATAAAGTTTAAGTCAAACATGCAGCCACTCAAATACCTAGCCGGTTACTCAAGCGATATACAAGACCAAGTTCAAAGCTTGATAGATCAAGATAAGCTTGGGCAGTTCTTACTTAAGCGCCACCCTGAGATCCACGCGATTCGTACAGATAAAGCCCTGTATGACTACACCATTGACATTAAAAACCAGTATTTACGCAAATCCCAACCACTCTCAAAAGTGATTTTCGACGATAAAATTTCACTGAGCCACCAAGCACTCGGCCTGCACTCCTATGTTGCCCGTAAGCAAGGTGCCAAACTGAAAGCTAAAAATGAAATTCGTATCTCTTCACGGCTGAAAAAAGTCCCTGAAGGACTATTAAGAATGGTGGTCGTGCACGAACTAGCTCACTTAAAAGAGAAAGATCATAATAAATCCTTTTACCAGCTCTGCTGCCATATGGACGGCGATTATCACCAGCTTGAGTTTGAGTTAAGGCTACTGCTCACCTTAATTGATGCGGGTAAAAACCCGTATAGTTAAGCCTTTTAATGTCCAACACTATGGCGCTTTCATAAAAGCGCTATTACATTCTCTTCAAGTGCCCTACCTTATCAACCAGATTAAAACCTTTGACAACACGGATGTACGACAGACCACTTAACGGTTTGAATAATAGCAATAACTAATCTACACCAACCTTAACGATAATGATTTTCATTTAATTTAAATTGCATTACACTCACCATATTAGTACAGCGCTAACGACTCAATAGTGGCCAAATCCTGGCCGTGCTGCTAATAAATTTTAATCGTTAATATTGCGACTTAGTCTTAAGCCCCCTCTCAAGCAACGCCTTAAGCATAAGCGAAGTTAGCACTGCTGTTTTTTAGATTGATTTTGTTTTTATTTTAGGTAATTGATGATGAGTGATGAGTTAGTTAAAAAGCAGCAAAAATCACGCCGCAAGCTGGCAAAGTACCAGCAGAAAATCAACTATTACGCCGAGCTTAGCAACAGTGATATTTCGCTTAAAAAGCGCGCCGCAAAACTGTGTAAATATCGCCTCAAAATAATCAAACGTCAGTTAAAGCTTAAACGTATAGAAGCAAAGATTAATCAGTTCTCAGCCTACACTAAACTCATTCCAGCAAACGATGGCTTTAGTGCAGGTGTTAATCTGACTAATATGTCTAACACCGCAGGCACAAGCCATGCTAACAACAGTATCTATACCGTTAAGCATTCAGCTCAAATCAACCTGTACCTGCCTTACAAAGCCAAGCCTTGTCAAAGTTGCCCCGCCCTACGCGGTAAAGCCTGTTTATGTGCGATGAAAGTCCAGCAACGTAAACAAGCTTAACTTTAGCCTTAAAATGAAGCCTTATTACATCTTTCTGAGCTGTGGCTACAGGGAAATGTGTTCTGTATTTTAGCTTCATGGTTGCTAATCGCCTGCCGCGGGTGCTGAACAGGGTGTCCGAATGTCGTGGTCACATGGTCAATGATGTTCCCTACATCATAATGACATTTCCCATATCCCTATGGGTCAGATGTGAATGAGCGACCTCATGTGCAGACACAGCTGCGAGACGCTACTACGCCTGACCTCCATGGACGGAGGGAATGCCAAATTCAGCATGGAACAGAATTGGCCTTGCAGGCTCAACGAAAACAAACAATATCCCTATTTAAACGCCTTTTCGGCATCCTGCCTCTCGTTCGAGAGCTTGATAACTTCGTTATCTCTCACCTTGTTTTCAACGGCTTCAGGCGTATCTGCACTGAATAATTGGTGTACTCATTTAGGTTAGTGTTTCTTGGTGTTTAACACGGAAATCTCCCATTACAGTTTAGAGTAATCAATCATTCACGTCCTTTCCATGTGGATTCGCGATACAAAAACTAATGAAATAACGTATGAGCATTATTGGCATTTCTCTTAAACACATAACGGCTTAATTAATCAGCTTTATACTCACTTTCAGTTGTTGGTAGTGCCTGAACAGTCCCAGCCTGACTAGGGCTTAACTGCATTATTTCCTAAATAAAATGAACCTCTTGCCGTTAGCCTGATCTCCCAAAGTAATGATTCGGAAGCAGAAAGATGGGAGAGCCTAAGTAAAAAATAACCAACTGGTCTCAGTACAATAAAGGGGGAATTACTCGTAGGTCTTTACCCTTCAGGGGTGATGAGCAAGCCATTAAGGCTTGCGATTTACCGAACATCATGATCGCCTTGGGCGAGGGTTGATATTGCTATTGAAACTGCGGTGTTGTTAAAGGCGTATTCAATTTATCACTGCAAGCACTTTACCATTAACAATTGAGAATCTAACTGCAAAGGATTCTCTCGATTTAGGAGTAAGGTTGGTTAAATCAATCAAAAGGATGATAATCAAAAACATGTAGTCTAAGGTATTGTTTTTTTTAACTTAGATATTGCATCATTAAAAATTATCATACATGGATGTTGTATCAAATGAAATTCAAATGCCTATTGGCCCTGCTCACCTTACTTTTATTTCAATCACCTTCTTATGCTGGCGCTTTCAAGTGTAAAACAATGGACTTTAATGGCTCTTCACCTGGATTAGGCCACTATGCCCCTTGGAGTTTACTACCTTCATCCGAACCACCCGTGGACGAGATGAAAGGCGAAGAGTACATAAAAAAGTTAATGTATCCTGAGCAACTCACAAATTACTACACGGTCTACAGTAGTGATGACTTTTTGGACACTCTTAATAAGTGCAAGGCGTTCGCTGAAGAAAATATGGATCATGTTGTCCGTGCAGCCTCTATGGATATGACGGATCATACCGGTCAGAAGTACGTCATATCATATCGGACACTAGAGGGTGAGTTCTTCCCAATGAGTTACCCTTCCCCTATAGACGGGTACTATCAAAATGTTTTTTGATGGGGCATTGGAGTTATCACAACGCGCCATACCAGTTGATTTATTACCATATGGTTATTGATAATGATTCTCGATATGGTGATGGAAGGCCCTGGGGCGGAACAGCCCTTCCTTTTGTTATCAGTTTTAACGATGACGATTGTGATGATGGCTGCCCAATTGAAAATGGAATTGATGCTTATAGAGGAAGTGTTCGTCTCTCTTTAGACTCGAAGTTTGTTAATCCCAATAGCGCCAAGCTGTATGCTGCGCAACCCAAAACCGCTAGTAGCGCTGAGTTATTAAACTTTATCTATGAAACTGACGTTACTACTGAATCTAGGCCTATAGAGGATATTAAGGCTCATTGGATAAACAGCAAAGAATACCGAGCCTCTTCCGGTAAAAACCCTTATACCGATGAATCATGGAAGTCTTATGACTGGCAGACTGAAAACCCTCAATCGATAACACTGTGGAGACCTGATAAAACTAAAGTCTCGTTTTTCAAAGTTAAATATGGTCCAGCAGAAAACTGGATTTCGTCTGGCGGTAGTCAGCAGGGGTCTTTGGAAGGGCAAAATGGTATATACACCTTCACCGCCAATAATAATGACAAAGAATATTATAGTTTTGGACGATTAATTAAAATAAAAAAGAGCAATGGTGCCATTATCACCTATTCCTATACCGCTGACTCAATGTCGTACACGGTGAAGAAAGGGGTTGAGTCTCAGGCTGAGCGGACAATATCCCGTGAAGATACAGCATCAGGGTACCAATACAGCCTAGGGCACGAAGGGCAAATTTACTCTTTTGTATTTGATAGCAAAAATAGGCTTATTTCGTCGAATAAACCCACCGATGAGGAAGGAGTTTTTTCTACGGTTACTTATAAGTACGAAGACCACCGAAATACACAGCTATTAACATCAATTATTGATGAAAATGGCAATATGGTTTTATCGTATACCTACGATGAATATGGCCGAGTAGAAAAAACAAGCAATGATAGTTTGGCCCCACCCGTTTCGGTTATTTATGGTGATAATGGCAAGCGAACAGTTACGGATAGTAAAGGCGATATAAAAGAATATCTCATTGAAAATGGGAGAATCGTTCAGGTTAATTGCGCAACGTGTCAGGACGCCATAAGGCTGCGTTTTTATGAAGGAGGAGCCGGTGACACGCTAAAAATAACGAAAGATTATAACAACACTGTCACTTCAATATTAATGTCGTATGGCTTCACACAGAAAATCAAAAAAGAAACCGAATATGGCCAAACACAATCGGTAAGCTATGTTTGGGACAAAGAAAGCAATTTACTTCAATCAATTATAAGAAATGAGCAATACCAAGATGATGAAGGGGGGAGTGATGGCTTTGACTGTGATGAAGTTAATGAGTGGGCAAATTGTGATGTTGTTGGTGGCCCACTGGTAAATACCGAAAAATCTGAAGAGCAAATAACCAGCTTTGAATACAACGAAAGAGGTTGGCTGACTAAACGCATCACCAATAATGAGCGCGAAGTGAGCTATGACTATGACGATTTTGGCAATATAATCGCTATCGATGGCCCCAGAATCGATGTAGCTGATACGGTGTCGATTGATTATACCGCTAAAGGTTTCAAACAAACATTAACCAATGGCTTAGGGAATAAGGTATTTGATGTTTTGTCTTTCGATGCTTTTGGCCGACCATTATCTGTCAGTGATGCAAATGGTTTATTAACTCAATATCGCTATAACGCTCAGGGACAAATTACCAGAATCAAATCTGACGCAGAAGAGGTTACGCTAACCTACGATAAAGCTGGAAGATTAATTAGCAGAGCGACTAAAAACGGCCTAACTCTCAATTACGAATATGATAATGCCTCAAGATTGGTCAAAACGGCAATTCAAGACGGCAGTGCTGAGTTGCTCACTAGAGATAGCCGAGGGAATGTAATTGAGCAACGCTATGTAGATAAAACGGGGCAGCAGACATATCTACAAAGGTATACCTATGGTCTCCATTCAGAATTGCTCAGTCATCACGCTTTGAATAATACGACATCATACAGTTACAACAACAAAGGAGAGGTTATTGCTCTACATGATGTTAATGGTAATAGCCAATCAACAGCGCTGGATGGTTTTGATAGACCGGTCACCATAGTCAACAAACTAGGGAATAGAACTCAGTTTGGTTATACTTCATCCGGTAAGCTCTCAAATGTTATCGACCCCCAAGGTAATACGACGACCTATCAATATAACTTGTTTGATGAAGTAGAAAAAATTGTCAGCCCCGATTCCGGCGTAACGCAGTTCAGTTATGATGATTCGGGAAATCTCACTTCAAAAACTGATGCCAGAAGTATCACCACAAATTTTCAATATGATGCACTAAACCGTATTTTAGAACTTAGTTATTTAAACTCTAATGAAAATATCAGCTTTAACTATGATGATACGACGAATGGTAATTATGGCATAGGTAAGCTGACCAAGGCCGTAGACCAAAGTGGTAAAACGCAACTGAAATATAACCAACTGGGGCTATTAACTAAAGAAACAAATCAGATAGATGGTAAGCTGTTTTCGACTCAATATGGTTATGGTGAACAAGGGCGGCTAGATACATTAACCTACCCTAGCGGAACTCAGTTGGATTATCTCTATGACAGCATGGGACAGCTAACCAGCGTGAATGTAACAAAGCAAGGGGTTACAACGCAACTTGCAAATGAAATCAGCTATTATCCTTTTGGGCCATTAAAACAAATGACATACGGTAATGGTCTTGTCTTACAAAAGACATACAATACAGATTACCGAGTGACTGAGCAAACGATAGGTCAACACAGCTCTCTGAATTATGTTTATGACAATACCAATAATATTACCGAAGTCATCAATCAACAGCACACAGAACTTACTCAAGAGTTCAGTTACGACCTATTGTCACGTCTTGTTGCAGATAAGCGTGGCGGATGGAAATACAGCTATGATGATGTGGGTAATCGCTTAAGCCAAGTCTCTACTACAAATGCCGAGACAACGTATCAGTATTTGCTAAGTAATAGACTAAAAACAATTAACGGACAAACTCTGCTTTACGATGAAATGGGAAATACACTTAAAAAAGGCAATATGAGCTTTAGTTACAACCAAGCGGGCCGCTTAGCAGACATGAGTGAAGCCGCTATAAGTGCTCAGTACATGTATAACTACCAAGGTGAACGTGTTTCTAAATCTGTTAACGGAGTGAAACAGTATTATATATACGCTCCAGACGGCAAATTAATCGCTGAAGCGGATGTCTCAGGAGTTATCACCAAAGAATATGTTTATTTACATCAAGCGCCTTTAGCAATGATGACACAGGAAGCAACTTATTACTTCCACAACTCTCACCTGAATACACCAATGAGTTTAACGGATAGTCAGCAGCAAGTGGTTTGGCAGGCAAAATATGATGCGTTTGGTAAAGCGAGTATAGTAAGTCAGGGCATTGAGAACAATTTACGCTTTCCGGGACAATATTACGACCAAGAGTCTGGATTACATTACAACTACTTTAGGGATTACGATCCTGAATTGGGTAGGTACATTCAATCTGACCCGATTGGTTTAGCTGGTGGTATTAATACATATGCTTATGTGGGTGGCAACCCGATTAACTTATATGATTTTTTTGGTCTGGACCCTAACTTAAACTTAGTAAAAAAGGGAGATAGGGATTGGCGATATATGTTTAGATATGTAAACCCTACACCTAATGAGTTTTCTGTTGGGGCACACGGAGATACTGATGGAGCCGGTCCATTAGATTATAGAAATGTGATTCTTACACCTGAAAAGTTATTGGAAAAAATGAAAGATGCTGGTTATACAGGTAATGAACCAATCAAAATTTACGCCTGTTCAACTGGTAAAGGAGGAGACGATTCATTTGCACAAAAGCTTTCAGATTTAACAGGACAACCTGTGACAGCCCCTACAGATTTGTTTAATATTGATAATTATGGACGCCATAGCATATCGAATAATGGGCAATGGGTGAAATTTAATCCTAATAAAGGTAATTAAAATGAAGTATTTTAGGTGTGCTTTAACCTTATTGTTCGCACTTTTATCGAGCATTGTTTTTGGTGATGAATTAAAGAAAGAAGGTGCGTTAAAGCTAGGCTTAAAAATAGAAAGTATCGAACTTCCTAAAGAATATAACACAAGCTGTTCAACGGTAATTGTTAATTCACCACTACTCATTAAGGAGTACCCAGAACTTGATGAGTTTAGTGTAAATGCTGAGGTATTTTCCAAAGATACTGAGAAGTTGTTGGTATCTACATTTTTAGATATTTCTCAGGATAAGAAAGAAAAAGAAAACATTGGCATGGGCTGTTTGCCAATAAATACAGACTTTCGAGTAAAGCTTACTTTTAATTATCGTCCTAGCAACTCTTTGTTTAGTTGCTCCAAATCCTTTGTAATAGAAGATTTAAGGGTTTGGTTGAAAAACGATAAATAGTTTAACAACTTTTGAATCCAAAGCCTCGCTAGTGAAGTGACCTCGTTAAGTTGGACTCATGTCTAAGCGGCTACCAAGGTCTGATTTCGATATGCTATCGGACTCAGGCCTTTAAGTTTCAGCTTAATTCGTTTGAAATGATAATAACTATTACATCCATTATTATTTAGCAAATTAATCGCTGAAGCGGATGACTCAGGATGTATCACCAAAGAATATGTTTATTTACATCAAGTGCCTTTAGCAATGATGACACAAGAAGCAACTTATTACTTCCACAACTCTCACCTGAATACACCAATGAGTTTAACGGATAGTCAGCAGCAAGTGGTTTGGCAGGCAGTTTGGTAAAGCGAGTATAGTAAGTCAGGGCATTGAGAACAATTTACGCTTTCCGGGACAATATTACGACCAAGAGTCTGGATTACATTACAATTACTTTAGTGATTACGATCCTGAATTGGGGCGCTACATTCAATCTGACCCGATTGGTTTAGCGGGTGGGATTAATACATATGGATATGTTAAAGGAAACCCTATCAACGCTACAGATCCTTATGGGCTAGAGACTTGGGGTTTTTCAGTTGGGTTTGGTTACACAACCAATAGTGGTGTGTCGTACGGTGGCTCAGCTACATTTGCATTAGATAGCAATGGTGATTTTGCCGTTTTAGCCAATGGAGAAGGTGGTGTCGGTGGTTTCGGTAAAGGGCTATCATTATTTGGAAGAGGTATGTTTGGTTTTGGTGACAATACTATTGATACTCTTAGGGGGCTAGGTGGTTCTTTTTCCTTTAATAAGGGCGCTTATTCAGGTTCGGTAACTTTTCCTCATAAAGCTAACCAATGCAACCCTTGGGATGAGAATGGTGGACCTCAGTCGTATCCCCCAGTTGTTGAGTTTGGCTGGGGTCGTGGTAAGGGCGCATCAATGACGGGAGCATTTGGAGATATTCAATTTCGTTGGAGTGGTTTAGGTGATCTTGGTAGATGGATAGGAGGTGGTGTATATGATCTCACTCACTAGTATTATTCTATTAGTTTTTGTCCTTACGGCTTGCTATGCCTTTTATAAAGACTTAAATAATGAGATTTGGAACAAACTCGTTGATAGCTTTCATAGTGATTCAATCAGCTCATCTAAACAGGCTAGTATACAAGCTGTTTATTTTAAACTGAATAATGACTCATCATTTGATCATTTTAATTCAATGAATGTATGTCGTAGTGAGGAAGGTGTGCTTATGTACCCAACTATTAATCATTATTTCTTGAAGCCTATTTTTATACCTTGGACTGAAATGGAAAAGATCTCTGATAGTTTGATAGGTAACAAGGAAGAGTACAGGTTGGCAAAGCTAGATCTTACATTAAAATTTTAGGTTCAATTTTGAATCCAAAGCCTCGCTAGCCGGGGCCTTTTATTGCTTTACATCAAGAACAAGCAGCACATTGTTTTACATAGATATTCTGAATTGTTCGTTTAAAGTTTATGGCGGTAAAAACGCTTTATATAGTCAAGGGTAAATAAACATGAAAAAGAAGTACTTTGAGAAACAGCTAAGTGTCTAAGAAATTAGGGGCTTACCACTGTGAGCTTCCGTTTCAGGGTGAGATATCTAAAAAAATACTCTTCGAACGAGAGACATGGATGCCGAACTGGCTATTTAACAGGGAGGTTATTGGAAACCGCAGAGCGGCCAAGGACGGCTTTACAGCGACCCACAGAAGTAGTGACATGTGAGTAACTAACGACTCAAGTTGCATCTTAATAACCAAGATTTTCTTTTCAAAACCGAGTTAGGGAACAAAACTAGCACTGCAATAAACAAGCAGTCATTATTCATCCCCGTCTACAATATTTTCAACTTGGGTCGGTGACCCGGCTGCAGGTTAAATCAATATGGGTAATATTGAGGGAATAGTCACTCTTAAAAGTTATCAAATGCAGTACGATATCGATGGCGAATACTTAAAGACTGAGCAGACTCAATAATCTGACAAATAACGATAATGTAAGCTAACGAAACCACAACCAACTTCTAGCTGATGATAAGCTAAGCGGTTTAAGCTTATGATCACTTCCCTACTAAAACTATTCAATCAGAGTTGTAATATGCACGATATTCAAGCGTTAAGTGAACTTTATGAAAAGCAGGTAAGCCGATTAATTGAAGAAAATATCGAAGGCTTAACATTCTACGTTAAGCAAGAAGCCTTCTCACACATGACTATCTCTGCAGCCTTTTGGCATGGCGATTTATACTGGAATATTTGGAATAAAGACGGCAGCAAGTTTGAGCCACACCCGAGACACTCACATGATGAGTTTATTGTTGAGGACGTGTATTTTGATGACGATGAAGCAACGCTAAAGCTGCGAGCAGTTTATGCCAAATGGAATGAGGTCACTGCAAACGATGATGGTGATGAAGACGATGAGGGTGAACATTTATTCTCACGGCTGATCAGACAGTCACATCAGGCATTAGCTACTGCATTTCATAGCGATACTGTTACGCAGCAGCTAATGAGCATATTAGTGCAAAATCCACACTTTGAAGCGGCGCAGTTTAACCAAGTCGTCCGAGTTGAAGATCCAGATGGTCAATTTGAATTCAACTTTTTGGATGTTACCAATAAAGAATAACAGATAAAAATAACACCAGCTTACGCTGCTCGTCCCCCAATTAGGAACTCCAATGCAAAAATTAGGCACCGTAAATTCTGTTCTCGCCGGTAAAACGGTGGCATTTGCTCACGGCGCGCAAAGTGCGATTAATAAACAGGTTTTAGCCGAGCGTCAGTACGCAACAATGCTCGGCTTTAGCAACGACGAGCAAGGCGATCCGCGCTTTCATGGCGGCATTGAAAAAGCCCTGCATATTTATCCAAGCGAGCACTACCCTGTATGGCAACAAGAGCTCGGCGACAAAGCTATCTTTGAAGCAGCTGGCGCCTTTGGTGAAAACCTTAGTTCAACAGGTGTAACCGAAGCAAATATTTGCCTTAAAGACAAAATACGCATTGGCTCAACAATATTAGAGGTCTCTCAAGGCCGCATGCCATGCTGGAAACTAAATGTACGATTCGAGCAAAATGATATGGCGCAAAGACTACAAGATACCTTAAGAACCGGATGGTATTTTAAGGTGCTACAAGAGGGTGAGATTGGCTCCGGAGATGACATAACCTTATGTGAAAGGCCTTACCCTGACTGGTCATTGGCACGGATCATGGGTGCAGTGTTTAGCGGTAGCTTAGATGCACAAGAGCTCAGAAAACTGTCTGAACTGCCGTTAGTTGAATCTTGGAAGGCCCTGGTCAAACGTCGACTAGAAACCGGGAAAGTTGAAGATTGGCACATGCGATTGGTCGGCCCCACAGCCTAGTAGTAGCCCTTGGTAAACCTTGGGAGATACTTAAAAGTTAATCCTTCAAAAACCCTAAACAAAAGCCATCAATGAATGATGGCTTTTTGCTTTATTAAATCAATTTTTTAAAACTGCCTAAACCCGCTAAATACGCCTCGGCAACCGACGCGAGATCAACGAGTTTAGGCTATTCCCATCATCATTTTTCTGACTTTCACTATCTGGCTAAACTCGCTCATCTGTTTTGAAGATAGCTTACTTGCCATTGGGATTTTGGCTTTCATAGAGTCAACTGGACGGCCATTAATATGGAATTCATAATGTAAGTGTGGGCCAGTCACTCGACCGGTATTACCTGATAAACCAATAACTTGACCACGAGATACTCGCTGCCCTTTGTGTACAAGGAACTTAGATAAATGTAAGTAACGGGTGCGGTACTTATTACCATGGTCAATAACGATGTACTTGCCGGCAAATCGGTGATTGGTCACCAAAGACACAATACCATCGCCCGGTGCCACAATTTTTGTGCCAATAGGAATAGCAAAATCAGTACCGTTATGCGGTGATGTTCTCCCTGTCACTGGGTGGTGACGGTGAGGATTAAAACGCGAACTAATACGGTAGTTTTTAGCTAAAGGAATACGCTGAAACGCTCTTGCTAAACTCTGACCTTGTTCATCATAAAAGTTACCATCGGAATGTTGGTAAGCATTGATGCTACTTGAGCCGCGATCGATAGTCACCCCAAGCACATGGCTGTTACCCGTTGCTTCACCATCAATATACTGATCGTTCATCAGTACTGAAAATTTATCGCCTGCACGTAGATCACGGGCAAAGTTAAGCTTCTCTTTTAATAACGACTCAACACGCTGGATCTCACCAGCATTAAGCCCCATTTTTTGCGCTGATAAATAGAAAGAACCGTGGATCTGCCCCGATACTGCGCGGTCACGCCAAATCCCTTCAATATTGATTTCGTCAACATTAAACGAGCCATCATCAAAACGGCTGAAAATAACTTGTCTAGACGCGTCAAAATAAAGGCTAAGCTTTTGCAGCTC
The DNA here is from genome assembly GCF_023283535.1 of Shewanella sairae. GTDB lineage: Bacteria > Pseudomonadota > Gammaproteobacteria > Enterobacterales > Shewanellaceae > Shewanella > Shewanella sairae. Next base: position 131,783 of record NZ_JAKILT010000001.1, on the reverse strand, counting down.
ACCGGCATCATTTAACCAAAACTGGATGTTATTGCCCGGTTTTAGCGTATCAAGTGCCAGTACGTTTAAGTCAGCTTCTAACACCTTATACATGGTTTGCTGATCAACACCGCCTTGCTCGAATAAGCCGCTTAACGTATCGCCTTTAACGATTTGCTTTTGAAAATCGGCAGCGGGTTCGAGTAATTCTGTAGTCGGAATCGCGATGTTTTGGGAAAGAATGGCGTCAATGTCAAGCTGAACCGGGATCCGCTGTGGTATTAACTCATGGCGGCTTGGCATTAATATCGCACAACCAATAATAAGCACTGAACCGAGCAGTACCTTGCGATGCAAAGAAGGTAAGCCTGCCAAACGATTTTTAGACATATTTGAAAAAGAAAATTTACTTGCGCGCAACCTATGCCTCAACTTTCGTTATTATGATTATCTATTTGACTGAAAAACCCCGCCAAAACGAGGTTTGATGCCAAGTTATATCAAAAATAACCCAATATACAAACTGATCTGCGGCACAAAATAAGCAGATAGTCGTAAATAAAAAGTCGTTTTAATGGCTAATCCCCTTGTATCGACTCGCTTAATTAGCCAATACATTCGCCTTAGCCATTATCAACAATAGGTAACTTACGGCAGCGTTATACTGATTTCGCTGCCATTAGCGGTTTTATTAATGTCGATGCGGGTGCCGATCTGCTCTTTCATCTCAGACACATGGGAGATGACACCAATCATGCGGCCAGAAGATTGCAAGTCCATCAAGGTTCTTACCGCTAAATCTAGCGAGTCTTGATCAAGACTACCAAAGCCTTCATCGATAAATAGCGTATCAAGCTTAATGCCACCCGCATAAGCCTGCACCACATCGGATAAACCCAGCGCCATCGACAGCGCCGCCATAAAGCTTTCGCCACCACTAAGCGTTGCTACCGGGCGCACCTTGGAAGTGTAAGCATCTTCAACTTCTAACTCTAAGCCAGAAGCCTTATTGCCCTTCGCGCGTTCTTCTTTGCGCAGCAATCGATAGCGACCTTTACTCATTAACTGTAAACGGTGACTCGCTTCAAGTAACACATCATCAAGCAGCACACTGAGCACGAAGCGCTGTAGGCTGATTTTGTTACCCGTTTGCCCATTGGCAACATCAGATAATGTGCCGATAACGGCGTATTCATCTTCAAGCTTTTTAGCTTTTGCGTCAGCTTCTTTTAGCAGCTTTTGGGTTTGAGTTAGCTGCGTCACACGCCCTTGTATTGTTTGCCATTGATTATCTGCTGCCTGTTGCTGGCTCTGGATATTGTTAAGTTCGCTCTCTAGCCCAGCTAACTCAGGTTTAACTTGTTCGGCTAATTTTTCATTTAGCGCAGTTAATCGGGTGTCATTTGCGGTGCACGCTTGCTGATAATGACTTATTTCATCAGTTATCGCTTTAAGCTCGTCTTGAGATAACAAAGCTTGAGTCAGTGCCTGTTGGTCGCTAAAGCCCGCGCTTAGCAACTGTTGAGTTAATTCTGTTAAGGCTGCATCGCTGTGGGCAGTTGCTTGAGTCAAACTCGTTTCAGTTGCCGTCAAAGCTGAGGTATTAGCAGCATCTAACTCTGCCGCTTGGCTATGATGTTGACGGGTCGAATTAATCGTACTTTGCAAAGCTGCTATTTGCGCATTAACTTGCCCTATCGCGCCATTTAACGCGTCCACGCTGCGATATTGCTCAGGGATTGCCGCGAGTGCATGTTTAAGTTGACCTTGCAGATCAGCCAGTTTGCTTTGTTGCTCAGAAAAATGCTCTCGCTCTGTTTCAAGCTGCGTTTGCAGCGCCCTTTCTTTGGTTTGCCATTCTTGCAGCTGGCCTCTAATTTGGGTTAATTGCTTAGCGGCATCATTCGTTTGCTGCAATTGTTGTTGCAGCAGTTGCAATTGTGATTGCAGGTTATCAAGCGATTGTTGACTGGCCTCGCCAATTTTTTGCAATAACTCAGCGGTACGCTTTAACTGTTCTTGATATTTAGTATTCAGGCTTGAGTATTCCGCCCTCGCTTGATTAAGCGCCTCGTTTGCCAACTCTTCAGCGTGCTGCGCCTGTTGCAGCTGCTCTTCTGTTGGCAGCGTTTCGGCGCTTTGCGCGGGATTAGGATGCTCTCCACTACCACATACTGGACAGGGCGAACCAGGGCTTAATTGCAAGGCTAGACTCGCCGCTTGGCCGCGGTGCCAAACTAGCTGTAACTGCCTATGCTGAGTTTGCGCCTCGGTAAACTGATTACGTAGCTGACCGCCCTTCTCTTTTGCCTGTGCTAACCCTTGCTCAGTAAGATTTGCATCAAGGCTTGCTTGTTGCCAAAGCTGATAACGTTCAATCAAGTCGGTTTGAGTGCTCAATGCTTGCTGCGCGTTGACTTGCTCTGCAGCGAGTAACTCTAATTGCGGTACTTGCAGTTCAGCTTGCTGCTTTTGTGCTTGCAATGCCTGTAACTGAGCTTTTTCGTTAATGCCTTTTTGTTTGGCTTGCTCTAACTGCACACTGGCTTGATTAACCTGATGCTGCAGCGCATCTAAGCCTTGTAATTGCGGCAATAATTGATTGAGTTGCTGCAATTCATTTTGAGCACTTTGCAGCTTTTGCTCTTGTTCAGGCAAGGCATCGACTTGTGCTTGGCTCTTGGCTAGCGCCTGTATGCTTTGTGCTTTCGCCGCCTGTGCCTTAACGCAGGCGCTTTGTGCTTGTGCAACTTCTGCGCTGCGGGCAAGCGACACGTCTAACACAGGTTTGAGTTGCAGCGCCTGTTGACCACTTGCAAGCTTTGCTTGCTGCTGCGTGATGATTGGTTTTTTATCATCAAGTAATACGGCGGTTTGCTTAAGCGTATCGAGGGCTGCAAAGTCGCTATTGAGTAACTTAGCTGACTCAAACTGTTTATTCGCCTCAATTAGCGCCTGCTGACTTTGCTGCTTTAGTACCGCGGCATCGTTAAGCTTTGGTTCTAGCTCGGTAAGCTCTTGCGCAAGTTGTTCATCAGATCCAAGACCTATGTTAGCGAGCATGCCGTCACGCTTATTACGGTGGTCGCGCACCTCAGCTTTAATCGCCGATGCTTGAAACTTGAGTTTATCTTCAATTTTGCGATAAATTTGCGTCTGAAACAGCTGGCTAAAGATCTTTTCTCTGTCTTTAGAGTCTGCCATTAATAGCTCGCGGAATTTGCCTTGTGGCAACACCATCACTTGACGGAACTGATCGGCATCTAAACCGGTTAATGTTTCAATTTCAGCCGTCGCTTCTGAAACTTTACTGGCCACCAGCAGATGTTCTGTGCCATCGCTATCAATGAAATATAACTGGGCTTCTGGTTTTTGCACCGTGTAGCCATCACCACTTTTTTTCGCGCGCTGCTGCTCAGGGACGCGGCGAATACGATACTGTTTATCGCCGAGAGCAAAGCTAAAGGTAACTTCTGTTAATAAGCTGTCAGGCGCTAAGTCGCAGCGCATCTGGCTGCCCTCACGCTCATCGCCTGTGGTTTTACCATACAGTGCAAAACAGATGGCATCTAACAGGCTGGTTTTACCCGCGCCTGTTGGGCCATTGATTAAAAATAGTGGATTAGAGCCCAGCGCCGTAAAGTCGGTAACTTGGGTTGAAGCAAATGGGCCAAAAGCACACATCTCAAGCGTTAATGGTCTCATGCTGTGCGCTCCACTTTATGTAACTCTTCTATCGCAGCAGTCATTGCTTGTTGCTGCTCATCTGTCATCGGCTCACCTGAGACTTGAGCGAAAAAATCGCTGAACATATCAAGCTCACCCTTTTTAATATGATCGCGGCTCAGCTCAACTTTGGTGTTGTCGCTCATCAGTCCAGTGCGCTCTAAATGCAAGACATTAGGATATACATCCCTGAGTTTACCCATAGCATCTAAAATGGCGTTTTTATCGGTCAGTCTAACCATCAAATAGTCTTGATTGTGAGCATCGGTTTTACCCTGCTCTAACAGCTCTGCCATTAACCCCTCGATAATGCGCACATCGCGCATAGCGGTTAACGGTAATAGTTCAAAACTGGCTGCGCCATCTTCAGCGATGTCAACTAAAGTGACCGACTTATTTTGGTGTTGCTCACTAAAGGAGTATTTGAGCATTGAGCCGCTGTAACGCACATGCTCTGCGCCCTTATATTGCGGCCCATGTAAATGCCCGAGTGCGGTGTAATTAAAAGGCGTGAATAACGTCGGCGAGATCTTATCTGCGCCGCCAATACTCAATGGCCTTTCAGATTCAGACTCACTACCACCATCGAGGAAACAATGGCTCACCACAATTTTGGGCAAACCATGGCTATCGTGCTCATGCACTTGCTCTAGCAACTTCGCCATCGCCTCTTCATGGGTACTCACTTCACAGTCAAAGACATGGCGCACAGTCGCAGGGTCGGCATAAGGCAAACCGTAAAATACAGCATTACCTTGTTTACCTTGTAGCTCAATGGTTCTGACGTCTTTACTCAATGGTCCAATAATATGCAGACCACTGTCATTCATCTGCCTTGCAGCAAAGCCTAGGCGCTCATGACCATCATGATTCCCCGCAATCATAATCAGCGGAATGTTTAACTCATTGACCAAGCGATTCACCACATCATCCAATAACGCGACTGCATTAGCGGGCGGAATTGAGCGGTCATATATATCACCGGCAACCACCACGGCATCAACATCATGCTGGCTTGCAAGTTCAACGATTTGATCTAAAACAAAGCGCTGATCATCAAGCAAGCTTTGATTATGCAGCTGCCTGCCAATATGCCAGTCAGAGGTATGGATAAATTTCATGTTGTCTCGTTTTACAATGGGGGGATACGGCGACGCGCCAGTTAAGGGTTAGCGCGCTAACTTTCCGTTTTAACTGTTCATTTTAATAAGCTAGATAGTAAGAAAACTCAGCCTATTACACAATAGGTCATTCAGCGCGAGTAAATCGACTGCATTATCCATCAGCAATCAAGCCCGCGCTCAACTGCACACAGTTGATTAAAACTGAGCAATTGAACAAAAATTTTACGATTTATTCAGTAAACCATGATGAATGCCAAATTAGTCACTAAAAACTGAAAAAATGAGTGCACTTTATTCTGAGTCTTGTTACTACAAGCATACTTAGGCAATAGTGGTAAAAGATGGCATGCAGTTTTCAAAGTTTGGTGAAAAATTTAATCGTTACTCCGGCATTACCCAATTAATGGACGATCTTAATGACGGCTTAAACACACCTGGCGCGATCATGCTCGGGGGAGGCAACCCAGCAAACATTCCAGCAATGCAAGATTATTTTAACCAAGCTGCGGCAGATATGCTGGCTAAGGGCGAGTTAGTTGCCGCCCTCAGTAACTATGATGGTCCTCAAGGTAAAGACAGTTTTTTAAGCGCCTTAGCTAATTTACTCAAACAAACCTATGGCTGGGATATTAGCGAAAAGAACATCAGTTTAACCAACGGCAGCCAAAGCGCCTTTTTTTATCTGTTTAACTTATTAGCCGGTAAACAAACTGATGGCAGCCACAAGAAAATACTACTGCCATTAGCCCCTGAGTATATTGGTTATAACGATGCAGGTTTAGATGATGATATTTTTGTCTCTTATCGTCCTGAAATCGAGATGCTCGATAATCGCATGTTTAAATACCATGTAGACTTTGACCAACTCACCATTGACGATTCAGTTGCGGCAATTTGTGTGTCTCGACCAACCAACCCAACAGGCAACGTGCTTACTGACGATGAAGTAATAAAACTGGATGAACTCGCTCGCGCCAATAATATTCCGCTGATCATTGATAACGCTTATGGCACGCCGTTTCCTAATATCATTTTTGAAGACGTCACGCCATTTTGGAACAGCAATACCATCTTGTGTATGAGCCTGTCGAAACTTGGTTTGCCTGGCGTGCGCACTGGCATTGTGATTGCCAGTGAAGAAATCACCGCTGCGCTATCTAACCTCAATGCGATTATCAGTTTAGCTCCAGGCGGCTTTGGCCCTGCGATTGCTAAACACATGATTGATTCTGGTGATCTACTTAAATTAAGCGAAACCGTCATTAAGCCGTTTTACCAGCAAAAATCGGCCTTTGCGGTTGAGCTGTTACAGCAATCGATTAGTGATAACCGCTTTAGAATTCATAAACCAGAAGGCGCCATGTTCCTTTGGCTTTGGTTTGATGAATTACCGATTACTACCATGGAGCTGTATCAGCGCTTAAAAGAGCGCGGGGTATTAATTGTGCCTGGTGAGTATTTCTTCTTTGGACTCGAAGATGATTGGGAACATGCGTGTCAATGTTTGCGCATGAACTATGTGCAAGATGAAGCAAAAATGCGTGCCGGTATTGCAATTATTAGTGAAGAGGTCGCTAACGCTTATTCGACGCAATCATAGTTCAACTCGCCCGTTTTTATAGACCCGTCTTTAGGGCTATTCCCTCGCAGAAACGCATCATTCTATTGCTCTTAAGGCTAAAAAAGAGCAATAGAATCCCCCAAAAAAACAATATAGATTTAACCTTTACTATTAATCACTTAACAAAATAAAAATTATATTTTTTAAGTGTTTATTGAGATAATACCCTGCCTATTTTTCTGGATATCCACTAAAAAACTAAATTTTGAAACTTTCCTGTCGTCTTTATATTAAATCTGCTCCCCTTTTTATTAACGCTAACGTACCGCTGTTTACACTCGCTCAAAGCCCTCTTCTCTAAACGCTATTAAAAGATAGCGTTTAGAGAAAGCAACTTTGCTTTTAGCGATGAGAAAAATGAATGAAAAAACTTATACTTGCTGTAGTGATAAGCAACCTTATGATCGGCTGTTCATCTGACGATAATTCCAATGAACCTTCAGTTCCTGGCGAACCGAGTATTCCTAGCATTCCGTTAGAGCCGTCTATTCCGGTTGACCCTAGCATTCCAAGCATTCCGTTAGAGCCATCTATTCCGGTCGACCCTAGCATTCCAAGCATTCCGTTAGAGCCGTCTATTCCGGTTGACCCTAGCATTCCAAGCATTCCGTTAGAGCCGTCTATTCCGGTTGACCCTAGCATTCCAAGTATTCCGTTAGAGCCGTCTATTCCGGTCGACCCTAGCATTCCAAGTATTCCACTGGAACCCTCGACGCCGTTATTTGACATTATCGATGACCAACTCTGTGAAAATACCTTTACCAGCACACTATCGACTGATGACCACTTTTTCTGCAGCGCAGAGTCTAAAGTTCTAATTAACAGTCAGCTTAAAGAGAATATCTTCCCAAGTGCTGATGCCTGTGAAGCCGCATTAACCAGCTTAACCGCGGCTAAAACAACCTACACCAATAAGCAATGCTTTGCGGGCCAAGTTGAAGTCATTCCGCCAACTGAAATCCTTCCTGCTAAAAAGACCTACCAAGGCAGCCTGCTATTAAATGGTAAAGCGTTATCAGGGCAAATTACTTGTAATGATCAAGAGCTCGGTGCAACAGGTCAGTTTACGTTTAAAGACGGTGATAATGTTAGCTGTTACTTTGGTTCGTTAGAATTGCTAAACAAAGATATCCCCTTGCCCGAAGGCTGGACACGCGACACACATAATGCCATGGCATTAGACATGAAAAATGATTGGCAACATGAGATCAGTGTTGTAGATGGCGCTAGAGTGATGACAAAAGTCAGTACTTGCCCTGCGTTAACTGATGAGATTTGTCTGGATGAAATTGACGTCTATGACGTTGCGCCATTATTTGCAATAAATGACCCAATCACCATTGAAGCATTTGTGAATCCACCAGCGGGAGAAGAAACCGATGAAGTAGATAAAGCGCCGAGCTCCCATGTTGATAACACCCTTACACCTGAAATCTCAGTTGGGGCTAAGCCAGACATTAACGCAGGTTTCGTCTCTGCCTCTGCAGAAGATGCTTATACCTATAAGCCAAGTCAGGACAGTTTAGTTGACACTCAAAGTATTTTAGCTGATGCCAATGGTAAGCCAATTGCTGGCATAAACTATTACACTAAGTCATCTCGCGGGATCACCGACTCAAGCGGTCTAATCTCTTATGTATGGGGCGAAACGATTACATTTGGCTTAGATACCTTTACCTTTGGCTCTGTTAAAGGTAACCAAGTTGAATATCAGCTGTCTGACGTTTCTGAAAACGAAATCGTTAAACAAAACATTAATACATTGATTAATCGCTATGCGAATAACAGCAGTGATTCAGTCACTTTCAGCGACAATGTACACAGTGTTTTTGCGCAATACCCGAACGTAATTAACGAAATTATTAATATCAATTTACCTAACGGTGCACAAATTGAAGATACGCAATTTAGCGTACCGAACGAGTTTAACGCTCAATTTGATAACGGTTTAGCGCAAATTATTGATGCTGAATTAAACCAAAATCCGGCTGGATTACGTGAGCTAGCTGCGCCTTTATTGCAAAAAGGTCAATATGTTACCAATACATTAACTCAGCTCTATAGCGGTGTTGATCAGTTCCATGTGTTTCACGATAACTCAGCTTTTTATGGTGAGGTAGGTTATACCCGCTTTATGCGCTCAATGAACACAGCCAACACAGCATTCCCGGTGCTAATGCCGCGTAACGATGTGAACTACTGGCTGCCATTTGGTGCTGAGCAGGCTTATCGTCGTGATGACGGTTTCCCCTATGTGACTGATGCAAAGATAATCGATGTTAATTCAGATGTTGCGCTTAAACGTCCTGAAATAGTGGGCAAAGACACCGCCACATACAATTTGCCCGTCGTCACTGCCGGTGAGATTGGTCAAGGCAAGGTTGTGTTTATGGGGAACAGCATGTACCCCAATATTTTGAGTCATCCGACCAATTACTGGGCCGGCGGCGAAGATGCAGGTAAAGACAACGGCAGTATGCCTCGCTTCTTTAGCAACATGTTCACTTGGTTCGTACCTGAACATGATAATGGTAAAACCAGCATTAATGTTGGTACCAACATTAGTAAAGTATGGAAATCACAAGTCAATTCAAACCAGCAGTATGAGTTTACTATTGATCCTTCATATAAACTGAATAGTGAAGTATTCACCACTGGTGGATATGGTGGACTAAGCCCTTCAACGACACCTTTACTGATTCTTCAAGCTTATGAAACAGGCCTATTTGGCGATGGCATGAGCGTAAAGGTACTTGCTGATGTAACTAATCCATTACTTTCCGCTACTGACATAACCGATTTAATTCAATATGTTAATGCTGGCGGCAATATCTTATTCATGGATGCTATCGAGCAATTAAACCCTGAACCTATTGCGCGTTTAGCCGATGCTGCGGGGATCTCTTTAGGCGGTGCTAACTTAGCCCGTACAAAGCAGGGCTATTGTGGCGAGAGTTATTACTGTGAGTCACGCGCGCCGAACCCACGCGGTAGCTTAACCGACACACTCGTGACCTATGAAAAGTTCGATGATATGTCTAAATTTGTCATCAACCAAGATGGTACGGTCACTTTTCCATCGCCAATAGACAAGCCTAGTTTTGGGGTAGCCCAATACAAAACGCTAGATGACCAAGGTATTGAACATAATAACTATGCCTTTATCAGCGCTAAAACAGAGGTTGAACGACTAGCAGCAGTAGCTAAAATCAAGGCTGAGTTCCCTGATGTGCAAGAGTGCACTGATTCGAGTTATGACTATGAAATTGGCTGTATCGAAACTCGTAAAGGCCATGGTTTTAGTACTGGGTATAGATATTACCGCCCTAGATTTACCCGTTATGAAATCAGCCCAGATGTGATTTCTACTATGGTCAAAGCGGCAAACCTTGGCGCCAACGTAGAAAAGTTATACCAACACGAAATTTACTATCGCAGTAAAGGCGTAGAAGGTGCACGTTTATCACTTAACGAGTTAAACCAAACCTATGACAACTTATCTATCTGGCTGTGGAATGACGAGCAGTACACCTATAAACCTGGCGTACAAGATGAACTTGGGTTTAAACAAGCCACTGAGTTTTTAAACTGTTATACCTCTGATGCACATCAACCAGACAATGCTTGTGCTGCAGAGACTTTTGCAAAAATGCAAAGTTATAACATGTTGACTGCAACCGGTGAACTTAATCCTAGCTACCCACTTAACTACCAAGAAAAGCCACTTACGCGGATAATGCTGGGTCGCTCATATTGGGATAATGATATTAGCGTCGATACCAGCATCTACCCAGGTAATACTGCAGATACCGGCAGCACAGCTGAAGTGCAGATTGAAACCTTCAACAATGCTGTCGTTGGCACAGCTAACAACATGCAATCAACGGGTCTTTGGGCCGTTAAGCGCAATGTAGTAACAGTTAGTGGTAATCACGATGCAACCATTACTGTGGCACTGGTAGATGATGTTACCGGTAAGCACCAGCATGAACTCGCATTAAAGCGCCCTTCTCGCGTACAAAAATCTTGGAGCCATAAAGCAGGTGCTACCACTGAGATTGTTGCACCTTATGGTGGTCTGATTTATATCAAGCCAGCTAAAACACTCGAAGCCAACAGCGTTGAGTTTAGTTTTACGGGTGTACTCAAAGCATCACTTTGGAAAGGCGGTCAGTGGGTAAACCAAGTGAATAGCGAAGTACCACTGGCTGAAGTGGTAACAGGTCAGTTTGTTTATACGACCCCAGTTAACAACGTCATTAACACTGACATCGAGATATTCAGTGAAGGCATGAATGACTTTGCAGAAAAAGCCAGTGACTTCCACGCTCGCGATAACTCTGAAGGTAATATGCGCTTTACTGGTGAGCTATTACCTGAGCATAGCCATCGCTTTGTCAATGACGCGCAAATATCAATTGGTGCAGCCCACTCTGGTTACCCAGTGATGAGCACAACCTACAGTCGCAGCCGCAACACCATTCCAACCAATCCGGTCAATGACTGGTTGTTATGGCATGAAGTGGGCCATAACCTCGCAGCCGCACCGTTCAATGTCAAAGGCGCTACCGAAGTTGCTAACAATATTCTTGCACTTTATATGCAAGAGCAGCGCGATAACGGCATGGGCGAAATGGATCGCGTTAAAACTGATATCCAAAAAGCGCCAATGTTGATTAGTCGTGATGATGGTCATGTTTGGAGTCACGGCGATGCAGGGTCACGTTTGGTGATGTTCGCACAGTTAAAGATTTGGGCAGAAGATCATTTCAAAGTGGCTGACCACTTTGCCGCTGACGCTATCCCGTCTTACTATGGCGATGATGAAGGCTGGAACATGATTAAGATGATGCACCGCGAAGCACGTAACATCGATAATCCATCTTGTTCTGCGCAAAACTCAGCAAGATTGAGCCAAGGCGACTTACTGATGGCATGTGCATCTTCAGTGTCGCGCTACGACCTAACCAGTTTCTTTGAATCTTGGAACCCTAGTGAAGTATCTGTAGTCACAGCTGACGGCACCCGCGACTACGAGGGGGGTATTACCGCGAGCGGCGTTGCGTATGTGCAGTCGCTAGAACTTGCCATTCCAGAAATCAAACCAGAAACAATTGACTCTCTGAAATAGTCATTAACCCAAAAGCCCCTTTACTAATATAAAGGGGCTTTCTTTTTACATACCTATCCTTACAACTCTAAAACTTCATAACTAGCAAATATCGCCAGTTACGCCGCACACAAGTCATTGGAAAACACCGGTGGCAACCGATTAGTTTTAGCATGATACATCGCAATATCAGCATCATGAAAGACTTCGCTAACTGAAACCCCATTCCGCTCATCATGACAACTAATGCCAATACTCGATGAAACTAACAGCTTTTCGTCATTAAATGGGATGGAAGCCTCAACCTGCTGAACTATGCTCTGTGCAATTTGACCTAATTGAACTTCTGAATGCTCGCCAATTAGACTGATAATAAATTCATCGCCGCCTAAACGATACACGCGGGCAAATGCTGGAATATTGTCGGTTATGCGCAGAGCCGTCACTTTTAATACTTCATCACCCGCTATATGACCATGAGTATCGTTAATACTTTTAAAGCCATTTAAATCTAACATCATTAAAGCAAACTGCGGATGCTCCTTATTTTCAACTTGCTGTACAAACTGGTTAAAACTAACACGGTTAGGGATCCCCGTTAACGCATCTGTCTGTAACTGCATCACAACAGACTCTCTCGCTTCAATCAGTTCACTAATATCCATTGCGGAGCATTCAATTTCATCTTGTATTCGCTCTGAATGGTTAACCTGGAAGTGTTTTGATAAACCTTTAACGCTAATAGTATACTCAAAGCTATGACTGCTTTTGCGCTCCAGCAACATAGAGACAAAACGCTGTAAGCGATCGGCATGATGGATATTAACCACCGAAATATCACTGACTAACTTGGTAAAAGTTTGATTTGCTCTGACGATTTTACAGGTTTTCACATCGACAACGAATAAACACACTTGGGTCAAGTTATATGTTCGCGAGTAGTTTTCCTCACTCTTTCTCAATTGATTTATAGACTCAAGTAAACGCACACGCATCATTTCTAATGATGAAAAAATAGCATGAATTTCAATAAAGTCATGGTGATTTGGCGGAGGCGATTTAAAATCACCACTGGCGACTAGCGCTGTAAAATTATGCACATCTTTAAAGGGTTTTTTCAATATAGCCAAAATTTTATGACTAAATAAGAATGAGATAAAACTCACCAGCAATACAAAAAATATGATCTTAGGTAAAACAGAATAAATGATGTGCGAACTAAACGCTTCTTTATCTTTATAGATAACTAATTGCCCTAACTCATTGCCTTGACGGTCAATGATAGGATAAGCAAGCGGCGTTAAATTTTTTGACTGAGTATCAAAGTTAATCACCTCTGCAAACTTCATCGCATACAAACTAGACTCAAGCTTTACCGAGCGAATATAGTCTAAACGGGAAAAGTCATTAACCACTAACTCAGCTAAGGCAAGATCAAACTCCGTCAAGGATTTCTCAGCATTAATTAATTGCTGCAAAAGTACTTTATCGTATAAATTTGTCCATTGTTGTTGCTCTGCGATATAGCTTCTAGCAACACTAAATCCGCCGATAATCAACAATGGCACCAGAGTTAACACGATATAAAGCATGATTACATGAGAAGAAAGTCTTTTCATTCTCATACCTTACAATGGGTAAGAATTTCACGAGAAATAGTATTGTTCTTTCCCTTTAATCGAGTAACCAGCTCGTTAATTTTTTCTCGATCGCTAGCAGTTAACTCAGAATTTTGAGGATTAGCTGTAATTTCAATTATCCCTTGCTTAATACCAAAGTGCTTTTCTGTGCTATTCCATATGCCATTTTTTAACAACATCAAAGCAGCAAAAATAGCCTTATCAGAGCGTTTTTCAAACGAGGCAAGCAATGTCTCTGGGTAATCTGCATTACTATTACTATCAATACCAAAACTATAGTAATGAGGACCGGCCTTTTTCATGGTGTCCATAGCCGCTTTACTGGCCATACCGCTAACCGGAAAAATAACATCCACTCCTTCGTTAATCATCTCTTCAGACAATGATTGAGCAGACTCTAAATCATCCCATGAGAACGTACCCTTATTAATATAGCGGCTGACCAAGGTGATATCAGCATTCGCTTGTTGTAAACCCAACTCATAGCCACAACGAAAATTATTAATAACGGGAATATCGATCCCGCCAATAAATCCTACTCTATTGGTTTTAGTTTTTAAGCCTGCGATAAATCCAATGACATAAGCGCCCTCAGCATGATTAAACGTAAGGGCTAAAATATTCGGCACATCATAAGCAACATCTAAAGAAATAAACTTTGTAGCAGGATAAGCTTTGGCAATATTGGCAAAAAGCGGTAATGAATTAGAATCTTGTACTATGATTGGACTAAAACCTTCCTTGGCGCTGTTTTCAAGCTCTTTTAGGTAAAGCTCATCACCTCGGGGCAAACGTTTTTGCACAACGGGAATTGAAGTCACATTTTCAAACTCTATGACTCCCTTTTCCACCATTTGCAGAAATGAACCTTCAGCAACCTCTCCTTGGAATAACACTAAGGGTCTAATCTCTTCCTTTGCCGCAAACACATCGGAAGAGCAGGTTACGATCCAAAGTACTATTCCTATCCATACCCTAATCATAAATATTCTTGCTCTTATTATTAATATCCACTTCCCATCAAAAGCGAATCATTATTCAACTTTCAATGCAGATTTCGTGAACCATAATAACAAAAATAACTTAAATAAAATATTTGGTTAACGTAATTTTACCGCTCATCCCTATATTCCATAAAAGCGTGATCCACCGCTTACCTCAATGGACAAAATGACGCATTTTATTTTGGTAAATCAGCCTGATGAGCGCTGATAAATCGCGCCATCTCGCTTTGGGCTCGTTGCTGAGCACTTGCTAAACTATCTTGGTCAGTCATTAATTCAACCACTTCGTAATAGCATTTAATTTTTGGCTCAGTACCTGATGGTCTAACAATCACTCGAGCGCCATTTTGCAAACGATAAATCAATACATCACTTGCAGGCAGCGCTATCTCCTCGCTGGAACCATCGGCAAACAGACGCTTGCCAATACTGATATCATCGGTCGAGACAACATCATGTCCGGCAATTTTTACAGGCGGGTTTTGGCGTAAATAAGCACCTATATTCGGCGTTGTTGGTTTTAACGCTATGCTAACCTGATCATTGAGATGGAAGCCATGCTCGCGATAAATGGCTTCTAGACGGTCCCAAATAGTTTGCCCTTTGCTGGCAAGCTCTGCGGTTAATTGAGCAAAAGCCACTAAAGCCGATAAGCCATCTTTGTCCCACACCATTGAGCCCACTGTGTAGCCTAAGGCTTCTTCATAGGCAAATAAGAAACGATTGTCATCCGTTTCTTCGCTCATACCGACATTTGTCAGCCATTTAAAGCCTGTGAGTGTAGTGCGGCAATTTGCCTGTAAACTATGAGCCACTTTTGATAATAAGCTCGACGAGACAATGGTGGTGCAGGTTAGGCGTTCGTTTTCATTAGCGTGCGTCAGCAAATAATGACCAAAAAGCACACCGACCTGATCACCCGTTAACATTTGGTATTCGCCAGAATCGTTACGCCCTGCAACGGCAAAACGGTCTGCATCAGGGTCATTGGCACAAGCCAGCATTGCCCCGTGCTTTTTCGCTTCTTCAATCACCATATCCATGGCGCCCTTCTCTTCTGGATTAGGGAAATTAACCGTCGGGAAGTCGCCATCTGGCTGCGCTTGCTCCGCAACCGAGTAAACCTTAGTAAAGCCAGCATCTTTTAGCACATTGAGTGCCATCTCATTACCCACACCGTGCATTGCGGTATAAGTTAAACTTACCGAGTCTGGTTGGGTGTGATTTTGCAATACCCCCGCTTGTTTAACGCCTTGGCGATACGCTTGATAAAATTCATCTTCAAGCATCACCAACAGATTTGCCGCTTGTGCTTTATCTGCTTCTAGCAAGGTCAGCGCTTCTGTCGCGGCTTTATCTATACAAGCGGCAATACCACTATCATGAGGCGGAATAATCTGCGCGCCATTGCCCCAATAAACTTTGTAACCGTTATATTGCGGCGGGTTATGGCTCGCGGTCACCACAATGCCAGCTGCAGCGCCTAAATGTAATACGCCAAAGGCCACCAGCGGCGTAGCTGCAACATTAGCGGTAAGATAAACCTTTATGCCCATTGCAGTTAATACTCCTGCTGCGTCCTGAGCAAACTGTTTTGAGTCATGACGACCGTCATAACCGATAATGACGCCACGGGTCGCCACATCACTGATTTGCCCCTTCAAATAAGCGCCAAGACCTGCAGATGTTTGCTGCACCACTAAACGGTTCATACGTGTAGGACCCGCCCCAACTACACCACGTAACCCTGCGGTACCGAATGCGAGCCTACCAGCAAAACGCGCTTCCAGCTCTGTAATATCATTTGAATCAACTAATTGTTGCAGTTCTTGCTGCATCCGCGGATCAGGGTCATGCTCAATCCAATTTTTTACTCTCAATGCCAACTGCGTGCTCATAACTCACTCCATTTGCTATTTCATCGAAAATGCCAAAGCTTAACTCAACCTAAATCACGCGAACGTATTCGCAAGTACCATATTCGCTGAGTAGTTAGCGGCATTACCGCAACCTTAATTAACTAAACACTAAGCCTAGCAGCTACCTAGAACAAGACAATTTGCATTAAATTTTCATCATCACGACTTGTTAGCCTTTGATTTTACCCAAACGATGCACAGCAATAAGCGTGTTTAACCAGCGAGAGATAACTTAGCCACTTCAGAGGTAAGCAAATTCATAGATAATCATGTAAAATCGAGCTATAGCTTACCTAACACCTTGTAGTCATAGTCAAACATGAACCCGTTGAAAATAGAAACCCATATCAAAGTCGAGTCGAACGAAGTCGATGCTGCGACTCTACTTGCCAACCAAACCGGTTTATCCAAGCAAGTGATTAAGCAGGCCATGCAAAAAGGCGCGGTTTGGCATAGTCATGGTAAGCAAACTAATCGTTTACGCCGAGCTAAAAAACCATTAAAGGTTGGTGATGAACTGCACCTCTATTACAACCAAGCCGTGCTAGATGAAGTCGTTACTGCGCCAGAGCTGCTATTTGACCAAGGCCAATACAGTATTTGGTATAAGCCGTTTGGTGTACGTTGCCAAGGCTCAAAATGGAGCGACCATACGACCATCAATCGCTTTGCAGAAACTCAACTTGAGCCTGCACGCAGTGCTTATATCATTCATCGTCTTGATTTAGCTGCAACCGGACTTATCGTGCTCGGGCACAGTAAAAAAGTGACTGCAGCCATTGCCCACTTATTTGAAACTCGCGCGCTGGATAAATTTTACCAGGTCATTGTTGAGGGGAAGTTTCCTGACGGCAATATCACCATTAATAGTGATGTCGACAATAAGTCTGCGTTATCCCACGCTCATGTACTCGAGTACAACAGTGAGCTAAATCAGTCGAAAGTTCAGGTGAAAATTGAGTCTGGACGTAAACACCAAATACGTATCCATATGGCAAGTTTAGGTCACCCTGTTGTCGGTGATAGACAGCATGGTAATGGCAGCGACAATACGCCTAACCTGCAGCTAACCTCATGCCACTTGAGTTTTATCTGCCCACTAAGTGGTGAGCACAAGGTATTTGAACTGCCGCAAAGCTATCGCCCTGAGTTTCAACTCAAGTAACTTACTATCGCTATTAGCGGTGTCACTTAAAAGCTCACATCGTTTTGTGGGCTTTTTTTGTTGTCTTTTTTAGGCTGTATTAAATAACGTCTCATTTTCACCCTCTTTCCATACCGGGTATTGCGTCATGACTTTACTAAACATAACACTTTGCAAATAGCCATCTAACCAGCGCCGAACCTCAGGATAAGGCGACTGCAGATACCATTGCCGCTCTACTCGAGCAAATTGGCGAATAAAAGGCATAATCGCAAGATCTGCAAGGCATGCCTGCTCACCAAATAACAAGTCGTGCTGAGTTAAACGCGATTCTAGCTTTTGCAAATAAATTTCACACTCAGTGCGATGCTGCAATAACTTAGGATCTCGATAGCGTTTAGCGCTGCGATAATGCTCTAAGCGGGGGATAAACTCGCTGTCAAACTGAGTCATTAATTGCTGCAATGTAGCCGCTTCATTTTGCTTGCCATTAGCAAGAGGCTGATGGAGTAGATAGTTGTTGGGATCGCTTTGCGTAAACGCCCACTGCATAATATCTCGGCTTTGCTCTAACACCTCGCCATTTTGGAGCACCAATACAGGCACCGTTCCCTTAGGCGATGCTGTTAGCATTTGCGCGGGCTTTTGGCTCAATAACACTTCGCGCAAACAAACCGTTTGCTCAGATGCAAATATCGCCAACCTTGCGCGCATAGCATAGGGGCAATTTCTAAGTGAATACAGCACTGGTAATGGCTTTTTCATGCAAAGACTCGAGTTATTTTGCCAAGGTTCCCAAATAAAGCGCGCTTTATTCAGAGATTTATTTATCTATGATAATCATACGGCTACCGCGTGTGATTTTAAATAAAAAACATGAAAGGTTATGAAAGTAAAAAGGCCACTTTTTTGTCCAGAAAAAGTGGCCTTAGGTACCGAAAACGAAAAGGATTATAAACGTTTACGGCGTTTGCTAGCGGAATACTCTCTCACTAGTGCTTGTGGTGCTTTTTAATACTGATAGCTAATATCGAGCGTATATTCAGTGCCCGGCTCTTTTGCGTAGACCCTAATGCCCTGTTGCTCATATTCCGTCTCTGAATCCAGTAAGTTTTTCGCTTTTAACTTAATCGCTAAACTTTCAAGCGGGAAGAAACTATAGGTAAAATCAAGACTCTGGAAAGGTTGCTCATACACATCATCTAAGCCGCCACGACCACCATAAGCGATGCGATCGCCAAACACGTTATACACTAAGGTGGCACTGTGCTGTTCATCCGGTGAATCAAAACTTAGCTGTAAGTTAGTTACCCATTCAGAGTGCCCCGTCATCCGGCGGCTATTATTGGTTGGGTCAATTTCACCATTTGGCGAAATTTCAATTTCTGAGTCACTTAAAGTCAAATTCCCTGTGACAAAGAAGTGGCTCCAAACACTGTCATCACCGCCAATAATACTCAATGACTGCAAGAACTCTGTTTCAATACCGTAGATATAGCCTGAATCAGCATTGTAAAACTTAAGCTGACGCCCAGCTTCTGAGATCCGTTGGATAGGTTCGATAGGTGCTTCAATATCTTTATAGAAGCCCCCTACACTTAAGTTGTTGCCGCTATCGCCATACCATTCCCAGCGCAGATCTAGGTTATAGATATCTGAGCTTTCGAGTTCAGGATTACCGAAAAAGTCAAAACCAGTCACAGGGTCTTGAAAACGTACCGGCGAGACTTCGCGCAGATCGGGACGTACAATGGTTTTACTTAATCCCATACGCCACTGCGTCGTGTCGCTGTCTTTCCACGTTAATGACATCGATGGGAACCAGCCATCTTCAGCAATAACGTAATCCGTTAACTCATAACGCCCCCCTTCATCCGAGATCTCCCCTTGTGGGTCAATTGGCAAAGTGACTCGACGAAAATCTTCGTAACGTATTCCGGCATAAAAACGCCATACATCGTCAAAATCCGCATCCATACTGACAAATGCTGCGTCTAGCTTTTCCGCTGCCACGTAATCTTCAGTGTCGGTAGAAGCATCTTTAAGCTCAAAGCCTAAAGTGTCATTAGCGATATTGTCATCGCTGAAAATGTCAGCAAACTCTTGCGATAAAATATCGCCATTAGGATCAGTAGGGCTTAAGTCCACATCCAAGCCTAAACGCGTCGCGTTACTTTCTCGAGTGCGCTCAAAGTACTGATAGCCCCCTTTTAAGGTCAATATGGTGTCACCAATCTCAAACGGCATCGATAGATCCCAACCATAGTTAGTGGTGTCATCTTCTAACTGGCTGTAGACATATTTAGGCGCATCTTGCGTATTAAGGTTTCTAGCGCTAAATTGCTGTGCATCATCAACAATGACATTGTATGTGTAAGATAACTCATTAGGCGCATAGCGCTCTGAGCGAGCATCTGAGTACATCCAATTGGCTTCTAAGTCCCACAACATCTCAAAGAAATGTTGGCCTTTAATTTGGTTGCTTATCAGGGTGCGCTCTTCATAATCAATGTTATAAACCTGCAGCGCATTAGGCTCGCCTAAGGTATCGATGGTTTCTTCCATCGCAACTGACACATCATCCGAGGTATCTCTTAGGTAAGTGCTGAAGGTCTCTATCTTGTGGTCCACATTGAACTCAAAGCCCATATTCAGCATGCCAGAAAGCTGCACTATCGAGTCGGTACCTACAATGTTTTTCTGATTTTCGATTTGTGCTTGGCTTGCGTCACCATCTAGCTCCACATCAAGCTTGGTGTAGTTTTCCGCTTGCTCTTTATACGATGCTGCGGCCATAAAACCAAAAATCGATTCTTCACCAATGTCCCAATTATTGCCCACTGCAATATTGCCACGAAGCCCAGGGTCGGTGCTTTCTTGGCGCACTGTCATATCGCGATTAATATCCAGGCCAAGCTGGCGGTTCATAGCCTGCGCTGACTGAAAGTCGATTTGACCGTTTGAGCCTGTAACAATGTCAATTGGGCTAATACCACCAAACTGAGCAACCGTTTGATTAATACTTGCAGGCATGGCACGGGTGCCATCATCTTTGCCCAGCCAATCATCGTCCCCACCTTGGTAAGTGTAGGTATCTTGACTGTCGTTAGTATTAAACCGTGTGCCAACTGACGCCTTAAAATAAAAATCTGCTGGAATAGATTTAGTCCGGATATCAACATGTCCACCACCAAATGCCGCGGGCATTTCTGCAGTACTCGACTTTTGCACTGACAATGATTCAATGACTGATGCAGGGAACATATCTAGCGGAACAACGTTACGTGTTGGATCGGGTGATGGCACTACCGCACCGTTTAATGAGGTGCTGGAGTAACGCTCGCCAAGCCCTCGTACATAAATAAATTTTCCATCTTTAAGCGTCAGACCCGTTACACGGCGCAGCGCCGCTGCGGCGTCACTATCACCAGTACGAGAAATTTGCTCTGAGCCCATAATATCGGCTACTGCCACTTGCTCTCGACGCTCTTCCATCGCTTCAGAAGAAGCGGTACGCAAACGTCCAGTGATCTCAATGCGCTCTATCGGAAAGTCTTCACCATTATCTAACTGTTGCTCTTGAGCAAATGTCGGTGCAGCAAAGAAGCTGGCTGCAGAAACTGCCGATGCAACAGCAAGGCTGAGCTTAGTTAAGGTAAAGTTCGGCTTGGTTTTCATACTTACTATCCTGTAGCGATTTAATGAAAGCCGCTATAACCCGGCTTTTAATGACACGATAAACATACTCATAGGCTGCCAAGCACTAAGACTTGGCAGCTTCAATTAGCTTGAGTATTTACTTTGGAGAGTGAGTCCAACCTTGACGCCAGTCGTTAGTTCCATCGAATGCACCGATATAATCGGTTGATTCGAAGAAGCTATCGCTGCTCATATCAATACCTTGCCCAAGTAGCGTGGTATCAGTCGTAGCAGGCATGCCATCAGTAATTGATACAGCAGCAGTGCTATTGCCAGCTTGACCTAGGAACCAAGTTTCAACATTAACGGCATCGGCTGTGGCAGCATTGTCAGAGCTGTACTTAAATGGCTCATTACAATCAATCACCGAATGGTTAATAGTCAGCTCGTTGTTAGTCACGTTATCGACAAGGTCAGCATAAGTGCCATCAAGCTCTAAACATTCGCCGGTTTCTGTTGTTGATGTAGACCCTTTACGACCTTGAACTAAGACGTTATTCAATGATGCAGCGGTAGCCACGCGAAGTAAGATCCCTTCACCTTTATCGCCACTGGCATTTTCAATATCAACGCCCGGTAGAATAGTCACATTTGACAGCACAGGCTTAGACACTGGCGTGTCGCCGCTGCCTTTATGGCTGTCACCTTCAATACCGCGGTTAGCGCTGCCATCTTCATGGGTGATATAGACAAACTGCGCCTTACCTTGCCAGCCGTTAGTCCAATCGAGTGAGTCATCGAAGTTTTCTGTTAGGTACACATACTTCATGTTGACTGCACCACCCCAGAACTCAACGCCATCATCGCCATTGGCGTGCACTTGAATGTGGTCAACTTGAGTGCCGCTGCCGACTGCCGCAAACGAAATACCATTCATCTCTTGGGTATCGTTAACTTTAAAGCCTGCATACTTAACCACTACGTAGCTAATTTGACCGCTGCTATCAGCGTTGTCATTACCGCCATAAGGGAAGTCACCCACTTCAAACGCCACATCACAGCTCATTGGATCATCGCACTTATTAGTTAGACCGTTACCCAGTAAAACTAAACCGCCCCATTGACCACGCGAACCTTCTGCGCCCATGATCACATCTTGCTCTGAGGTCATTTCGATAGGATGCTCGGCGCTACCTTTAGCCATAATCTTTGAGCCGCGGCTTACTGCAATATAACTGTTGTCAGTCGCAAATAACTTAGTACCAGCTTGAATAGCTAATGTTGCAGAGTCAGTATTATCACCGCCAACAACCACTGCGCCGCCATCAATCTTGTACATCACGTTTTCGCCAGCAAGCAGTGTGGTGTTGCTCGTCACATTGCCTTCTAAGGTACAAACTAAGTTGATGCTGTCATCTTTATAAACCCCAGATACAACACTTTCAGCACTTGTCCCTACTGGGCATGAGGTCAGAACAGGAAGGGCAACAGGCGTTGGCGCTGCATCACCGTGAATGGCTGTAGTCCAGCCCTCGGTCCAATCGTTAGTGCCGTCAAATGCCCCTATGTATGGCGCATCCGTTAGACGCTGATCCATATTGCTTAAGTTAGCTGCGCCACTTGTGAGTGCAACAGAGCCACTATTTGGCATATAGCCGTTAAGATCCGATGCCGCCGCTAAGTTACCGTCTTGACCTAAGAACCAAGCTTCAACATCAAGCGCCAATGAGCGTCCCTCTTCAGCATCGACCTTGGCATCTTTAAATGGCTCAACACAGTCGACCAAGCTGTTTTGCATAGTGAGTGCGCCATCTTGTGTGCTCACCACAGTGTTGTCATCGTTAATTTCTAAACACTCACCCGAGTTAACATCGCCTTTGACTAAAACGTTATAAGCGTGAGCACCCGTGCCTTTACGGAATAAAATACCTTCAGCGTCGTCACCACCACTATTTTCACCATTAGCGACTTCAATAGTTACGTTAGCAATAGCAGGTTGAGATTGTGGCGTTGCAGAGGCATCACTGCTGCTATCGGCTTCAATACCGCGGTTAGAACCGTTATCTGCTTGGCGAATATAAACGTGCTGCGCACTCCCCTGCCAGCCATTTGTCCAGTCGAGTGAGTCATCGAAGTTTTCGGTGAGTACCACATTTGAGATTGATACGTTACCGCCCCAAAATTCCACACCATCATCGTTATTAAGGTGAACTTGAATATGGTCAACGACTGTTTGGCTACCTACTGCAGCAAACGAGATCCCGTTCATTTCTTGGGTATCGTTAATTTTAAAACCACCAAATTCGACACGAACGTACTTTAATGTGCCTGAGCTATCTTCAGTGTCGTCACCGCCATAGTTGTGGCTGCCAACTTCAAATGCTGCGTCACATGCGGTTAAATCTGGACAAGTATTAACTGGTGCATTACCCAGTAACACCAAGCCGCCCCACTGCCCCGCTTCACCGGGTTGCCCAAGCGCACTTTCTTTAGAGGTGAATACAATTGGCTGCGTTTGTGAGCCTTCAGCATGAATGCTTGAATCTCGGCTAACCACTAAATAAGAGTCGCTGCCACCAATAATTTTGGTGCCTGCGCGCACTTCTAATTTAACGCTGCTTTCTTTATCTCCACCGGCGATAACGGCACCGTCCAGCTCCCAAACAACATCATTACCTAACACGATGGTGTCAGCATCTTGACCACCGGTATCACCGCTGCCTATTGTCGATGCAGATGTTGAAGGCGCTAACGACCCCTTTAATGTCCACACTTCTTTGCCATCTACAGAAAGACTTGTATTACGCTCTGCAAAACCACTATAAGCTGTAGCCTGCGCGCTTTGTGTTGGCGTCGTCGTTGGTATTTCCGTCACCACTTCTTCACTACCGGTATTAATGTTGATGTCACCGCCACAACCCGCTAATGCCATTGCAGTTGATAGTGCGCCAAGTTTAAAAATATGTTTCAAGTCCATTGTCATCTCCGAAGACGGATTAAAAGTATGTGTTAATTGGCAGATGAACCTAATACTTGGATATGACAAAAAGACTTCAATAATATGGCTGACTTATTTCACTCAGGTGTCATAATTATTAACCGTAATAAAATCAATAAATAAGACGAACTTTTTACACGGAATTAATTTCACAAAAATAACATTTTATTCACAACAATTCCGCTAAATTGGACTATAACAGCTGTTTTCAGCTTTAAGCTGCAACACTCAATTGCTCAACTTGGGTAAGTCGTTATCAATCTGATCCAGCGCAGAACAGGCCTTAACTTGTTTTTTGACTATGATGACTTTAGAGTGAGCTTTATCTCTGTTAGTGCATCGCTTTGCTAAAAACAACAATGCCTAATAAGTAATCACAACAATAAGAGTTACAAGAGGATATCGTGGAGCAACTAACCTTAGTGGTCGACTTTTTACTAAACCATAAACTATTACTGACTGTGTTAATCATCGTACTGATTTCGTTGATTAAACGCTTAGTGATCTCAAGAATTCGTGGTGATGTCGCTTTTTTAACTGAAGTGCAGCGTAAATGGATGTCGCGTACTAAAAACGGCACCTTTATTTTAATCATTGTGATTTTATTTATGCTCTGGCAAACAGAGATCAGTAAATTTGCGTTATCGGTAACGGCTATCGCCATCGCCTTTGTTGTTGCCTCGAAAGAAATCATCTTATGCTTTACCGGCTCGATACAAAGAGCAAGCTCACGTTCATTTGTGATTGGTGACTGGATTGAGGTGGGCAAAATATGCGGTGAGGTGATTGAACACAACCTAATGGCAACGGTTATTCAAGAGATTGACTTACACCACGGTCAGTACCATTTCACTGGTAAAACAGCCACCCTACCAAACAGCATGTTCTTTAGTTATGCGGTAAAAAATCTTAACTTTATGAAGCGCTATGTTTACCATGACTTCAACATCACAGTGGTTGAGTTTGTTAACTTGTATCCGCTATTTGCTGAGCTATATGAAAAAATAGAAGCACATTGTGAAGAGTTTAGTGAAGTTGCCAAGCGCTATAACAGCGTGATAGAAAAACATGCTGGTGTCGATTTACCAGGCGCAGAGCCGCACATCCACATTACCAGTGGCATTAACGGTGAGCAGTTTGTGCATATTATGATTTTCTGCCCCACAGAGCAGGCCATTCATTTAGAGCAGTTGATCAGAGAAGACTTTATGATTGCCTACCATGAAGCTTTTGGCAAAGATGAGCGAGTTTAATCGGCTCGAATTATCCAATCTCGTCATGTTAGGTTTAATCAACTGAGCTTAGCCAACTTGCAGTTAGGCTAAGTCATTATTTTAAGGTTCATAATGAAAATTAAACTTAGTCTTTGTTTAGCTATGCTGTCCGCCTTTACTGTTTCAGCCCATGATGTAGATCCTTCTCAGTTTGAAGGCCAACCCTATGAGGTGGTAAAGAGTCAGCTTTTAGTAAATGGTTGGCAGACTATCCCAAAGCTGCAAGGCGAGCTTTCTTTCAGTGAGGCTTACCCAGAGATCACATGTGGTTCAGGCTCTATGGCTATTTGCTCTGTTGGTTTTCAAAAGCAACAGCACTCAATTGCTTTTGTGGTGCAAAGCATTGATGAGCAGATAATTGTTTTAGAGGAATACTAGTCGCTGAGGTTGCTGCTAACACCCGAACAATTAAAAGTTAAGTTAACTGTAGCGATTAAGCTACCTAATATTGAGAAAGGAAAATACCGTGAACAAGCAGGTACGAGTCGGTGTCGGTGTTGTCATCATGCGCAATGGCAAAATATTACTTGGCGAGCGAGTTGGCTCTCATGGCGCTAATACTTGGGCAACACCCGGCGGCCACCTCGAAGTGGGTGAAAGTATTGAAGCATGCGCCGCACGAGAAACCTTAGAAGAAACCGGCTTAGTTGTAGATTCATTTGAAAACTTAAGTTTTACCAATGATATTTTCAAAGCCGAAGACAAACATTACGTCACCTTGTTTTTGCGCGCCCAATACACAGGTGGTGAACCTATAGTAACCGAGCCTGAGAAATGTAAGCAATGGCAATGGTTCGAGCTGACTAACTTACCTGACCCATTATTCTCACCTATGATCAATCTATTAAATGATCCAAAGATCTGTAAACAGTTACAAAAATAAAAAACGCAGTGCCTAGTAAAACACTGCGTTATAGCGGTTAGATTCGTTTGTGGCGATTTAGTTTTCCCACTTAATTTGAAACTCAATCTCTTCTTCTGAGTCGCCGCGTTCATGTTCAATACTGTATTGAGCACGCACTGGCACGTATATCCGCTCACCAGCGATTTGAATTTCAAATTTTTCACCAGACTCAATCGTATCCGCCAAGCGCCTAAGCTTAGCTACGAACTCTTCATTACGATAAGTTTTCTCTATGTCTCTATCTGCTTTATCACTCATAAACGCTCCTTGTATTAATCAATTTTGAATTATCCGCACTTATAGCGTCAGCATAACGAGCCGAAGATCCTGCAGCATCTGCAGTAGAATTCACTGCGTAACGGTTAATCCAGCTTCTGCCACACTTCAACCTCTTTAAGCTCCCCCTCTTCAGTGCGCTCACTGCGCCATACATCACCTTCAATATTGTAGGTGAAGGCAAATGACACTCCAGATTTAACGCCAAAAGAGTTGAGTTCAGGGGATTCGACATAGTCATTAGCAGTAAAGGTATAACTTCCGCTACCAGCCGCCCAAAATTCATTAACGGTTTTTTCATCTGTACCGGTATTTTTCACCGTAGTGAAACTAAAATATTGCGCAGAAATGACTTTGATGGCACTTAGCTTTAAATCACTGTAATCAACCCATTGACCTTTTCCGTCTAAATACTTACCAGAAACAAGCTGCCAACTTCCAATAAATGGGTTTTCGCTAGCAATAGCCGTTACCGTCGTTACTGACAGCAGTGAGAATACAGCGATGATATTAATCAATAACCTCTTAAACAAATGTAAATTCCTTTTAATTTCAAATGCGTTAAAGCCCAAACTTTAGCGTGAGATGAGGTTAATGGCAAACCCTGCTTACTTTAGCAAATCTTATGCTATTAACATGTGATGATAAATAACTTAGGTTAACCGTAAAGTCGGATTGGCGGAGCAATCAAAAACACTGCAAACAAACAGAATATTGAGCCTACGTTTTAGCCCACCTTCTATATTCAACAAGATAACGATAGAAATAACACTTTTCACTATTTCATATTAGGATTAACGTAACTAGCCATACCAATCTATATCAAAGACAAAACGGCAGCCCCCAGACAGGTTGCATTAACTTTAAAGGACTTAATGATGATGACACTACTCTTTATTTTGTTTTTAATGGCGATGATATTCGCGCTTAAAAATAAAAGGACACTCGCATTTTATAGCTTTGCTATCTCACTTGTAGCCAGCATCTTTTGGTTTTCCCATCATGCTAGCGATACGTTAGCTATTTTATTGTAGGTGATAACATGACTGAGCAACTATCAAGACAATTAAACGCACTCGGTGCCATTGCTATCTCTTTAGTACTGGGGTTTGGATTTTATGCGCAATTTGCAGCTGGAGAGCTGCCTTGCCCACTATGCCTGTTGCAGCGCGTAGGTTTTGTCGCTGTGATGTTTGGACTTATCTGTAATGTAATCTTTGGTCCTAGACCGGTTCATTATGCCATTATGATCTTTGCAGCTTTATTTGGTGCAGCAGTGGCGCTAAGGCAAGTGGCTTTGCATGTTATCCCTGGCACGCCTTTCTACGGCGATGCATTCTTCGCCTACCACTTCTACACTTGGGCTTTTATCACCTTTAGTATTATTATCTTTGGTACAACGGTGATGTTGTCATTTTCATCTCAATATCAACCCGCACGCTTTCAACCATTAAAGTCTATGCCATTGTTAAGCCGAATCGCCGTATTTTCTGTATTGGCGGTAACGGCGCTTAATGCGGTGAGTACTTTTGCAGAATGCGGGCCATTTCAATGCCCGGACAACCCAGTGAGTTATTGGTTATTTAATTAACTATCAGTCTCAGCACTCTGACGGCACATATAACGAAAAAGACAGCAATGAATTGCTGTCTTTTTTTCACGGGTCATCGATAAGCCAAGGGATGGCTAAACCTTAACTAATTCGATTTGTTAAGGCTTACCTTTAAATATTGCATGCCATCATCAATACTCACTAATGCGCTATAATCTAAATCTTGTTTAGCTGCACTAATATCAAAATAGTGACTGGTTGACAGCTGACGCGCAACAAAGCGCGTCATGATTGGCTCATCTTTTTTACCTAATAAACGATACACAGACTCAAGCACACAACCTGCGATATAGGCAGCCAGAGTAGGTACACGTCTAGTCACTGGCGGTAAATCTTGACAAGCAAGAATTTTATTCAGCATTACCGCCATGGTTATCGGCTCATCATTACTCAAGTAGTAAGCTTTACCCGCACATTTAGCGGGTTTGTTTTCATTACCTTGACTCAAAGCTAAAGCCGCCAATATATGCGCGTAAGCAGCATTGTCTACATATATGGTATCGACCAGTTTATCGTCTTTACCAACCAGCTTTAATTTACCTGCTGCAGCTCGTTCTAGTACACGTGGGACAAGATGCGGATCATTCGGTCCCCAAATAAGATGCGGCCTTAATGCCGTAGTGTAAAGTTGCTTACCATTACTCAGTAAATCGCCGTTAGCAGCTAGCATCATTTTTTCTGCTATCGCTTTAGACTCACCATAAAAGTTTAGAAATGTTGCAGCGTATGGCGCTGACTCATCATTGCCATTCTCGTCAACACCAGCAAAGGTCACACTCGGTGTGCTGGTATAAACCAAATTGCCGATATTCGCCTGCTGACAAACACTGATAATATGTTTAGCGCCATCAACGTTGGGGGAATAATAGCTCTGTTTACTGCCCCAAACTCCTGCTTTTGACGCGACATGAAACACCACATCACAGCCACTTACCGCTTCAAGTAACCTTGATTCATCGGCGATATCGCCTTTTAGCATATCAACGCCAATGGCTGATAATGCAGGATAATCACCACGAGCAAAACCAGTGACTTTAATTCCTGCTGCAATCAAGCGCTCGCAGATGGCTTGGCCTAAAAAACCACCCGCACCAGTGACAAATGCCCGTGAAACCTTCTGTTTCAGCGCCGTTAATGCAACTTGCTCTAGTTGCAGATAATCGTGCAATTGCGGAGTCGTTACGCGACTTGCTAATGACTTTTCTGATAAGTTACCTGATAGTTCTGTCACAGGCTTTAATAATGACAAAGTCAGTTACTCCTTGATCTGCTTTTGCGCCCAAACAGCTAGTTTCTCTCTAAAAATCTTAGCGTTATGGCGAATATCAACCGGAAAATCAGGATGAATTAAAAAACGCTCTATCCCCTGAGTTTGCGCATGTTGCTCGGCAATCGCTTTTAGCTCGCTATAGAGCACGCCTGATAGCGAACAAGCAACCGATTGCTTAAGCTCGATACAAATTAATGGCGTGACTTTACCAGCAACCACCACGGCGACTAATGCGCTGCGCTTCACATCGCTATGGGTATTGAAGATCCGCTCACAAGGAATTGAGTAATAACGCTTAGGTTGGTTATTGGTTACCGCTAACGCATCAGCATCAACACGGTGGGCTTTTCTGCCGCACATCCACAGCAAACCATCATCATCGAGATACCCGAGATCGCCCATACGGTGACGTATATTGTCACCATCTTGCATTTTTGCAGCTTGAGTTGCGCTATCGCGCTGATAATAAGCACGACTGACCATGGGACCTTTTACCACGATTTCACCAATCTGGTTAGCAGGCAAACTTAACTCGTCACACCATTTAGCAATAGGTTGCTCATCAATATCGATGATTTTTAGCTCAACACCATCAATTGCACGACCAACACAAATACCGCCACCGTTGTCGGTTACTGCTGTGGTATTAAATAATTCACTACTGGCAATTTTACTTAATGGCAAAGACTCGGTCGCGCCATAAGAGTTAAGCACCTCCACGCCCTCATTTAGCATTAAACTAAAGCGTTTTATCGATGCTATGGTGGCAGGAGCGCCAGCTGAGATCACGCGCTTGATAGAAGCTAGCTGGTGAGACTTTTGTTCACCCGCTTGGCCGAGGCGATCGATAAGCGCAGGGTTAACAAACATATTACTGCATTGATATTTACCGATTGCGGCAAAAATAAATTCAGGGTTAGCCGTAATAGGCTTGCTTGCGTCCATATCTGGCACAATTGACGCCATACCTAATGCAGGACCAAACAGCGAAAACAGCGGGAATGTGGCTAAATCGCGCTCGCCCGGTTTGATTTGATAATCTTTTTTAAGCGCAGTAATTTGCGCTTCGAACATCTTGTGTGAATACACCACACCTTTAGGTGTGCCTGTGCTACCACTAGTAAACAAAATGGCAGCCATTGCGTTCTCATCAAGCCATTGCATTGCAAATGGTTTGGTCGCTGCCGCTTGATCAGTACTGAGTAAACTCTCTAATGGCGCTGCGCCTGTCAGAGCACCAGCAAGCTTAGTGCCGCCTACATTGATCCGGTATTTAACTGTCGACTTACCCCAGCCAAATAAACGTCTAGCGATATGCGCTTTAGGGATCCCGATAAATGCATCAGGTTTCGCCTCAGCAAAGCATTGCTTAAGATTGCGAACGCCCATGCCTGGATCGACCAAGATAGGGATAATTCCCGCTTTAAAAAGTGCAAAGGTTAAACAGAAAAAGTCGATACTGGGCGTGACCATCAAAACGGCCTTCATACCTGGCGTTAAACCATGACTAATTAAGCCATGGGCTAACGCATCACTTTTGGTATTAAGGGTTTGAAAGTCCATCTCTTGATAACGCAAAGCAGCAACGGATTGTCCACTTGCCTGCTGCACAGCCACGGCAAGAGAGGTAGGAATCGTTTCTGCGGCACTAACTAAATGACGGCACAAATTTGCGCCGTCATTGTTGATATGACTCTGACTCACCATAGCAATTAGGCTACCGATTCTTGCTTAACGTCTTTAGACGCCTCGGTTTCGGCGATAAAATCTTTGATATGACCAATCACTTCATCGCTGGCATCTTCAAGAATGTAATGGCCGCAATCAGCAAACTCATGCACTTTGGCATGCGGCATTCTTTGCTTCCACTCGGTTAAGAAGTGCTTATCGAATACAAAGTCCTGTAAGCCCCAGCAAATCACCGTTGGTACATCTTGAAACTTAACTAAGCTCGCCGCAATATCTGATACCAAATCATAATTACGGTCGCCCGGCTTTAACGGAATATCTTGCACAAAACGTAATGTCGAAATACGGTTCGCCCATGAATTAAATGGCGCAACATAGGCTTCACGAATATCTTTATGCATAGGTTTACGCTTAACCCCAACATAAGAGGCAGCCGATGAAAATGCATTAAACCCACGTACTAGGAATGTACCTAACAGGGTATTACGACAAATAGACAGCGCCCATGGGAAGGGCTTGCTAACCGGCAAATGAAATGCGCCAGTATTCAAAATAACTAAACGCTTAATGCGATCAGGATAACGTGCAGCATAGCCCATACCAATCATGCCACCCCAATCGTGCACCACTAAAGTAATGTTCTCTTTAACATCTAGATGCTCAAGCAGTGCTTCCAAATCATCAATACGATTTTTAAGGGTGTAATCATAACCACTGTCATCAGGCTTATCAGATAAACCACAACCGATATGATCAGGCACTATACATTGATGCTTATCGCTCAATGCGCTGATCAAATTGCGGTAATAAAAAGACCAGCTTGGATTGCCATGTACCATAACAACCGGCTCGCCTTGACCTTCGTTAACGTACTGAAGCTTATTGCCGTTTCTATCTAAATAGTTGCGCTTAAATGGGTGAAGAGTGTCTAGCATGACGTTTCCTATCTTTCTTATACTTGTCGAACGTTGTGTAGGCTAAGGGGCAAACCTGAAGATTTGCGGGCATTAACACGAGCCTTAATGCTCGTGTTCACCGAGTCTTACCACTTAAGGCCTAACATCATGCAGTTCAAACCACTGCCTATTCCTAAAAAGCTCACTTGATCGCCACTTTTCAAAAAGCCTTGATCATGCGCCATCGCAGCTGTCACCGGTAATGAAACCGTGCCCATGTTGCCAAGCAGCTTATAAGTTGGGAACTCTTTTTCCTCAGGAATATTTAACGCGCTAAGCACGTTACGACGATTTGATGCTCCTACCTGATGACAAATAACCTTATCGACCTGCTCTACTAACCAGTTACGCTGCTCAAGGAAGTGGCTCCAAGTATGACGAGCAAGCTCAACGCCCTCTTTAAGTAAGGCAACACCGTTAGTGCGCATAAATTCGCGGTACAGCTGAGGACCCGCTTCTTCAAGCCCCCACTGGCATAGATCGTAATGTTCTGGCGCCGACAGATGGCTAGCACCTAATAACTGATGTTGACGATTGCCTTTAAGGTTTAAGCTGCCGTCGGTCAACAAGACTGCCACAGCGCCTGAGCCACCTGTTAAGGTTGCTAATGACTGCGCATAGTTTTGCATTGTCGGTTCAGCCAGCATTTTATCGATGGTGATATCGACAATATGACGCGCTGATTCACAAGACACCACAAGACCTGCTTTAATTTGACCCAGCTCAATGCGGTTAGCGATATCTAAAATGCCCGAAAGCACACCCAAACAGGCGTTACTGATATCGTAAATAGCCGTGTCTTTAGAGACGCCGAGTTCTGCAGCAATACGGCAAGCGGTTGCAGGTTCGTGTTGGTCACGGCATACACCGGTATAAACCACAGCACCTAAATCACTGATCTGCACGCCGGTTTCAACAATGGTTTTATGAGCCGCGGCAAGCGCACCATCAGATAAACGGTGACCTTTTGGCCACCAGCGTCTTTCATGTATTCCCGTTAAAGTGGCAAGCTGCCCCATCGGAATACGAAACTTTTGGTATAAAGGCGCTAAACGAGATTCAAGCTCCGAAGTCGACACAACTTCTGGCGCTAGCTCGTAGGCCATACTATTAATAAAAACGCGGGAATATTTCATGAAACTGCTTTTAGTCGCTCACAAGATTGGCGGATTAACAGCCTATCAAGATTGTTATTTATTATTAACCAGCCATTTGAGCAAGAAAATCCCAATGATTCAATAAAAAACCGCATTACAAGGCGCTTTAAATCGGATCTATCTTAGACTTTACTTGAAAAACGACCTCACTTTTCGCGCGGATTCAATCACAGCCAACTTAATTACAACTTAATAAACAATTTGTTACAGCACTATTTAATTAAGCTAGCCTAGATTTCTTATTTAAATGCGTGAATTAACGCATTTCTCGGCGTCACACTGTTTGAACAAAATTCACTCAAATTAACTTGGTAGCCCTGCTCTTCTAAAAAGCAAACTCTATCTAATAGTAGCCATTGCTCCAGCATTGCTCGAAACAGATGGGCCACTAAGTCAATTCGACGGGTGAGTCTTTGGCGCTGTTCACCAAACTGACGATAATGCTCAAAATCAATATTTGCAGGCAAGCTTAACGCTTTCGCCTCTGCGGCCCAGTGACAGAAATCACTAAAGTCACCATTCAACTGACTTTGTTTTATCGATGGTACAGGCAGGTATTCGTCGCGATCTCGCACCTTACGCTGCAGTGCATCAAACCCTAAACGCCAGGCCATTTCTTGCAGTCGATACTGATTATGCTTGTCATTGGCAATGACACTTTGTTGCAAAGGTAACTGCAGATCGGCGCGGCTTAACTTAAGCTCACTGGCTTGGGCAACTTTAGAAAGGGCTTGATATTGTTTGTCTCTGATTAAATGATAACAACACGGTGAGACCACTAGTTGCTTAGTGCCAGCGTCTGTTACATGTTTAAGTAGCTGTACATGTAAGTCACCACAAGCGTGCAGTGCTACCGCTAACTGATCACGATGAAGTTGCTCACTTTGGCCAGCAAAGGCATCGGCACAAATAAAACGCTGGGGTAACTGCCATTGCTTCGCAAATTGCTCACCCGCGCTGCATAAGCTTTGCTGCCACTCAAGACTGACTACTTCTCTGTGCTGCGCTTTAGCAATTAGCCTACCTAGGTGCCCTTTACCCGCGCACCACTCAAGCACAGGCGTATTATCTTGCGGCAATTGTGCCACAAAGGCATTAATTTGCTGCCACTTACGCCCTTTAATATGGGCACTAAAGTGGGGCTCATCGGTATCATCAAGCAGTTGAGTATGCTTATCACTGACCGCATCCGCTTTAAGGCTTAAAGCAGCGTCTTTACCAATCGCTGACTGCCCAAATAACGTTAATGGCCAGCTTAAGCCCTTAACCGCTAAGTCGGCAGCAAGCGCACCAAGCAAGGCCTCATTTAGGCTGACTTGGCAAGCATCGATGCTATCAAGCTTATCATCATCTAATTGCCATACCGTTTGCGCTAGCTTGGGAAAATCACACTGCCAGGGTAGCGCTTGGCAATCAAAGCTACGGCTACGCCACAACTGCTGACTCTGCGTGAGTAAGCCGTCGAGTTGCTGCAATTTTTGCTCTGCACTTTGCGGCAGAGCGCAATCAACAGAATCTTGAGTTAAAAAAGGGCTCATATGAAATGAGGTTTTCCTAGGTTCGGGTTTAGAAATAAAACGGGCACCATAAAAGGTGCCCGAAAGTGTAGCATGATTAAGGCTTATCGCCGCTATTTCGCGGGCTCAGCTTTAGTGGCAGGTTTTAGCGCCGGCTTAGATAGCTTTTTAATTTGCATACGCTTACCTAGCCAAACTCCTAAACCTAACGGAGCAAAAAACACCACAACAAGGAACAGGACAAAATACAGGATCAAACTCTTAAGAGTTTTAGTGATCTCTTGAAACACCACTTCTACGGCATTTTGTGAGATCTGCTCTAAATCGACAGCCGCAGCCGCACGTTCACGCGCGACCATGGCTTCTAATGCTTGACGCTCATTTTTTACCATTAGCTCTAACGCTTGACGCTCGACAGATAACTGCTGCAGCTTGTCGTCAGTATCAGCGCTTAGCTGAGCTAGCAAAGGCGTTAACTCTTTACGCATGTCGACTGCCAATGACTGCATCATTTCAGGGCTTTGCGCCATTAATTGCTGAAACTTAGCTGATGTGTCGCTAATGCTAGTTAACGTGCGCTGAATTTCATCGGCATTGATATTTGAGTGCAGCGCGTAAAGCTCTGCTTTCCAGCCTAATATTTTAGGCATTTGCTCGGCAATCATCGCCATTCGGTCAGAAATATCGCTCATAACCTCAGGCACTGTACCAAAAGTGGTGACTGCATCAAATTCACTAATTTGATGAAACTCAAGCCAATCGGTAAACGCCGACTCTCGGGCGAACGCCATATCCTTAATCGGATGGCTAGCGACATATTGCTTCACAAACTCTTTATTTTTCTTAAAGTTTGTACCACCGAGCTTTTGTACCGTCCGCTCAAACTGATCGCGTAAATTCACACTGGCTTCGACTGCCACAGATTGCTGCTCTGCAAACAAGTTTTTGCCCGCGCCAGTATCAAAGAACTGCGCCATCTGCTCCGTAAACACCCAAGTATCAACCATAGCCGCTGTAGGTGATGCTTGAAAAATTGTATGTTGCAGATTTTGCTCAGCATTAATCTTCCACATCAAGGTGTTAGACTGTACTGGAATACTGTCGGTATTGCGCTCAATCAGATCTGCCGCACTTTCAACCTGGCTATAAAATACGGTACTAAAATCACGGCTAAACACGCGCATATTAAGTTGATCTTTAGGCAGTGGTTCAATACCACTTTCCAATTTTACTTCTAATAACGAACACGCATTAAGCATCACTGCCGCAACAGCGATAAAACAAAAGCGAAACACCGCTTTCATAACTCCTCCAGAAAACATACAATATATTGAATTTTAAGGTTAAAAACACCTTTAACTTCAATTCTACCATCGGATTATGTGGTTACCTATTGCTAACTCAATTATGGACTAATAACCCAGCTTATGAATTAACTTTGTTATACCTGCCAAAAACTAAGTTGTAAGACAATCAAGTCTCCCCTATCATTCGCTGCAAATTCGAACGAAAACATCAATAAAATGAAACAATCACCTTGCGTAGCCAAATGTGGCCTAAATGATGAAGATTACTGTATGGGTTGCTACCGCCATATCGATGAGATTGTTGGCTGGGGTAAGGCAACTGATGAACGCAAAGCGCAGATTTGGCAAAATCTTGAAACACGTAAAGCTAACATGCAAGGCGGCGAAAACAGTGCCATTTTAAGCCGTGATAAATGGTTAGCAGCAGAAAGTCGACTAGAGAAAGTTGAACAATAATATTAATACTAGCCAAAATCAAAAAGGCAATAAAAAAGCCGCTTATAGCGGCTTTAAAATATTTAAAAAGTTACTTTTTCAACATACTTTTTAAATCAGCAAACGGGTTATACGTTGCAGCTTCAACTTTGGTTTCACTGGTTGAACCATATTGAATCAACTCTTCAAACTTTGAATGTTCATTGTCATGGCAATAAAGACATAACAATTCCCAATTAGACCCATCTGAAGGGTTATTATCGTGGTTGTGATCACGATGATGCACCGTCAACTCTCTCAGGTTAGCGTTATTAAATTCGCGAGTACAACGGCCACAAACCCAAGGGTAAAGCTTAAGTGCTTGCTCACGATAACCGACTTCACGTTTAGCTTTATATTCTCTCGCTTCCGCTAAAACTCGGTCTAATTTACTTTGGCCTTGATTGGTTGACATTACATTTCTCAATTAAAGTTTGTTACCTAGAGCCAATTGTATCACTGACTCTAGGAAAGTTTCACCGCCTAAATACTTTCTAATCTGTTTACCTAAGCGTTAGTTTCACTGCCTAAATACTCAGAACTTGAAAGGTGTAAGTAATGTAGGTACTTCTCATATTGAGTCACCACATCGGCAAGCAGCTGATCTTGAGTAAAGCCCATTACATCATAATGCTGACCACCGTGCTCAAGGAACACTTCGACGCGGTAGTATTCATTATCGCCATCAGCATTATTAACATCCGTTTCTAACGGGTTGGAAATGGTGTAAGCGCGAATACGCAAACCATAGACAAAGTCATTATGTTCTTCGCTGTGCACCACGAAACGCACGCGATTATCAAAGTTTAAGATCTCTGATGAAATAGAACGACTTAAGAAGCTTTCACAGACTTTGGTTAATGCTGGTTGCGCCACATCATCTAAGAAGTCTTGCGCTTCTTGCTGACTTGGATGCGACAGCAATACGTCAATATGCGACTCCCAACTAACGTTCGTTTTAGTAAACTGCACGCTGGTATTGTGTGATTGCACGCTGTTGATCTTAAGCCAGTCATCTTTTAGCGCTTTGTATAAGCCAAAACACATCAAAAGCATCACAATTAAGAAAGGTAGTGCACTTGCTATCGCCGCAGTTTGTAAGGCTTGTAAGCCACCAGCAAGCAACAGTACCGATGCCACAACACCTTGCATAAGAGCCCAGAAAATACGCTGCCAAACCGGTGCATTATGATCGCCGCCCGATGTCAGGTTATCAATAACCAGTGAGCCTGAGTCTGATGAGGTCACAAAGAAAGTTACCACTAAACACAATGCAATCGTCGAGAACAATGTCGAGAAAGGCATATGTTCAAAGAACACAAATAACGCGACTGATACATCTTTTGATACCGCATCAGATAAATAAGTTCCGCCATTAGAAATCACTTCAATCGCGCTATTACCGAAGCCTGTCATCCATAAAAATGTCAGTGCGGACGGTACAAATAACACCCCTACTAGGAACTCACGAATAGTACGACCGCGTGAAACACGTGCAATGAAGGTACCTACAAATGGTGACCATGAAATCCACCACCCCCAATACAGTAGTGTCCAGCCGCCAATCCAGTCATTTTTCTGCTCGTAAGCATACAAGTTAAATGTCTTACCGACGATGTCGCTCAGGTATGCACCTGTGTTTTGCACAAATGCCTGTAATAGCTCAACGGTTGGACCAAAGATAAGTACACATACTAGCAATAATACCGCTAACAGCAGGTTAAGCTCACTTAAACGCTTAACGCCTTTATCAAGTCCAGAAAATACCGATAAGGTTGCAATACCACAAACAGCAATAATCAAACACACCTGCACCGTAGTGCTCACAGGTACATCTAATAAGTAGTTCAATCCAGAGTTAAGCTGGAATACGCCAAAGCCCAGTGATGTTGCAACACCAAACATGGTACCTAATACCGCAAATGTATCGACAGCATGACCAATTGGGCCATAAATCTTATCGCCAATTAGCGGGTACAAAGCGCTTCGTGGTAGCAAAGGCAACTTATGACGGTAGGAAAAGTAAGCGAGGCTCAAGGCAACGACGGCATAAATAGCCCAAGCATGAATGCCCCAGTGGAAGAAAGTAATCTTCATGGCATCTTTTGCCGCTTGAATCGTCATTGGATCAGCATCTGGCGGCGCCATGTAGTGCATCACCGGCTCAGCTACACCAAAGAACATTAAGCCGATACCCATACCTGCTGAAAACAGCATAGAGATCCAGCTCTTATAGGAGTAGTCAGGCTCAGAATGATCTGGGCCTAGTTTGATATCACCAAAGCGACTGACCATGACAAAAATAATAAAGATCAGAAATACAGCTACACCCAAAATGTATAGCCAACCCGCTTTAAGCTCAAACCAAGATTGGGCAGTTTTAAAAATATCTTGTGATTGTGTTGGCCATACGGCACAAACAACCACCATTAACGTAATTAAAATGACTGATGAAAAAAAGACTGGTGGATTAATACTCGATTTTATCGACATATAGTTACCGCGATTAATGAAGTACACGCAATCATTCTAGCTATGCGTGACAAGGCCGCCAGAGATTAAAGTGTATAAGCTAATATAAGAATACACTGGCGGGATTATTATTCTGTAGTTAAACCCGTAAGTGATACTCACCTTAAGAATGTTTATAAACCTGAGGCTTATCTTAAATATAGATGAGACTTTTGATAAATTAACATCTTGTACCTATTTTTGATAAATAAACCCTGCGAGCAAAATCAATAGACTCTGCAACGACATAAGCACTTACTTACCGCAAAAGGCACACAAATCACATTGAATAGCCTAACTCTAGAATGCCCTAGCGAAAGGGAAGCTCAGCTATTAAATGGAATTTGATTCACTGGGTATAACAACACAAAATTCACTTACACTATACATTATTTATCGTGCTAACGATTTCGTCTATAGCGCAAAAACACAAAAAGCAGCTTATCGCTGCTTTTTTGTATAATAGCTATCAACATTTAATGAAAAGTGTGACCTCAATCGCATCACGGTAACGCAACGTTAAGATGCAATTGAGAAACAAATCGTTAAACAGATTAAAGTTTAAGATCCTTTTCCATCTCTTCATAAGAGATATGGCGCACATCTTTACCTTTCACATAGTAGATAATGTACTCACAAATATTCTGACAACGGTCACCTACACGCTCGACTGCGCGAGCCGCCCAAAGTACATCTAACACTTCAGGGATTGAGCGAGGATCAGCCATCATATAGGTCATTAACTGACGAATAATGCCTTCGTACTCTTTATCAAGCTTAGTGTCTTCTTTATGTAACTCTAAGGCCACATCAGCGTCCATTCGAGCTAAAGCATCAAGTGTTGAGTGCAAAGTACGAGTTGCGTGACGGCCCATATTTTCAATGCTAACCAACAGGGGCTGCTGATTCTTAGAACGCTTATCCATGGCCGCTTTAGCAATTTTTACGCAAGCATCACCAATACGCTCAAGATCTGTAATCGTCTTTGAAATGGCTAGCACTAGGCGTAAATCGCTAGCAGCAGGTTGGCGCTTAGCTATAATGCGAGTACATTCTTCGTCAATCGCCACTTCCATGCCATTAACTTTATGATCTCCCTCTATAACCCTTTGTGCTAATTCAGCATCTAACGCTGCTAAGGCATCCAATGACTGTTCAAGCTGACGCTCAACTAAGCCGCCCATAGCCAATACGCGGTTACGGATATCGTCTAGTTCAGCATTAAACTGACCTGAGATATGCTTGTTTAAATTCATGTTTTCCATTGCATTAATGTCCTATCTCAATTATCCGTAACGACCCGTAATATAATCTTCGGTCTTTTTCTTCTTTGGCGTAGTGAAAATGGTGTTGGTATCAGCATACTCAATCAACTCACCCATATACATAAATGCAGTTTGATCAGACACACGAGCAGCCTGTTGCATGTTGTGGGTAACGATAACAACCGTATATTTCGATTTAAGGTCAGTGATTAACTCTTCAATCGTCAAGGTTGAGATAGGATCCAATGCTGATGTTGGTTCATCAAGCAGTAATACCTCTGGCTCGATAGCAATGGCGCGAGCAATCACCAAACGTTGCTGCTGACCACCCGATAAGCCAAAAGCGTTATCATGTAATCTGTCTTTTACTTCATCCCAGATAGCTGCGCCGCGTAGTGAACGCTCTGCGGCATCATCGAGATCTCGACGGTTATTCACCCCTTGTAAGCGAAGACCATAAACCACGTTCTCGTAAATCGATTTAGGGAATGGATTGGGACGCTGGAATACCATGCCTACATTACGGCGCAGCGCGGCAACATCGACCTTTTTGTCGTAAATGTTTTGCCCATGCAGCATGATCTCACCACCAATATGGCAGTTATCGACTAAGTCATTCATGCGGTTAATACAGCGCAGTAGTGTGGACTTACCACAACCACTTGGACCAATGAAAGCCGTGACTTTTTTCTTAGGGATCTTCATCGACACATCAAAAAGTGCCTGTTTATCGCCATATTTAAGATCTAAATTACGGATCTCTAGCGCTGTTTGTTCTTCTGTTAAGTTTTCTAGGTCTAGCATATCAGTCTTCATTACCGATTGATCTATTGAAATCATGTTCTGTCCTACTGCTTAGGATAATCGTCAATTAATGCTCAAGCGAACGATATTTTTCGCGTAAGTGGTTTCGTACACCAATGGCAGTTAAGTTAAGTGCCACAATTACCGAGACCAAAAGGAATGAAGTAGCGTATACCAAAGGACGCGCTGCTTCGACGTTAGGGCTTTGGAAACCAACATCGTAGATGTGGAAACCTAAGTGCATAAACTTACGTTCTAGATGCACAAATGGGAAATTCATATCAATCGGTAGTGTTGGCGCAAGCTTTACTACACCCACTAACATCAATGGTGCAACCTCACCCGCTGCGCGAGCAACCGCTAAAATTAAGCCAGTCATAATCGCTGGACTTGCCATTGGAATAATAATTCGCCATAGGGTTTCAGCTTTAGTTGCACCAAGCGCTAAGCTACCTTGACGCACAGAGCTTGGAATACGGCTTAAGCCCTCTTCTGTCGATACAATCACCACAGGCAAAGTTAAAATCGCCAAGGTTAATGCAGACCAAATTACGCCAGGTGAACCAAAAGTTGGCGCTGGCAATGCTTCAGGATAAAACAACTGATCCAGCGTGCCACCAAACATATACACAAAGAAACCTAAACCAAACACACCGTATACGATTGAAGGTACACCCGCTAAGTTAATTACCGCGATGCGGATCATCTTAGTTACAGGGCCTTTCTTAGCGTATTCATGTAAGTAGATGGCGGCGATAACCCCAAACGGCGTCACAATAACGGCCATCAGCATCACCATAAACACGGTACCGAAAATCGCCGGGAAAACGCCGCCTTCAGTATTCGCTTCTCGCGGATCGTCACTGACAAACTTGCCTACACCAATAAACCAGTTACCGATTTTGCCCATCACGCCTAAACGGTTGGCATAAGTCACGTCTAAAATACTGTCGAGCTTTAAGGTCACTTCTTCACCGCGCATATCGCGGATAACAACTGCGTCTCTGCCCGCTGCCGTTTTTAGCGCAAAAAACTCTTTTTCAACCAGCAGGTACTCAGCATTAAGCTTAACTCGCGCCGCTTCTATTTCTGCTTTACGCGTGTCAGTTAACGCGTTATCAAGTTCATATCGACGCGACTTTAAACGTAAGTTTTCAAGCTCATAATTAATAGAGCCGATCACACCTTTTTGCAGATCCAATGCTTGATCATTAAGCTCAACCGCGCGGTCAATATGCGATTCAAAGTCAGCCTCAATATTTTGTGAGGTTAATCGCTGACCGTCTTCAATTATCGCGACTGGGTAGCCATAAAAATCACCATTTTTACTGCGTTCAATCACTGCGATATCATTTGGCTTTGAGCGTGAAATAATATCTGTTGCTAAAATCCAGCGAAAATCTAAGCCAACAAACTCGCGGTTACCGGTTTTAACCAAGTAACGAGTAACGTTTTCGCCCACTTCGGTAGCAAACTTATGCCCGGCAGCAATAAGGCGCTCTGTTGGTACTTCCTCTTTATCGTAAACTTCACCAATCAAGGTATAACGCTCACCTTGTTGATTTTTCATTTCCCATTGATAAATATCTGCAGGCCAAAAGTAACTCAGGCCACGCCATGCGATAAGCAGCAACAACCCCAATACTGCAATCAAACACACGCTAACTGCGCCACTGGTCATCCAAATCCAAGGAGACCCCGATTTAAACCACTTACCCATTAGCTAAACCTCTTACGGCCACTGGCGAAATTGTCTTTATTAATGTCATTTTCTTATCATCCATAACAATGCCCATTACAGTGAGCTATAACGTTCACGTAGACGCTGCCTTACGACTTCCGCAATCGTGT
This sequence comes from Shewanella sairae, assembly GCF_023283535.1. Classification (GTDB taxonomy): domain Bacteria; phylum Pseudomonadota; class Gammaproteobacteria; order Enterobacterales; family Shewanellaceae; genus Shewanella; species Shewanella sairae. The sequence goes on along the minus strand of NZ_JAKILT010000001.1, from coordinate 89,012 downwards.
TGAAGAAGAATGTAAAGATAAACAGTACGAAAGCTGCGAGGAATAACACACGATAATGCGAGCTACCAATGGCAGACTCTGGCATTTCAACTGCGATATTCGCTGCCAATGTGCGCATACCTTCAAACACACTCCACTCCATAATCGCCGTGTTACCCGTAGCCATCAGTACAATCATGGTTTCGCCAACAGCGCGCCCTAAGCCCATCATCACCGCCGAGAAAATACCTGGGCTCGCAGTAAGCAACACTACGCGGGTGAGCGTCTGCCAAGTGGTGGCACCTAATGCCAAACTACCATTTGATAAATGACGAGGAACTGAGAACACCGCATCTTCTGCGATAGAGAAAATGGTAGGGATAACCGCAAAGCCCATCGCAATACCGACCACTAGCGCATTACGTTGGTCGAACGTAATACCGAGCTCGTTAGTGATAAACATACGCGTATCACCATCAAACAGGGCTAGCTCTAATGTTGGGCTAATGGCAAATGAGAACCAACCGATAAAAATAATCACCGGCAGTAACATCAGCTCTTGATAGGTTTCTGGTAAGCGTTGCTTCCATGTCGCCGGCAGTTTATGCCAAGCAAACGCAGTACTTAAAATCGATATCGGCAGTAACACTAACAAAGTTAATATGCCGGGCAAGTTGTCTTCAATCAGCGGCGCTAACCAAAGACCCGCTAAGAAACCTAAAATAACCGTTGGTAGCGCTTCCATGATTTCAATGGTCGGTTTAACGATTGCGCGCACTTTCGGCGACATAAAATAAGCCGTATAAACGGCGCCGGCAATTGCAAGCGGTGTAGCAAACAGCATGGCATAAAGCGCGGCTTTCATAGTACCGAACGCCAACGGCATTAAGCTTAGCTTAGCTTCAAAGTCATCTGAACCTGACGTGGATTGCCATACGTACATAGGCTCTGGGTAGCCTTCGTACCAAACTTTTTCCCACATTGCGCTCCAAGAAACCTCAGGGTGGGTATTGGATACGCTATACAGGTTAAGCTTACCATCAGCTTCAACAACTAAGGCATTTGAACGTGGGCTAAAGCCTACTGTACCCGGCTTACTGAGCTTAAAGTTTTCTGAAAACAGCTCTCTTTCACTGGTGGTGTATAACAAGCTCAACTCGCCCGTCTCTGTAATCGTGACAAAGCTTTTACGGTAAAACTCTGAGGCTACACTGGCAATATCACCTTCAACTTCAAAGCTACGGATCTCTTGATACTGACGCCCTTGCTCACCATTAACTTGAAAGTATTGTTGTACTAATCCAGAGTCATAACTAACAAGTAGTGAGCTAGCACCTGCAAGTAAAGTTACATTGGTCACTTTGGCGTTAGCACGCGCAAGTGATAGCACCTGGCTTAGTTCAACCGCCTCTGCATCGCGAATATCGTATATAAATAGCTTGTTATCTGAACTTAGGATCAGCTGACGTTGATCTGGGGTCATTAGCTGTTGTTGCACATTAACTGGTGAATCGGGAATGATGCTGTTGTAAGCCAGCCATTCCACTTCTTCAGTCATCATGTTTTCTTCGCCTTCTTGGCGAGAAAGGTGCCAAACTTTGTCATCTGTTTGGTAAACAAAACTCATTTTGTCACTGCTGTAATCAAACGTAAGCTTGTTTAAAGCCCTGCCTAACGGATCAACCGTGAGCGCTTGATTACCATTGGCAAAGCGAATACGTGGCGTAATAAGGCGTTTGTCATTAGGGTAAGTGACACCAAACTCCACCCCTGCAATGATCACCTGACCGTTATTGAGACCAAGCGCAAAGCGCTGTTCACTCGGCATAGCAGCAGAGCTACTCACAACATGTGTGCCTGCCGGAGTATTAATTTGCTCGCTTCTTAGCAGCTGTGATGTATGTGTATCATAAAAATCGACTTTACCGAGCTTAGACACGCGATACATGATTTCATTTTGCTCATCACTGCCTACCATTAACGCCGGTTGGCTATCGTGAAACTCAGCACTCACGACCGGGGCGACTTCAGCACTATCGAAGATTGGCTTTACCACATAAAGTAGATAAAAGAAGATCAATAGCAGCGCCACAAAGACCATGGTCCCACCAACGGTGACGCCAATTTGGGCTGCTTTATCCTTGATTGCTCTGCGAGAAGAACCATTGTTTATCAATAGGTTTTTTCCAGCAGGTCCAGGTTGAGATACCTGAGTTTCCATTAAGAACCTCGATTATTCTAAAGCCAGTCAAACTTTAACTGGGATTGTATTAACGACTATGCTAACACTAAGGTTAGGTCGTGTTTAAAACCAAAATCTACATGCGCATATTTTAATGTGGTGCATTATATGACGCAAAAATGACACTAGTGTTACAGCGATGAACTAAAAATCATGCTACTCGCCGTAAAACAGCTAAGTAAACAGGTCAGCAATTGTGAGCTATCTAATTAAGATTTGGAAAGATTATACGGATTGATGTGATTAAAAATGGAGTAATATCAAATGTTAAGATATCTAGTTACCCTGCAAGCAAATGATAGAGAAGGTTTGGTTGAGCAAATTGCTCACTCTGTTAGCCGCCACGGAGGCCATTGGTTAGACTCAGAGCTACGTCATATTGACGGCGTGTTTGCCGCAATTTTGCTTTTAGAGGTGCCTTCAGCCCAGTGGGATGCCCTGATTGAAAATCTAGAATTACTCGAAGGCGTGGCACTCACTTATTCAAAAACCAGTAAGCCACAACCCAAAAACAAACATGTCAGTTATTCATTAGTGGCTAACGACAGACCGGGGCTTGTGCATGATATTTCAAATAAAATTAGTGCACTAGGTATTAACATTGAGCATATGAGCACCCGCTATGAAACCGCCAGTCATACCGGTATCGCCTTGTTTAGAGCTGATTTTAATGTGGGGATGAAAGGTGCAAGTGATGAGGAAAAGTTAACCGAAGCATTACATAGCATAGGGGATGATGTGCAGCTCGATAATCTCTCTGCATAACTCAGCCTATTTGAGAGTAAGCCTGACAATAAACAGTTAGGCTTATTTTCTGCTGCGCTTATCTTTTCTAACATGCCCCGTTTGACAGCAGTAAAACTGTAGTACTCCACGACTTAAAAACAACTAACTGCCATACACTACGGTGCGGTTTCTGCCACTATTTTTTGCTTGGTAAAGTGAGCTATCTACATGTTGCAACAAGGTTTCAATAGTGTCAGCACGAGTTGGCACCAAAGACAACAGACCGATACTTACTGTATATTGTATCGCAGTATCTTGGACTTTAATTGATGATTGGCTAAGAGTTTTATGCAAACGTTGAGTTAACGTATACGCCTCTTCTACCGAGGTGTTGGGTAAAAATAACGCAAACTCTTCGCCGCCTAACCTGCCAATAAGATCAGACTGTCGGCAACTTCCTTTCAATGCTGCGGTGAAGTGCTTTAACGCCAAATCCCCAGCTGAATGCCCATATGTGTCATTGATAGTTTTAAATTTATCTAAATCTAACCCAACCACAGAAACACTTATTTGTTCTCGCACTGCATAATGCAGCAACACTTCTGCATCATTAAAAAATGCGCGCCGGTTCAATAATCCTGTGAGCGAATCAAGTGAAGCAAGTAACCTCATCTCTTTTTCAAGCGCGCTGACCTTCATCAACAACCCCATTAGATACCATGACGGAAAGGGAGCAACCACTAATGGGGTAACAATAGCGGCAAACATACCTATTTTACTGATAGCCATATCCTGGCAAAAATAAAAGACGATAGAGGTTATTAATAAAGAAGTGCATACCGATATGAAGGTAATGAATAGAACCGTACTTAAACGTCCCAGTTTATAAGTTTTTTGTGTCATCAATTCTGCCTGCAGGCGCTAAAGTTTAACAGCTCATGTACCTATGTGTATGTCTCGTCAATATCTAACGTGACGACGGAGCGGAATAATACACGAGTAATGCTCAAAGACTCACAAAAAATTTATCACCGTTAATAAACAGCGAAGCACATCGTTTATTTTAGTAAAGTCATTGGTAAAATTAAAATAAAAGCTTAGGCTACACAGGCTTTGAATCAATTAGCTGCTCATGGGTGATGCATCGATGCTTGTTAAAATATCTAGAGTAATCGCTTGGCGTTTATCAAGATCTTGTAAGCGATTTGGTGTATCGATATTTAAAGCAAAGAAAACTGGTCCCGTTGGCCATTCGACCCAGCCCACCCACCAGCCATAGCGGCCTTGCCAACCTGTTTTGGCATGCAAAATCCAATCTTTACCAGTTTCATTTATCATCAAGTCTTTGACCAGTAATTGATCTGCTTGCTTAAAAGGAAGTTGGTTTTGATATAAGGCTTGCAGAAACTTAATCTGCTCTGTGGCCGAAATAGCTAACTTACCATCAACCCAATAACTGCCGTTACTTGCTATGCTCGGATCGGCATTGCCGTAGTTAATTTTAGTTAAATACTGCTGCGCCTTAGCTTCACCTAACTGCTTAGCAAAAATATCAAATACCCACAGTGCCGAATATTGCATAGCAGAGCGCAGTGTTTGGTCTTGATTATGCGGTGCAAAACTACGCTCAATGCCATCCCACTTAAAAACCTGTAACTCATCAGTCACTATATTTGCATCCAATGCAAACAAACTATGGGGAACTTTGTAGGTAGATGCAGGCGAGAAACGTTGCTTAGCCCTATCGGTATTATACACCCACTCTTTTACTTCATTGCCGCGCTGATCAAACACAACAATAGTGCCGACGGCGTCATACTTTGCGAACACTGCTTGCCAGTCAGCACGTTCAACAGGTGTAGCCAATGCCGTTGAGGTTTGCATGGCAAAACAAATCAACAGTGCAGTCAATGGTTTTAATAAAACTCTACTGGCAAACTTAAACATGGGCTATTTCCCTAACTTAAATAGTGTATTTTGAATTATAGCCAAGCCAAAAGGTCGTATTGGCTTGATAACAATTTAAGGCTCATGGCAATCGACATCACCACAACTAAAGGTTTAATAATCTTTGTACCTTTAGTAAAAACTAGTCGTGAGCCCAATGTGGCGCCAATGGCTTGACCAATCAACATCACTCCACCTAGCATCCAAAGAACTTTACCGCCTATTGCAAAGAAAATAAGCGATGCAATATTGGTGGAGAAATTTAAGATTTTTGCATGCGCAGTAGCTTTAGCGAGTCCATAGCCAGCTAAAGAGACAAAAGCTAGCGCGAAGAAACTGCCAGTTCCTGGGCCAAAAAAGCCGTCATAGAAACCAACACCTAACGCTGCAGTAAAAGCAAATACCGCAGGAGTGAGCACTTGTTGTTGATCTTCTTCACTAATTTTTTTAGAAAACAGAAAATAGCCACCAATAGCGAGCATCAAAAAAGGCAGAAAAACCTCCAAAAACGCTGTGTCTATCATCTGTACGGCAATTGTGCCTAATGCAGCGCCCACAAAAGCACATGCGATACTGAGTTTCATATCACTAAGTTTGACCATGCCTTTACGAACAAAATAAAAACTCGCAAAAAAACTGCCGCCACAGGCCTGAAGCTTATTAGTTGCTAACGCTACCGTTGGCGGCAATCCGGCCCACATCAACGCCGGTATGGTTAACAAACCACCTCCGCCGGCAATGGCATCAATAAAGCCTGCCAGCATGGCGACAAAAAATAGCAGTGCGATAATCTCGAAAGTAAGGTCTAAAGTCATGATTTTTTATTAGTTGCTTGTAATGGCGCTATTAAACGCGGTTTGCAGTAAAAACTCAAACGAGTTATCGTTCACCATAAGTGAGTTTGTCTCACACTAAAAAATTAAGGTTTAACGAATGTACCCTCACTTACCGCCACTAAATGCACTTAGAGCATTTGAAGCTGCCGCCCGTTTAATGAGTTTTACGCTTGCAGGGAAAGAGCTATTTGTGACCCATGGTGCTATCAGTAAACAGGTTAAACAACTAGAAGATTATGTCGGTATCGCCTTGTTTATCAGGCAACATCGCAGTCTAAAACTGACTGATGAGGGCGAGCGCTACTTTGTTCATGCCCAGGCTGCACTACAAACTATCAATAATGCCACCAGCGACTTAATCACCCAGCCTCTTAGAACGCAAACCTTGGCTATTAATGTATTACCTAGCTTAACGATTAGTTGGCTCATTCCGCGCATGGAAGAGTTTAAGTCGCGTTATCCTCACTTGTATGTTGACTTATCCATCGGCGATTTTGAGGTGGACTTTAACAAGGTTAATTATGATATCGCTATACGCAGCAGCACCTCAGTCCCCAAAGCGGCTAACGTACTTACCTTGATGGATGAAGATCTTTGTTTAGTTTGCTCGCCAGAACTCGCACCAAGACTCAAGTGCCTTAATGACATCAATAAAATGACCTTATTACAACACACGACAAGGCCTAGTTTGTGGCAACTGTGGGCCGACAACGTCGATGTTAAATTAACAACTGAGAAGAAATTTGGGGTTGAGCACTTTTACATGCTGAGCCAAGCTGCTGTTAGTGGTATGGGAGTCGCATTAATCCCACGTTTCTTTATTGAACAGGAGCTTAAAAACGGCAAACTGGTGATCCCATTTACGGCAGATTTCACCAGTCCGTACCGCTATTACTTATTGACGCCAAAATCGAGCAACTTGCCGCTAAAGGTGCAATCCTTTATCGACTGGCTACTCGAACTATTCAGCCCCTATAGGCATTAGGCATAAAACAGTTGCCTTATTAAGGCTAAGAGATCACGTCTGTTTCGGCTAAATCGAACATCTCTAGGTAATTCATACCTGCATGTACACTTAAATCAAAGTTAAGCACTTTATGGCACACATCATAAAGCTTCTCGCCGAACCACTCCCTATCAAACGCTTCTAGTGCGTTAATAATCCCCGCTTGGCACAGATCGCCTTTAAGGTTCTCTGGTGCCATGGCATCGATAAAGCTCGCCACTAAGCCATATAAATCACGCTCTGCTTCTCCTTCAACTTCCCAAAGTGTCGGGTCGGCGTACTGGCAAGCATAATGACTCGCAGCAATATCTAGACCGATCCCAAAGTTGACCAAGATGGCTTTATTGGGATTACAGATGATATTTTTTGGACAAATTGCGCCGTGGTAAATATCCATTTGGTGCATGTACTGCAAACCCGTTAATAATTGGGTGAACCACATTAATGGTTGGCCTAGGCGAATCTCTTTCACTTGATCAATTGACTCACCATATTCCCACGCCCGTGCAATAAACAGGTTATCGCTTTGAGGTAGCTGACCAAAAGCCAAGACTTTTTCAATATGAGGATGGTAAACCTTCGCCAAAGTTCGGTAAATACTGCTTAGCATTGGCCAGTTAGCTTCTACTTTACAATAAATAGACACACCGCACTGATATTGTCCCTGCAGATGTTTTGCGCGCCAGAACTGACTGGTTTCTTTAGCGGCGATAAACTGCTCAAGTTTAAAGTGATGATCGATAATTGCGCCTGCAGTGATATCAATCTTTTCAGGCACCGCGTCACATACCCCGTGATCAATCAATGCCGACAAATCGCTACGCAGCGCATCTAAGTCTGTTGTAGTGCCCGCTAGCGCTTCTCGGTACCACTGATAAACCCGCGGCTGATTAGTCTGATCTGCAATAGCCAAAAAGCCTTCAGCATAAGCCCTAATATCTTCGCTACTGCTGACATTATCTTTAATGTCGATAAACTCGACATCGCCCATATCTGACACAAAGATACAATTGCTTGTCCAGCCACCCACAGTAAAGCCTCGGCGATGAATTTGCTGCAAGCCAGTAACACTTCGGCGTAATACTTCAAGAAGCTGATAGGTGGTCATTTGCTTGGAATCAAGCACATTTAGCGGCACACCTCGCGGCATACGAATAGGCAGGACTAACTGCTCACCATCTTGAATTAGCGGCGCGCAATAAGGGACACCACAACAACCAGATAAAGATTGTAAACGTTGAAATTCGCTTCTTAATTGTGCTTCATGAAATTCGGACTGCTCGCTATCAACAAATTGCGTAGGAATAAGCACCTTTAGCAGCCAAGGCGCAGTCCATTCGCCTGGATTGTACTCGGCTTGCCAAACTTCAAGGCCACTTTGAATAAATAAGCACCTAAGCTTGGTAAAGTCTTGAATTTGATTATTGCGCTTTTCAACAATAGCTACTTGACCAATAGTCTCTAAAACTAATTCTTTTTGCGTATCGGTAACTTGGTGTTTCTTTGGCGCGGTCAGCCCCCACTCGGTTGTGAGCGCTTCAACAATTTGTTTAGGCGTATAAATACTGAGTGAGCCTTGCTGCTTTTCAAGTTCGATCTCTTCGCCTTTACGACCAGTAACAAACACCATGCCTTGGCACCAAGGTGCATATACGCCCACCGGAATTTTGTGTTTGACGTTACCAGCAAGCACTCGGGCAACATAGTTGGCTTTTGCTAAGCTGTTATCAACTTCCCTTCCATCCAAGGACCAAGCGTGTAAGCCTGCATCTAATCTGCCAATGTAACCTTTAACATCGACAACATATACGCCCCACTCGCCTATAACTAATGCATCGACCTCCATGGCTTGGCCAGATTTTGTCGGGATTTCAACGTTGGTTAGTAGGATATAATCTTCTGGTAATTCATCGGCTAACAAGGAAAATGCCCAACGTTCAGCATCGTTAACCGGCGTCCCAAAACTAATCATTCTTGCCATTCTTTTCTCCTTCGGTGGCAATTAGTACTTATATTGGACTCTCCGTATTCTTAACTTTTGGGCACAAAAAAGCCACTAATATAAGTGGCTTATTACAAAATTGGTTAAACGGTTGACTTAGTGCTTACAATCATCGCTACACTCGTGTGCGTCGTCAGCAAAATCATCATCACCTTCTTGGTGTTGCATTACGCCCCATCCGTCAGTAACGCCACCAAACTCTTGCGCAAATTCATGCAAACTAATCTCTTGCTCAACGATTGTGTCGTAGGCTGGAACCATGTTTAGACAAACAATCAGCTCCCACTTGCCTGATTCGTCGTTAAGAAGCAGTTCAATTTCGCCTTCAAGATCTGATTTTCCTAGCTCTTCGAGTGCTGATTCTGCATCACGCTGATCTTCGAAAACTAAGAAAAAGTCGACATCAAGTGCTTTAGACAGATCAATACCTGCATCAGCCATTGCTTCAAGCATTTTGCCATTATCATCATCTGGAAATTGCATGTTAATCCTCTCTAAATCACTTATTCAGCAATAATCTTAACGCTTTCGCCGTTAAAACTAACCACTTCACCTGCAACCACTTTCTTGCGCTTGCGAGTTTCGACTTCACCATTAACGGTTACTTGGCCTTCAGAAATAACGTGCTTGGCTTCGCCACCAGCACTCATCATTCCTTGGACTTTCAATACTTTGTATAACTCAATATGTTCTTCGCCTGACTTTAATTTCAGCGTTGGAGTATCTGCACTCACTGTATTTCGCCTTAAATAACTAAATCTGACGGCATTATAGCACTCAATTAATCATGCGAGTGCATGCTTTCTAACACCTTTGTGCAGCGAGCAGTCCGTAAAGGTAATCGTCAAACCATTGCTCGCCAATTTTGCAGTTCTCTCGCAGTAAACCTTCCCGCACAAAACCGCACTTTTCTAGCACTTTTGTAGATGCCATATTTTGTGCAATACAGTAAGCAATAAACTTATGTGGCTTATAAGCTAAACAAGCCCAATCGATAATAGCCCGTAAGCTTTCACTGGCAAATCCTTGTCCTTGAGCCTTAGGATGGATCATATAGCCAACTTGCATCTGCTGCATTTCGGTATCGCTATTTTGTAAACCAATAAAGCCAATAAAGTCCTGGGTGTGGGCATCTTCTATAATAGTGAGTAACCACTCGCCTTCAGTAAACTCTTGGCTTTTTAATACACGCTCGAACTTTTGTCGTATCGCTGATTCGGCTTCAGGCTTTCGAACGAACTCATTGAGCAGCTCATCTGAATGAGTATATAAGAAGTTGTCCCAGTCACAGGCAACAACGCTTCTTAACCTAAGTCTATCGGTATACAGTTCGAGCATGTTTAGTCCTTCTTTCAAACAAATGACTACAAATTAGCCTCTGCTAGTCACTTCTAGAAGGTGGTAACCAAATTGTGTTTTAACTGGGCCTTGAACTTCGTTAAGCGGCGCACTGAAAACAACTTCATCAAACTCTTTAACCATCATACCTGGGCCAAAAGAACCTAGATCGCCGCCTTGTGCAGAAGATGGGCAAGATGAATTAGCTTTGGCTACGTCACCAAAGTCAGCACCATCAAGGATCTGTTGCTTAAGTTCTAAACACTGTGCTTCTGAGTCTACTAATAGGTGTCTTGCTGTTGCTTGTACCATGGTATTTCTCCCATAAATTAATTGTTATTGCCTATTTAGGCAAAATAAAACCCTGCCAGTATATACCAAATTTTATGGTACATCCCAGCAGGGTTATGACAGATTGATTAACTTACTTTTGCTTAGCAATCCAATCGTTCACTTTTAACTCCATCACTTCCATCGGTAATGAGCCTGAAGTTAAAATTTGGTCGTGATAGGCTTTCAAATCAAACTTATCACCCAACTCTTTCTCTGCTTTTGCGCGAAGCGCCAAAATCTGTAATTGACCCACTTTATAACTTAATGCTTGCCCTGGAATTGCCATATAACGTTCAACTTCAGCAACTATATCTGACTCAGCCATAGGCGAGTTGTCTTGCATATACTGGATAGCTTGCTCACGGGTCCAGCCTTTGGCATGTAGACCAGTATCAACCACCAAACGCATCGCGCGCAGCATTTCGTCAGACAACTTACCAAAGTACTGATATGGATCTTCAAACAATCCCATTTCAATGCCTAAGTATTCAGCATACAGTGCCCAACCTTCTTCAAAGGCTGTGTAACCACCAAAGCGTTGGAATTCTGGTACGCCAATTAGCTCTTGTTTAATTGCAATCTGGAAGTGGTGCCCTGGCGCTGCTTCATGCAAGGATAACGTAGTCATGCCCCACTTTGGCTGCGCTTTAAGGTTATAAGTATTAATGTAGAACACACCTGGACGTGAACCATCAACTGCCGGAGACTGATAAGAGGCACCTGCGGCAGACTGCTCTCTAAAGCTCTCTACCGGTTTAACCACGTAGTCCGCTTTTGGCATAACATTAAAGTATTTCGGTAGCTCGACATTAATCTTATCTTTAAGATCCATATAGCCATCAACTAACCCTTGGCGGTCAGTAAAGAAATACTGTGGTTCAGATGACAGTGACGCGAAAAATGCGGTTAAGTCACCTTCAAAACCCACTTGAACACGTACTTTATCCATCTCTGATAAAATACGTGCCACTTCATCTAGACCTACTTTATGGATCTCATCTACAGGCATCGTTGTCGTAGTATGGGTATTGGCTAAATGCTGATACCAAACTTTACCATTTGGTAAGCCCCACCAACCATCTGTTGCGCGAGATGACTTAAGGTAGGTGTTTTGAAAATAATCACGAAGCCCAGTCAACTCAGGCAGTAATTGCTCACCTATTAACTGAGTATACTCTTGAGTAAGTGCTTGCTTATCAGCTTCTGAAAATGACTCTGGCATCAAAGTGATAGGTGTATAAAATAAGCTATCGCTGACGTTATCAACTAATTGTGCAGAGAGTTGTGGAATGATACGTTCAACTAGGACTCGTGGCAGCACAACTTTGCTCTCAATACCTTCATCCATACGCACTTGTGCTAGCTTTACCCACTCGATAAAACCTTGCAGGCGCTTTTGCCAGTTACGATAGTCTTCTACGGTTTTAAAAGGCTGGGCACTTTCACCACTACCAAGCTGCACCATACTAATTACGGTACTGTAGAATTGGTTCATTGGCATAAAATGGTTAGGGAACGTTTCATCTGCTAATGCCACATTACGATTATAGGTGAACATGTCGTAACTGAGTTTCAACGCGTCGGGCAATTGTTCTCTGTCTATTTTCTTAACGTCTTTTAAATACTGAGTATTCAAATTATGACGCTCAGTTAAGTAAGCATGCGATAAACCATCGCCGAATTGGTCGTTATAGTCATTTACGCCCACATAGGTCGCATAGATAGGTTCGAGCTTTAATTTGTCTTTAAAAAAACGATCAACCAAAGCAAGATAAGCTTGCTCTACAGATTGAGTTTGACCTGCTTGCGGAGTTTGTGCCTTTGCTGGCGCTGTATTTTGAGACTGAGTATTCTCACTCTCACCACACGCTGTTAGTCCTAACGTAGCGCTAATCGTCAGCGCAAGTATCGCCTTCCTCATTTTGTTATTCCTTTTATTTATTGTTCTATAATTAAAGCCAAGCCCTAGGAGGAACCTAAAATGATTTATTCATTCAGCAACTCAGGTTTTAGGGATCCTGAAACAGGTGTTTATAACCAAACCTATTTTATGGAGGTGTTTAATCGAGAATGGCACCGCCATATCCGCGATCGTCAAGGTCTAGCGTTATTGTATCTATGCCCTCACATTCATGAAACTATTTCTCAACCCAAATTGTTAGAATTATTCATGAAGCAAGTTCAGCTTTCATTACTGCGCACTACAGACCTACTTGCAAGGCTCAATAATCGCTCGTTTGCTTTAGGCATCTTTGATGTGAACGACCATGGCACCAAAGTGGTTATTAGACGCTTAGAAAATAAAATTGGCCAATTTAACCAAAATCTTGTTTCGCAAAGACATAACAAAATTGATTATCGGCTAAGTGGCTGCGTATGTGTGCCTAACAAAGAGCTTTACCTAGACAAACTGTTTGAAACTGTTGAAAAACACAATCTAGCACAGCAAAACTCACAAACCGCTAGCCAGCAAATCATTCACATGTAGCGATAACCCTATTTCAAGGAAACATCCTTAAAATAAAAAAGCCCCTAAAAAGGGGCTTTTAAACTGTCACTCAAATTAAAGTGCTACGTTATGAACGCGTGCTTTTTCTTTAATGTAAGAGATATAGCTCTTTGCTGAACGTGCTGTTTTCTTATCATTAGCAGCAAGCTTGGCATACTTGTATGCTGACTTGTATTGCTTTTGGTTTAGATAAGAAAGTGCAAGTTCAAACTGCACTTCACCAGGACTCTTAACACCAGCATCCAACGCTTTTCTTAACGCTGTAACAGCAGCTTTATGCTGACCATCTAGCGATAAAATACGACCTTGTCTTAGGTATAGTTTGCCTGAGTTATTGATTGCAGCCGCTTTACCATAAGTGTTAGCAGCATCTTGCAGCTCCTTAGCATTATGATAAAAACCAGCAAGTGTAGTTAAGCTCTTTTCGTCTTCTTTGATTAATCCAGACTTCATGTGCTTAGAAAAGATCTGCGATGCATTATATGGTGAACCATTTTGTGCAAGCAGTTGGGACAAGCGTGTAATATTACCCGCTGTTTCCAAAAATCCATTCTTATAAGCCAAGTCATATGTAGCAAGTGACTTAGTGAAGTCTTCTGTCATCAGATAAAACTGAGCAAGCTGCACCCAAAGACGCTTATCATCTGGGAATAATGGCACCATTATTTCCAGTACTTTAACGGCTTCTTTATACTTCTTTTGATTGAAGTAAGCCGTAAGCTTCATTTGGTACAAGCCTTTATCGGCTTCTTTAGATAAAGATAAACCTTTATCTGCCGCTTCTAGAACCTTATCCCACTGCTTTTGCTCAGAATACGCAATACCGATACGACGGTATACTTGCGGATCTTCTTTACAGGTAAACTCCATCCACTTGTAATACATTGGGATGGACTCTTTAAACTTTTTATCTCCAATAAGAAGATCGGCGTAGAGTCTTAGAGTTTGTGCGTGGTCAACGCCGCCTAAGATATCAGCATCTACCGCAGACTTAAGGTACTTAGTAGCCGTACCCATTTGTCCTTTTTCCGCATAGAAGTTACCTAACATACGGGCGATATACGCTTTATCGAAGTCGTTTTTAGCATTAGCTTCTAGAAGAATTGAAATCGCTTCATCTAGGTTGCCTTCTGTATATGCTTCAAAAGACTTCTGTACTTTTTTAGAGGCGCTTTGGCCGACAGCTTTTGATTTACGCTTTTCAATCGGACACTTCTCTGCAGCATAAGCTGCAGGAGCAATGGCGACACTTCCACCTAAACAAAGTAACAAAGCAGCAGCTATAGAATTAACTTTAGTCATTATTATCTGCCTCCTTTATCTAGTGTGAAATCAAGTTGAACTGTCATGCCAGGTTGTTTAAGGGCTTTGCCATCAACAATTTTTGGCTTGTACTTCCACTTTTTAAGCGCTCGGCGAGCTTCTTTGTTAAATAAACGCTTAGGTTCTGCTTTGATTACCTTAACGTCTTCAACACCACCAAGTTCGTTAATCGTAAAGCTTAGTTGTACCCAACCTTCTTTACCATCACGTGCTGCAGCAATTGGATACTGAGGCTCGATTCGTACGATAGGTGTAGCATCACCATCTCGCGTCATCATGTTGCCTAGTTTAAATCCAGTATTTGCACCACCGGCATCAACTCCACCCATGCTAAATGACATATTGGTATCAATGTCAGATGAACTATCTGGTGGCGTAGTATCCGGCTTTGGCGGCTGCTCTGGGGGTGTAGGCGGTTTAGGCTTAACCCTTGGCTTTTTCTGCGCTGATGCGTCATCTCGATTCATGGTTATTTCAATGACAGGAGTTTCTGTCGAGGTTTCGTGGCGGGTTGGACCGCCACCTACCAAGAATGCCATGAAAACAAATAAGGCAAAAGTCACAGCAGCACCAATTATCAGTGATACTATTCCTCTCAGCATATTATTCATTCCCCGCCGATACAGATATCTTATCGATACCCGCAGCTTTAACGTTATCAAGTACCTTAACCACTAAGCCATGTTTAGCTTCTTGGTCTGCTTGAATCAATACTGCAGCCTCAGGTGCTTCTGCAAGCATACGCTCAACGTTTGCAGTTACACGCTCGATATCAACTTGACGGTTTTCCATCATGATGATGCCGGTGTTGCTCACACCAATAAAGATGTTAGCTGAAGGCTTCTTAGTCGCTTGTGACGCTTCAGGCTTGTTATAGTCAAGACCTGATGGCTTTACAAACGATGTTGTTACAATAAAGAAGATAAGCATGATGAACACGATGTCGAGCATCGGGGTCATATCAATCTCAGCTTCTTCTTCTACGCTTGAATGCTTTCTACGTGCCATGTTCAATCTCTCTCTAGTGGTGCGGCATGCTGTCTTTTAGCTTTGCTAAACTGATTTTCATTTTTGCATCTAGACGTGTACTAAAAAATACGCCTGATAATGCTGCTACCATTCCCGCCATTGTCGGCATGGTTGCCATTGAAATACCAGCTGCCATCATACGAGCATTACTCGTCCCATGAACTGCCATCACATCGAATACTGAAATCATACCGGTAACGGTACCTAGTAGACCAATCATTGGACAGATTGCCACTAAGGTTTTGATAATCAGCATACGTGCTGTTAAATCTTGCTTCGCTTGGGATACCCAAGCTTCACGGATGCGGTGTGCATACCAAGAGGTTGAATCCTCTCGTGCTTCCCATGCGCTAATGATTGCTTTGTGCTGCTTTGGTGATACCCAATTTAGATACCAGTAGCGTTCAAGCATCAATACCCACATAACAAACAATACACCAGCCACTAACCAGAGGATGTCTCCCCCGGCGGCCATGAAGCCCCTGACGGAATCCCAGATATCCATCAGGAATAACATTAGGCTTTCCTCTTCTCAGCGTGCGCAGCTACGATACCAGCACTTTGCTCTTCAAGTACCTGTACGATTGACTTACTACGAGCGATAACAACAGCGTGCATAAGCATTAATGGTAGAGCAGCAACTAGACCTTGAACCGTAGTCATAAGTGCCATAGAGATACCACCAGCCATTAGCTTAGGATCACCTGTACCGAACAACTGAATGCTTTGGAAGGTTGCAATCATACCGGTTACAGTACCTAGTAGACCCATCATAGGTGCGATAGCTGCTAGTACTTTGATGATTGAGATACGAGACTCTAGTGCTGGTGTTTCTTTCAGAATTGCTTCATCAAGTTTCAGCTCTAGGGTTTCAACATCAACATCTTTGTTGTCTTGGTAAGCTTTAAGTACACGACCTAATGCGTTATTACCTGGGTTATCAAGGTTCTTACGCTGTGCCTTAACTTTAGCACCTACAACGCCTAGAGTGATTAGACGCTCAATAGAGATAAGCGCACCTAGTGCTAGTAGAGCCATAATGATGTAACCAATAGTACCACCCGCTTCGATACGCTCTTCAATTGTTGCTTTTTGCGTAAAGATGTTTAGTAGAACACCGCGAGCAGGGTCAACATAAACAGACGCTGTACCAGATGTCGCTTGTGCAAATGCTGCTGCAGACTTTACTTGGTAGCCATCAGGTTGCTGTGAAAGCTCCTGAATTAGACCAAGATCTGGGTTGTAAACAACATACTTGCCATCAGCGATTAAGTTAAAAGCACCGATACGAGTTACAGTTGTGTTATTAACGCTACCGTCAATACCAGTTACAGCACCTTCGAACTTAACAACTTTTCCAGACTCAGCCATTTCAAACAGCTGCTCTTCCCAAAAACGCTCTAGTTCGTCAATTTTTGGAAGTTGCTTACGCGCACCTAGATCCGCTATAAACACGTCACGACCAGGGTACTGAGCAGAAACGTTAGAACCCGCTATCTTACCAGCGAAATCACCCGCATCACCTTTAACAACACCAAACATTTCACCCAAGTCACCTTGAGCTGTTTTTAAGTCTTCTTCTAACTGACCGATTTTACGCTCGTTATCCAAAAACGCTTGGTTAAGATCTTTACCGCGTTGACGCTCTGCAGCTAAAGCATTCTTTTCACGCTTTAGTAGTGCAGCTTTATCGCCACGCTCATTTTTAAACTCTTGCTCACGCTTTGCGTTAGACTTAGATGCGTTTGCTCGATCAACTTTAACTTGGTTTAGTAGTTGATCAATTGTTTTAGGTGCATCTGCAGCACTAGCAATACCGGCCGATAATGACAGGCTCGCAGCAACGATTGCTGTAGTGATAAACTTCTTCATTATTGTGCAGCCTCCGCAGCAGGAATTGGTAACGAGAATAGATCCGGTGCGCCTTGTTTACGAGCGATACGAATACCTTTAGTTAGATCACGAAGGTAGCTATCAGCTAGTGGATCCCAGCCTTTAGTTTCATTGTTATACATCCAAGCAGACTTACCGTCTAAGCTTTGTGCATATAGTGCGACACGGCCTAGGTTAAAGAAGTCTACAAGTACTTCTTTACCATCAAGTTCTAGCTGACCACTTTTTACTGCTAATACTGAACCGTATTCACGCTCAATTGAGTATGCATCTAGAATTAGACGATATTTCTCTGCAAGCGTTACTTCTGCGCTATTAAGAAGAGTTTTTAGGTTTTCTACACGCTCAACACGTGTTTCAGTGTTGAATGGAAGGTCAAGAGCAACAAACTGCTCTAATGCATCAACCATTTTAAACATCAATGGCACTACGCCTTGACGTAATGAATCAACGCCGTTGATATCATCTTGAATAGAATTCATTGTAGCTTGCTGATCTGCTACCAAGCCTGCTACGTAATCGTTGTAAGATTTTAGTGATTCACGTTCGTCAGCAACTGACCCGTACTCGAACAACATGTCCTGAGCCTGATCAAAATACTTATCAACTTTCTTTTGAGACGATGCAGCTTCAGTATGAATCTTACTGTCAGCGTTCTGAACGTCTGAAAGAGGATCGGCAATCACTAAGTTGCTGCCTGCTAAGGCTAGTGCGCCAATGAGCGCTGTAGCGATTTTTGTTTTATTGCTTACCTTGGACATAGTTCCCAACCAATTTGAAGTGATTAAAAAAGCTTTAACTTATCAACAACAGGGTGCATGCGCTTATTTTGCTTTAGTTCCCTATTGCCTAAGCCTGTCTTTCTATTGTGATTGTTAATTATTATCTTCCCTTTTCTACATCTTCGAGGATGTAGACCCGCTGGCATCATTTCACAAAATGTTGACCTGTGTCAACATTTTGAAATGGGTAAAACTATCAGAAAACAAGCTTTCAGCACGAAAAACAAACAAGATAGGTTTTTTGGGATAACTATTGGGGATACTCACTAACAAAGATAGATGTCAAGCTTGAAAAGGTGAAAGTAAAACATTTGATAATCAAAGGTATAGCATAGAAACCCACTCAACCTCCAAGTTAACAGTTAATTAACATCAGCTGGTTGTAGCAGATACTAAATTACAAATTACTGAAAATTTTGCTAAGACACAGTTGCCCATCAAATTGACTTAAATAGAAAGATTACAAATAACACTCGCTATAATTATTCTACAGAATCTAGATTTCCAGTAAAAAGCTTTAAAAAAATGAGCTTTGCTAAGCTCATTTTTTAAAGAACTTGAATATCAAAAGCTACACTGATTCGCTCAGAACTTTCAAGGAGAGGAGTTGTTCCATGCCAAAGGTAAGAAGGAAAAATAACTAACCAACCAGTTAAAGGCTTTAGGTAAAAGTCGGCATCTAACTTGATCCACCGACTTAACTCTGGCTGCCCTAGCTTTAGCCATCCCTGACCTTCCTTTTCGACTGCAAATGGGACATCCACATAATAACAAGCACTATACATACCCTCGCTATGATAGTGATTTTTATGGTAGCCTTTGCTCCTAAGAATAACGGACCAGGAATCAGTAATTTTGAAACTTCCAGAGTACTCAGTGAAATGATGTTGAGAAAGCCCCTCTAAAAAGTCACTAATAACTAAGGCAACTCTCTTTTCCAACTCATCAACAGTAGTAACCCCTTTATTAAATAACCGCCCTTCTGTTTGAGTCCCATAGCGTAATGATTGATCCAATGGAGCATTATTTGTTTTATGAAGCCTTTCTAAACTGCTTTTTAATTGAGAATTAAAGTGATCTTTTTCATCTTCAAAAACAGGTATGTATTTTACTAAATTATCGTAATCATTTAATTGACGATACTCAACTTCATGCCCCGCAACTTTTAAACAACTTGATAACAAAGCTTTTCCTGCCTGATTCTTTGGGTAAAGGCTTATCATTCTTCTAGCTAAACATATTGCCTCTAGAAATTGCTGTAGGCATAAATAAGTAATAGCCTTTTCATATAAAGCACATTCAGTATCTTTAGACTCTACAGAAAGACTCTCAAGAGTTTCTAAAGATAGTCGAAAAAAACCAAGTTCACGTTCCAAATGCGCTTTAATAATTAATGCTTCAGATGTGGCCTTTTTTTCATAAATATAAATCTTTATTTTTTCCAATGCTAATTCAAGTTCATCGTTTTTAATTAACTTTTTAACTAAGTCTAAGACGAGTGGGTTTGAGGGGTCCTGTCGACTAAACTCTAAATAGTACTTAAAAGGTTCAGCTTCAGCCTTTAACCAAAGTATCTTAAATAACTCATGGTGAACTTTTAGATCATAAGGGAAAGTAGCCAGTAGCTCTTTAAATACCGCGATAGCTTCTTCATCACTGCCTAACTTATGAAGTAATATTGCATAACGTAACCTAGACTCTCTGCTTTCAGGCACAAGCTTTAAACACATACAAGTGGTTGTTAAAGCGCTATCAAGAAGGTCTAAATGCTCATAAAAACCCGCTAATGTATATAGGACCTCAAAAGATGTAGAGGTTTCTTTTAAAAAAGACTCACAACAAGCGATTGCTTGTTCAACTTGATTACATTTACTTAAGCTCTGTGAATAACCTATACAACAGCCGATATGTAATGGATTTAGTTTTCTTGCTTTTACATAAGCATTACAGGCTTCACTATACAGCTCAAGGTTCTGTTCCGCCCTACCTAAGTTATAGTATGAATCAAAATGGAAAGGATCGATGGAAATTGATTGTCTTAATAAAGGTATAGCTCGGAGCTCTAATCCAAAAGAAATAAGCATATTAGCGTAAGCACAAAAGTAACCTGGTAGTTTATGCAAACTTATTAGCTTTTCAAAATAAAAAATACTCGCAGTTACGTCTTTTAAATAACGATGATTCAAAGCTATAAAGAACAAAGCATTAGGCTCTTTGGGCGCTATATTGTGAATAGAGTATAATAAAGTCAGCGAGTCTTGGTACAACCCTTTTCTGTATAATTCTATACCGCCAGTTAAATTTTTATTAACTCGAATTCTATCCATTACATTTACCAATGAAAGTCAATAAAATAAAAAAGGCCAGCATATGCTTGGCCTTTTCATCTACATACTAAGGCTTAGAATGTCACATTTACACGTGCATACCAATACTGACCGGCAGTATCGTAAGATGCAGGAATTGTGTTCATAT
This sequence comes from Shewanella sairae, assembly GCF_023283535.1. GTDB lineage: Bacteria > Pseudomonadota > Gammaproteobacteria > Enterobacterales > Shewanellaceae > Shewanella > Shewanella sairae. Next base: position 68,592 of record NZ_JAKILT010000001.1, on the reverse strand, counting down.
CTTGATTGTTAGTAATATAAGGAGCATCTTGATCAAATAAGTTCTTTATACCCATAGTTACCGAAGTATTATCGAGAACAAAATAAGTAGCTTGAACGTCATGATAAAATACAGCGTCTGCAATATTATCTAAGTTATCTTCGCTCGCAAATAAGTCTTCACCTTCTGACTGATAACGAGTCTGCCAAGTAAATGCCCAGTCGTCCATAACATAATCAAGAGTTAAGTTAGTGCGCCACTGTGAGAATACAGCAAGGGTTGTCTCCCATTGGTCTGCAGCAACTTTACCTGCAGTCTCTACTTGTTCAGCGCCAGCAAACGGAGTGTAATTATATTTATCTAGATAAGTACCATTAAGTACGGCACTAAAATCTCCAGAGCCGATCTCTGTTTTATACGAAACATCAAAATCGAATCCGCTTGTCTGGAATGTAGCTAAGTTAGCATTGGTAAGAACTACGCCTGCTACAGGTCCTAGCGCTGTACGATAAGGTGATGTCGGATGAGGAGCATCGCCTGTTCGGCCAGGGCCCTCAACAAAGTCACATAACGGGCTTGAGAAATTCGCACTTCCCCAACAAGCTGAAATAACATTATCTGTACCAGCTGTACCGATACCGTTTTCAATCTCAATGTCATAATAATCTAGTGCAATACTAAAACCACTATCATGACTGTAAACCATACCAACTGTTAAGCTATCCGACTCTTCAGGCTTTAAGTCTGGGCTACCACCAACAATCGTACCTGACTGATTTGAAGATAACTCAAAATCACCCGGTAAACCTTCAGCAGCACAGTTAGCTTTGACGATTGCATTCTGACTACCGCTTCCATAACCTACACATGGGTCACTATAAGCAAGGTTGGTTTCTGACTGAGGTGCGAATAGTTCTGATACGCTTGGTGCACGGAACCCTGTAGCTAAAGTAGAGCGAAGTAGCAAGCCTTCGACTGGAGACCATTCAAGACCAAACTTTGTATTTGTTGAGCTATCATCTAGAAAGTCAAAATCTGAATAACGAACAGCCGCTGTAAAGCGAAGGGATTCAGCGAACGCTACACCCGATAAGATAGGAAAGTCCATTTCAGCGTAAAGTTCATCAACAGAATACTCTCCCTCCGTTGCCTCACCAGCTACACTATATATCTGACCAATAGAAGCTGCACCATCAGGAGTACTCGAGTATTCCTCCCAACGCTTTTCATAGCCAGCACCAAACATTACTTCCCCACCAGGTAACTCTAGCCCAAATAAACCACCAGAGATATTAGCTTGTAATTGACGGGTCTCACCGCGAACTATAGGAGAGTTTGGCACAAATGCATAAGCGATCATTTCTTCGGTTAATGTACCAGCTTCAGTAATATTCCAGACTTCAGGACAATCAGCATCGGCACTACACAGATCAGGATCGAGCAATGTATCAACACGGGTAGGGTTTACACGGCCTTCATCCAGTCGAGCATCAACATAACGAGCAAAGTTGTATGATACATCCCAGTCAAAGTCATCAAATGCAACACCTTCGAAACCTGCAACCATTCTGTAATCAGAAAAATCCTGAGTAAATGCGCGACCAGCGGTTTCACGAAGGCGACGTACAACGAAAATGTCTTCGCCTACTGGGTTATATGGATTAGAAGCTGGCATAGTTGGCCCCCAGAAGGTTCCCTCAGGCGCCATTAACTGATCAGATTTACGATTGGTGAAACCACCCTCGATAAAAGTACTTACCGTATCAGTGATATCAAAACGACCAGCACCATTGATGCTAAACACTTCTTGTGGCGTAACCATGTAACTTGTGGTGGCATAGTTAAAGCCATCAATAGCTTGATCAAAAGGACGAACCTCTCCTGTAGTAGGGTCCTTCACATGGCCGCTATAATTATTATTGAAGAACTGACCATAAGGAATAGTCCCTGAACCGCCACAAACTTTCTGTCCGTCACGCTCAAATAACGGACATTCAGAGAATCCACGATCACCCTGAAGAATTTTTTCACGCTCAGTATATTGAAGAGATAAAACTACATTACTTTTTTCGGTGGATGCACCAGTAGTAACAGAAAACAACGTCTTTTCACCATCGCCTTCAGAAGTTGTATCGTACTGAGCTTGGAATTGGACACCTTCAAAATCTTTTTTCGTAATGAAATTAATAACACCTGCAATAGCATCTGAACCATAAATAGTAGAAGCACCATCGCGCAAAACTTCTACTCGTTCAACGTAGGCGGTTGGAATCGAGTTTAAATCACCAGAAGCAAAGCGACGGCCATTGATTAGAACAAGGGTTCTTCCTGAACCTAAACCGCGAAGAGAAGCAGTTGCAAAACCACGACTGCCATTATTGACAGAAGAACCTTCAGCACCGCCATTCATAGCAGGAATACTTTGTACAAAATCTTCCATTGTTGTAACACCGGTTGCGGCGATATCAGCAGCTGAAAAAACCGTAATAGGGCTAGCTGTTTCCATATCTGTTCGCTTAATACGCGAACCTGTTACTTCAATACGTTCTACACCATCTTCTTCTACAGCCATAACTGTTGGCGCGGTGAATGCTGCTGTCATTGCACCACTAACGAGTGCAAAACGCACTGAATTAGCTAATACATTATTCTTATACATTATAAATCTCCCTGGACTCTCTTTTATTTTTTTAGCAATTCGAGCGCTCGATACTTTATTTAATTGTTAACAAGACTCAAACCGCGCAAACAAATAAAAACACAATCGCAACATTTTTGCAACACTTAAATCCTTACATTCAGATGTGTGGATACATATTGCGCAAATGAACGGGATCCAAATGCCTAAGAAAGCTAGCAAAACAAATCGCAGCATATTTATGGCCAGAGCTTAGTTAGTTTTTAGAAAAAGTAAGAAATGCGAAAGTAGTGGAAACGCTAGATTTCAGATACTGCATAAGCATCTGTTAGTTATAGACAAAGAGCATCAACAATCGACTATCATTTATGTCTCCGAAACTGACCAAAATATCGCAACCTGAACGGCTTTGAATTTACGAAGTAGCCAAGAGCTATAATTAATAGGTACTTGAAGTTGAAATCCAATATAGGCAAAGGATTAGTATACAGGTACGGAAGTGTAACGTAATAATTACAGGTATCAATTCACTTTAAGAAAGTAAAACCCTGAGTTAAATACAATTTATTTGAATTACATTCTTAAAATAAAAAACGAGTTCAAACGAACTCAGTTCCAATAAACGATTTAGTAAATTGGTAAAACAAATTAACAATTACTATTTATTATAATAACGTTACGGACCCCAATAACGATATCGCCACCTTCTGACTTGGCCCCTCTTTTCGTTTGTAGCATTGAAATCACTGAAGCCTTTACAGCCTTCTAAATAAAGTACTGTGTTTGAGCCCCCAAGAATACGGCACACCAACAATAACAAACAGACGCTTAACTCCGCTGTTATAAGCCGCTTCGAACTCGCCCCAAGCTTCAGGCCTCAAATGACCAATCTTGTCAGTACCGTGGAACTCTTGCTTGTTAACGTAAAATGCAGCGTAAACACTTTTTGCATACCCGTTACTCAAAGTCGCTCCGACACCGCAGATAGAGACTGTCTAATCAACCCTAAGAGGGTCAAAAATAGAACATAAAAAAATACCCTCAAACATAAATGCTTGAGGGTATATTAAACTTACTATAAGAACATTTGCCTAACAAAAAGGTGTTAGCCTATAGGCGCCTTTTCGTTAAAACTAAATATCTTACATGTAGTATCTGATACCGATAGAAATACCGTCGTCCTCAGAAAACTCCATAGCGGCTTGTTGTGCCTTATTAGTGCTTGTAAAGTCACTGAAGTCTTTACGGCCTTCAAGGTAAAGCATTGTGTTGTTATCCCATACATAGTGTAAACCCACTAGTAGGAATTGACGCTTAAACACATCACCGCTGTATGCAGCACCATATTCATCGCTAGCTTCTAGGATGTTATAGCCGATTAACGGACGTAAACCGTTGTCGAAGTGGTAAGATGCTAGAGATTCTAGGCCCCACGCTTCAGGAATATAACGGTTTAGGTTATCTGTATCGTGGTATTCTTGCTTGTTAACGTTAATCGCGCCGTAAAAACCTTTTGCGTTAAACTCACCCCAAGTTGCGCCAGCACCGAAGATTAGATCAGTTTCTTGTACAGACTTACCTGTATTGTAAGTTGCATCGAATTCACCAACGTTCACACCCGCTGTTAGAATTAAGTTCTCAGTTGCGTTATATGTAGCAGACGCACCGTAAGTATAATCATACTCAACAGTACCAATTACATTAGTGCTTGCAGCAGCGCCAGTTGAACCAGGGAAAACGTCACCTTCATATAGCTCGAAGCTGTCTTGCTTTAGCTGTGCTTGTACAGCGAAGCTAAAGTCACCAAACGCGTTACGGTATTGAACAGTCTTATCGCCACGACCAGTACCGTTAATCGCACCGTCTGCTTTATTAAGAGTGTAAGTACCAGATGTGTTACCGTCCCAAGTGTTAACTAAGTTAGTGTTGTAAACCACATCGTACCAAGCGCCCCATTGCTTACCAATTGTCAATGAACCGTATGTATCATGAGCAAGGCCAACATAGCCTAAGCGAGTGCTAATAAAGTCATTCGAGTTAGAGTTGTAGCCATTAATAACAGAACCATCTTCTAGCTCTACAGTGTTTCTGTCCATTGAGCTATTACCTACTAGGTTTAAACCCAGCTCAACTTTCGCAAATGTTTTCCAGCCTTGGCCCATATCACGGGTAAAACCAAAGTTAATACGAGATGCGCCGTTTTCAACTTTTGTAGCACCTTGAGTATTAATTACTCGAGCATCAATCCAACCACCAATTTCTACTGCATTTTTTTCGTCTTTATATACTTCAATTGCTGATGCTGTTGGCACAACCATAACTGCTGCCAAAGCTGATGCTACTAGAGTTTTTTTCATTTAATTTGCCTAACCTTAATGTTGTTCAGTCTGCTTCATTCAAATCGTCTTCCATTCCGTTGTTTTCTTTCTATCCTGATTAAATGCGAGATTAGCAAAAGATTAGCAACCACTCAAAGACGAACATCACACTATCAGGCAGATTTTGCACTCAATTAACTAGTAAACACAGAAACAGCGAGAGACCGAACCATCTCTTAACATTTAGGCAGCAGCCCATTAATTCATTTCAAACTAAATTAACGACATTTGATTTGTAGTAACCTCACTGAAACTAGTTTTCAAAATAGAAAGTACTGGTTCAGCTATAGGTTCTAATTGGCGAGTTAGGTAGTAGTCATAATCAATTTTACTTGTGCAATAACTGACTGGCTCGGCACCATTTAAGGTCATCACATATTCGATTCTTGCGCCGCGTTTTGCATATTGCCCATCCCCCGTTGCATCACATAATTTACGTGCGGCTTTAAGGTGCGGAGCTGATTTCGCAGTGTAGTCTTCTAGGTTACGCCTAAGCTGCTTAGTAAACACCAGTTCACGGTCAAGAAATCCCCGGTTTAGTCCGTTAATGATCTCTTTAAGATAAGCTTCGATGTCTTGTCCGCTAAACAATCGCTCATATAGTTCGTACTGCACTCTTCTGGCTAATGGTGACCAATCGCTGCGGACCTGCTCCATTCCCTTGAATATGAGTTTTAGTGACCCATCTTGCTCTCGCTTAGTGCCTACATAGCGTTTTTTGGAACCTTCAACCGAACCGCGCAAGGTGGGCATAAAGAACTTTTCAAAATGAGTCTCGAACTCAAGCTCTAAAAAACTCACTAAATCATATTCAGCCTTTAACTTTTGTTGCCAAAGCAAATTAATCTTCTCTGCGAGCGCTTTACCCGTTTTTTGAACTTGTTCAAAGGCAAAATCATCGCCCAGCCACACAAAAGTTGAGTCAGTATCACCATAAATCACCTCAAAGCCTTCATCTTCAACCCAGCGACGTGTTTGTTTCATGATTTCATGGCCGCGCATGGTGATAGAACTAGCAAGGCGTGCATCATGAAAGACACAACCACGGGAACCCAGCACTCCGTATAAAGAGTTCATAATAATCTTGATGGCTTGGGATAAAGGCGCATTTTTCTGTGACTTGGCTAACTCTCTTTCTTCAGAGAGCTTTTTAATCAACATGGGCAAAATGGGTTTATCGCGGCTAAATTGCGCCCCGAGAAACCCTGGTACAGCATCACCAATTTCCGACGTACCTTCAACAAGTCCCTTGGGGTCGATAAGAAAGGTACGAATAATTGAAGGGTATAGACTCTTAAAGTCCAACACTAAGATATGCTGATAAAGACCCGGTACAGAATCCATGACATAGCCACCGGGGCTTTCAATACCGTCACTGGCAGGTTTACTCGGCGCAACAAAACCCGCGCGATGCAAATGCGGTAAATATAGGTTATTAAATGCCGCTACCGAGGCCCCTACTCGGCCAAGCTCTAATCCAGTCAACTTGGCGCGCTCAATCACAAAATCAAATAACTGGGTTTTCTCAAAAATATCCCAAACTAAGCGGCTATCCGTTAAGTTATAATGTGCTAAAGCTGGTTTATCATTAAAGAATAAGTCATTGATTTCATCCATACGGTTATCAACGTTATGGATAGCTTTGCCTTCATCAAGCAGTGCCTGCGCAACAAACTCCAATGAATAACGATCAAACTGATAAAATGCAGCTTTTAACCAGTCAATACCATCAAGTACCACTCGCCCAGGTAAAGACAAGGTTTCTGGGCGGTATTTGTCTTCTACTTTCCAGCTAAGTGCTTGGGCACCACGGCCGATACTCAGCGCGATTTGATGTTGCTTGGCGCGGCGGTAAAGCAAAGCTAAATCAAAGGTGACGACTGCCCAACCAATAATAATATCGGGGTCATAGTAATGAAACCAAGCAATGAGTCGGTGGATCAAGTCGACTTCATTTAGCGCCCACTCTATATATTCAATCGACTCGCCCGATGGTGAACACGGCTCAGTATCGGGCTCATCTCCCACCATAATCACTTTTTGATAAATAACACCATCAACGGATTGACCATATAGACCAACTGAATACAGCTCCCCCGTTATGCTACATTCAAAGTCTAAAGAAATCGCCTTAAGCTCAATATCACTTTCAAGCTGCCTTGCTCTAGTCGCTACAAATACCGGTTGTGATGAAGTATCTTGCAGATCAATAAAATAACCATAAAACTCGGCATCAAGCGCAATAAAGCGCTCAATTAAAAAACGATGCTCAGTTTTAACGTCCGATTCAAATAGTTCAATATCAAGATCTTTGGCAACCCGCACTAAATGGCGTAATTGGCGGCCATCATTACAATAAAGTGCGGTTATCGGATCATGATGAAAGCTTTTAAGCGTTAGTTCACTAGCGCGGATACTTCTCAGCCCCTCACTTGCCAATAATCTTGCCCCATCTACATTTTTAACAAAGCACACATGTTCTTGATTGAGGATTTCGACAGTCACAGGGCCTGTCGCAGTTTGTACAAAGTACTGTAAAAATAAGCTGCCTTGTCGATGAATGGCATGGCGAGTTAATACTCGGCCTTGAAGAAGTTGCAGCTCATTGGCACCTGAATTCATACTTTATACTCAATTAAATACACTAATAATCACTAAACGCTTCTTAGGCTAAGTAATCACTGTTATTATGTACAGCACTATTTATTAGCTTAGTGCATTCATGTTATCCGCAGACGTTAAAACCCAAATTCGTACAATATATAAAGGCATTTCTACCTCATTGCCTAACTTTCGCCCGCGCCGCGAGCAAAATTATATTGTCGCGGAAATATCAAAAACGCTTGCAGGTGAATATGACAAGCAGCGCCGTATTATTGTGGTCGAAGCAGGTACAGGTATTGGTAAATCTCTAGCTTATATATTAGGCACGATTCCGCTAGCGCTCGCCTCCAAGAAAAAAGTCTGTATTGCAACCGCTACCGTCGCATTACAAGAGCAATTACTGCATAAAGACCTGCCATTCTTTTTACAACAATCAGGTCTCGACTTTACTTTTGGCTTAGTCAAAGGTCGTCAGCGTTATGTTTGTCTATCTAAGCTAGAAATGATGGTTGGGCCTGACAACAGTAGCCAAATGGCCATGTGGCAAACAAAACCCGATCAAAGCCAAGTTGATATGCTTGAAGGCTTGCTCAAAGACTACCAGGCAGGTACGTGGAATGGCGAACGCGATACATTAACCAAGCCTCTGCCCGATCACCTATGGCAACAAATTGCCTGTGACAAACACAGCTGTCACCGCCAATTGGCAAGCCATCGTAACTGCCCATTCCATAAAGCACGTGAAGATATTGATAACTGGGACGTGCTGATTGCCAACCATAGTTTGTTATTTGCCGATCTAGAGTTAGGTGGCGGCGTTATTCTGCCCGATCCTGAAGAACTTTATTATGTAATTGATGAGGCCCATCATTTACCGATAGTGGCACGAGATTTTAGTAGTGCTCAATCGACAGTGCGCGGCGCCAACGACTGGTTAGAAAAGCTCACTAAAACCTGTAGTAAGCTGCAAAACCAAATTAAGAGTAATTATATTATTGCACCGACCCAGTCGATGCTGGATCACATCGGTGATATCGCAGGTATGCTTAATCAAGTGGCACAATTTTGCGATGCCCAGTCAGCCAAATTTGATAACCCTGAAAACCGTTTTCGTTTTGAGCACGGTAAGCTGCCACCAGCGTTAATGGTACTAGCTGAGAACCTCGGCACAGCAACAAATTTAGCGCTCAAGCAATTTAACAAAATGTTGAGTTTGCTAAATGAAGCGATTAAAGATGGCGAGATCCCTAAACATCAATCGGAAGCTTTATTATCAGAAACAGGCTTTATGCTACAACGCTTAGAGAACCTGCAAAAACTGTGGAAGATGATGGCCAAAGAAGACAGCCCGAAAGGCGCACCTATGGCGCGTTGGATCGAGCAGTTAACCGGTAAACAAGCCGATTACCTGTTTAGTGCGTCTCCGATTGAAGTCGGCTTTATGCTTGAAAACCTATTGTGGGATAAAGCCGCTGGCGTGGTGTTATGTAGTGCTACATTGAGAGCCCTAAATAACTTTAATCACTTCACCCATCAGGTTGGCCTGTCAATTAACGACGGTAGCCGCTATTTAGCCTTAGACTCACCGTTTGATTTTGAGCAAAACGCCACACTATTTTTGCCAAAGATGGACTGCGAGCCCACAGACGATAAATATACCGACGAACTTGCTAAGCACATTGTTGCCTTGATTGAAGATGAAATGGCGAGCTTAGTCTTGTTTGCATCCTATTGGCAGATGGAAAAGGTTGCCGAACTTGTCGAAAGTAAAATAAAAACAGGCTTACTGATTCAAGGCACTATGCCTAGACAGGAAATACTCAAGCTACACAAAGAACGCTGCGATGATGGCAAACCAAGTATCATTTTTGGTACCGGCAGCTTTTCAGAAGGTCTCGACCTACCAGGCGAATACCTGACTAACCTCATTATTACCAAGCTACCGTTTGCGGTGCCGACCTCACCCGTTGAGCAAGCGCACTCGGAATACATTAAAATTAAGGGTGGCAACCCATTTTTGCAGCTGACAATCCCTGATGCATCGCGCAAATTAGTGCAAAGCTGTGGTAGATTGTTACGTAAAGAGCAAGACTATGGGCGCATTTCAATATTAGACAGACGCTTGGTGACTAAACGTTATGGCAAATCTTTACTCGACGCCCTGCCGCCTTTTCGCCGTGTAATTGAATAGGACAAGCATTGGACTTAATTCTCGACCCAAGTAGCTGGGCCATACTGGCATTAGTGGGTTTTATTGCTGGATTTATTGACGCGGTATCGGGCGGTGGTGGATTACTATCGATTCCCGCATTGCTTACCATGGGCGTATCGCCACATATGGCGCTTGGTACTAATAAGCTAGCAGCCAGTTTTGGCTCGTCTATGGCCGCTTATACTTATTATAAGCAGCGGCTATTTTCACCATCATTGTGGTATAACACTTTTATCGCCACCTTTATCGGTGCCGTAATTGGCAGCTTTATTGTTTATCTGATTGATAACCAGTGGCTAGAAAAATGGCTACCGATAATGATTATCGCCATCGCGCTTTATACCTTATTTCAACCCAATGCGATGGGCGACAACAACCATAAAATCCCAACTAAAGCCAAAAGTAAGCTCAAGCAATGGCTGCAAGGGTTACCATTAGGCTTTTATGATGGTTTTGCCGGACCAGGAATTGGTGCTTTTTGGACAGTATCGAGTACAGGGTTGCACCAACTACCACTACTATATAGTTGTGGTCTAGCCAGAGCTATGACGTTTACCAGTAATCTAACCTCGCTGATTATTTTCCTAATGCTAGGCAAAGTACACATAGTGATTGGGCTTTCAATGGGAATTTGTATGATGGCAGGATCCTACTTAGGTGCCCACTCTGCGATAAAATTTGGCTTGCCCTTTATTCGCCCAATATTTATTACCGTTATACTATTAATAGCAGCGCAGTTAGTGTGGAGTGCCTGGTTATGACAACCGACGAACTTGTTCGCAAGCTCAGATTACAGCTAAAGCAATTAGAGCAAGAAGTATTGCAGCACGACTCTCACCTCCCTCCCGGCCAACGCAAGATGATGCAAGATGTGGAACGCTTTAATAGTGAGTTATTTATTCAAGTCGGTGGTCAGCTGCAACCTTGTATCGAGCAATTATCAAAAAGTATTGCTCAACTTGAGCAATTAGTACGGGCAAAACGCTCTCCGTACACGATTGTTTCGAGCTGCGAGAAAATACAAGACAGATTTAGCGCATTAAGACGTGCGCTCAACACTACTGGCATCAATGTAAAATCAATTGAACAACAAAAACGTAGCCGCCGAGCTTATGCCATTAAACGGGGTAATAAAGCCCATAGCGAAAGTGGGTTCAGTTGGATAGCCTCAAATGTGATGCAAAATAGTCATCAACTCTATGAAGAACTTAATAAACATTTGAACTGGGCTAAAATTATCGAACAAAAAATTGAAAATTTGCAATCTTCACTTGAAAACTGTCATAGTGCTGACAAAATCAAACTGCAGAATGAAATCCTTTCGCTGCATAGTCGACTAGGTAAATGTCGGCAAGCTACTAGCTATATTGAAGATCGCATCCAATTATTCGAGCGACCCTTTAAGAGTCAAAATCGTTAAGGAACAAACATGAAACCACGTTTAACTATCACTGCACTTCTCGCTCTTTGTGCTTCTTCAGCCGCTTTCGCCGCCGACTTCACAATTCCGATGTCTTTCGAATATATCGCAGTTGATGGTAAAGAGATTAAAACAAGCCTTTTCAATCATAAATCAGAGATTGAACTTGATAAAGGCACTCATAAAATCGCGATTAGATATAACGATTTGGTCGAAGATGATTTCAGTGACAGTGAAACCAACGTTAAATCAAATGCGTTTATTGTGACCATTAATGTTGATGGTGATTACAGTTACAACTTATCACCTGCTGATGGTGAGTTTGTCAAAAATCCAAAAAGCTTTGCCAAGTCACCGCAGGTTGTAGTGACCCGTGAAGACAAAGGTGAAGTTAGCTACAAAGTGACTCAAACCAATATTTCAGAAGAATCTTTCGTTTCACGTTTGTTCAGTGGCAACGATGCAACCGATTTAGACGCTGAAGCCGCTGTGGCAACTGGCGCAGCTGCAGTAGCGGTAACGCCTTCAGCTCCGGTAAGCAAACCATCACCTGCGGCAGCCGCAACAATGCCAGCAGTTGCAGCAGAAACAGCGCCAATCACATCAACTGATGATGCAGCTAAAGCAGAGCAAATGCTACAGTATTGGTGGTTACATGCCGATGAGAAAACCCGTAAAGAATTTATGAGCTGGGCAATTAAGCAGCTATAATTTCAAAGCGCGTTCATTAGTTGAAATGATCCCTTTGATCTATCACGCCAGCTACTCCAAGCTGGCGTTACCCGCTGCACATCAATTTCCTAGCACTAAATACCGCTATTTATATGATTACCTTCTTCAGCAAGGTATTGCGAAACCGTCGCAATTTATCGCCCCAGAAAAAGTAACGCCGCAATATTTAAGTCAATTACACTGCGCGAGTTATGTTGATAGCTTTATAACAGGCACCATAGATGCGAAAGCTCTACGCCGTATAGGGTTTCCTTGGAGCGACGCATTAGTTGAACGAACCCTATATTCAGTAGGCGGTACAGCCCTTACCTGCTCCCAAGCAATAACTCATGGCTGCGCCCTTCATTTAAGCGGTGGTTATCATCATGCTCACCATGATTTTGGCAGTGGTTATTGTATTTTTAATGATCTCGCGCTGGCAGCGCTTAATAGTTTGCAACACGATAATATCGAAACCGTGCTAATTTTTGATTGCGATGTCCACCAAGGAGACGGCACAGCAACCATTAGCCAGGGCATGCCGCAGATTATTAGCTGCTCTATTCATTGCCAAGAGAACTTTCCCGCGCGCAAACAACGTTCTGATTACGACATTGAACTCGCTCGTGGTACTGGAGATAAAGCATATCTTGAAACGGTAAGCCAAACTTTATCCTATTTAATTCGCCTTCATAAGCCAGACCTTATCATCTACGATGCGGGGGTCGATATTCACAATGACGACCGTCTCGGGCATCTCGCGATTAGTGATGACGGGATCTACGCCCGTGACACACTGGTTATTCAACAAGCCAAATCAGCCGAAATACCCATTGCTTGTGTGATCGGAGGCGGCTACAGTAAAGAAACACAGCTGCTAAACCATCGTCATAGCCAGCTTTTTATAGCCGCTAAGACTATCTGGAAAAGCTAAACCTAGGGTATTAGCAGGCGATAAAAGCGAACCTAAACGGGTTAATGCGAGGAGCATAAAATGCAGTTAGAAATCAGAAACTATTATGAAGTCTTGTTACTCGAACTTTTATCTGACGAAGGCTTGTTAGATGAACTACCCTCGTACTATCTAGCCGACCTCTGCTGTATCACCCTTAACCAACTGCCCGTGCGTTACATTCGTCATTTAGTTGATACCTATTTTTTTGAAGATTATAACGAACTACAACAAATGAAAGACGAGATCCAAACGGCACTGGAAAAATCTCGAGCATTTTTAAAAGAGTCTAATCATTTAAAAGAATCCCAATAAGTCGTATCGGATACTCTGCCAGAGCTTAAATTCGAAGTAAGATCTGACTAGCACTTTATCTTGAAGTTATAGGGTATTGATGAAATGAGCTGGTACACACGAATTTACCAAACTGGACGATTGAATTTAGAAACACGCAATAAAACTACATTGGCAATATGAAATTATAATGCTAAATCAGAGAGTTATTTTTGATATTTACAAATAGAGGGGAGTTTTGGAGGCTCCCCTAGAGCCGCACTCCGGCACATGAGTCACTTGCTGCGGTTGCTCCCTTCCAGGCCTGGCCGAGTTCACAAGTTATCATTGCGGAGGGACCCTAGGGTCACCATCGTTTTCTGTTAGAGGCTTGCTCTAAAGAACGGCTGCATTATCTATCATGCATCTCCAGCAATCAAGTGATTATCGCTTAAGTTTGCCTAGATCAGGTCTAATCGATGATTCTATAAACAAAAGCCCTTAAAAAAGGGCTTTTTAGCTAGGAAGGGTTAAAACAAGCCAAGCATTTATAAACTTAACTGGCTTCTATTTTTCTGAATGAACTTCTCTCCAATGCCTTTTACCTCTGTGAGTTGCTCAATCGAATCAAATTTGCCGTTTACCTTACGATATTCAACAATTGCCGCAGCCTTAGCTTCGCCCACACCATGCAGTGCAGAAAGCTCCTCAACTGTTGCGCTATTAAGCTTAACGAGTTTGACTTGCTGAGCAGCCTTTTCACTGGCTTGACTGACAGGCTTAGCAATTGATTCGACTGGGTAGATGGTAAAAACACAAAGCAGTAAAACTGATAAAATCACTTTATACATAATAACTCCTTTTATTTATCCTTAAATTATATGGCCGCAGTCCTTTTCCTTGGCCACCAACAAAAGGTAGATCATGCTCCCAACATTCGCCAACAAGCCTTCACCATCACACCCGAGATAACACTAAAGCGATCACGATCACACTTAATGAATAACAACTAACTTTCAGTAACTTGGCAAGATAATCTCATTATCTGTATTTTGTACAAAAAAACCGAAATAGCAGTACAAAAATTAGCGACATTAATCACAACAAGACTGGCATTGGTGATTTAATCAGCAAAATATACAAGTCAATCCTGAAATTTTTTAACCCCATTCGACATTTTGAAGTTAATTAAAGCTGAACTAAAGTAAGCCATCTAAAATAATAATGGGCATTCCAATGTCATTTGAATCTACAAAAGTACCCGATAATGCTAATGGTAAAATGTCAAAACAGCAGAAGAATTTAATCATTCTTGGCGCTGATATACTGCTGTTGTTTTTAATGTATAACTTTTTGCCATTTGAACAAGGCGTCAACACAGGTTTAGCGCTGTTAGTGTTTGCAGCAATTCTATGGCTAACAGAAGCAATTCACATCAGCGTTACCGCAATCATGATCCCTATTCTAGCGGTGCTTTTTGGGGTGTTTGAAACCCAATCCGCCATGAGCCATTTTGCGAACCCTATTATTTATCTATTTTTTGGTGGGTTTGTATTAGCTGCGGCGCTTAATCACCAAGGCATTGACCTCCTTATAGCCCAAAAAGTGTTAACGGTTTCTAAAGGCCGCCTGTCAGTTGCTTGCTTAATGCTTTTTGGGATCACGGCAGGCCTATCCATGTGGATCAGTAATACAGCGACAACGGCAATGATGTTGCCTTTAGCACTGGGTATTTTGCATCAAATCGACATAGGTAAACATAAGAATACTTATCTGTTCGTGCTTTTAGGTATTGCCTATTCTGCCAATATTGGTGGTATTGGTACATTAGTCGGCAGTCCGCCAAATGCGATTGCCGCCGCACAGGTCGGCTTGTCTTTTGCTGACTGGCTTGAGTTTGGTCTCATTACCGTTGCAATCATGCTTCCTATGATGCTTATAGCGCTATATATGTACTTTAAACCTGATCTATCTATGGTTTGCGAAATGAAAGCAGAGCAGCAATCACTGTCGCTTTCAGGCAAGTTAACCCTGCTGATTTTTGTGTCTACTGTTTGTTGCTGGATCTTCAGTAAGCCAATTTCTCAAGCACTCGGCGGAATAGCTAAGTTCGATACCATTGTTGCATTGAGTGCCGTGGTTTTATTAGCCGGGCTTGGTCTAGTTAAATGGAAAAAGATTGAAACAACAACTGACTGGGGCGTGCTAATCCTTTTCGGTGGTGGCTTAACCTTAAGCGCGGTGCTTAAAGCGACTGGCACTAGCGTGTTCTTGGCACATTGGATCACCGACATTTTCGGTAATACCCACATGGCGCTATTCACCTTCGCCGTTATTGCCTTTGTTGTGATGCTTACCGAGTTTGCGAGTAATACCGCGAGTGCAGCCTTGCTAGTACCGGTATTTGCAGCCATCGCCGAAGCACTTGGACTATCTCCAGTCATGTTGTCGGTTTTGATTGGTATCGCCGCTTCTTGCGCCTTTATGCTACCGGTAGCGACGCCACCAAATGCCATTGTTTACGGTTCAGGTTATATCAAGCAGTCTGAAATGATGCGTGCTGGTGTGATTATTAACTTCATCAGCATGATAGTGCTCTACATCATTGCCCATATGTTCTGGGATATTTAGGTCGCGGATATACAGTGTATAAGGCCCGAGTTAGCTCGGGCTTTTATATGGATCTCGTCTGAAGAGCTAATACCTAAGCTAAATATGGCAAATAGACACTCCTAATTTAATTTAGCCGTTAACTAAGGCAATTGACTTAAGCCAGTTTCTAGCGCCTGAATAATATCTTCAATTGATTCAAGTCCTACCGAAATTCGCAATAAACTGTCGCTTATGCCGGCTCGACTTCGCTCTTCATCACTGTAGGGTGAATGGGTCATAGAGGCAGGATGCTGAATTAAGGATTCTGCATCACCTAAACTTACCGCTATTGAGAATAATGGTAATTGATCCACGAACTTTATTGATTCAGCGAACGAGGCCTGTAATTCAAAGGCAATCACCCCACCCGCTCTACGCATCTGACGACCAAGTAACCGATAGCCACTATGACTCTTTAAACCTGGGTAATACACCTTAGCGACTTTAGGGTGATGCGCCAAATATTCAGCAACGTTCTGCGCATTATGACAATGCCGCTCCAGCCGCACATCTAAGGTTTTTAATCCTCGTAGAATAAGCCAAGCGTCGTGGGGCGACATCACAGCCCCCACGTCTTTTAACACCTCGAACTTAATCACCTCCATTTGCGCATGACTCGCACACACAACACCGGCAATCACATCGCCATGACCATTTAAGTACTTGGTAGCACTATGTATAACGATATCAATACCATGTTTAATCGGCTGCTGTAGTAGCGGCGTCATAAAGGTATTGTCTACTACGCTGACCAAATTATGCTGCTTGGCAATCCGCGCGATCATATCGAGATCGTAAACATCTAGGTGAGGGTTAACCGGGGTTTCGCAAAAAATGACCTTAGTATTGGCTTTTATGGCGCTTTTTATGGCAGCTTCATCACTAAAATTAACCAAGCTCACTTCTATACCAAATTTAGATAGCTGCGAGTTCATCAATGAAAAGGTGCAACCATATACCGCATTTGATGCCACAAGGTGATCACCATGGCTCAGGTTGGCCAGCAAAGCTGCAGATACAGCCGCCATGCCAGAAGCGGTTGCTGCGGCGGCTTCACTACCCTCAAGCGCGGCAAGCTTGCGCTCAAGTTCTGCGGTTGTGGGGTTACCTAGGCGGGTATAAATATAGCCTTGCTCTTCTCCTGCAAACCTTGCTCCGCCCTGTTCGGCGCTGTCAAATACAAAGGTAGCACTTTGGCACATAGGGCTTACAAGGGCGCCGGATTCATTTTTTTCACGCCCCGCATGGATCACTTGTGTCGCCAGTTGCCATTTTTGTTGCATAACTCATATCCACCCTGTTTAAAACTGACCATTTAACATGTCAGTTTTGTTGTCTAGCGTAATGAAGTCAGCCAACGCATTTTAAGAAAATGAACAGCAAGGATTGGCTTAGTAATATAAAGCACTAACATGAACCAAGGCGGTGAAATATCATACTTTTTGTATACAATTACTCTCAGAGAGATTGTAAACAAAATGCTACAGAAGAATTTAAATGATAATGCTTATAACGACTTAATAAACATTAGATAAGACTAAAGGTAAAGAGTGCGCTAATAATCAATATTATTAGCGCGACTTTTGATGAGTCATTAACGATGCTCGGCTTGCTTTTCAGCTTTCATGGTTTTGGACAATACACTCGCCGATAGTGCTTTCAAGTCAATTAATAACTCTTTGTGGATCCCTGAAAGCTTAGGTTTTGATTGCGGGTTAAATGCGAGTGGACGACACAAAGACATAGCTTGATAGCCTAGTCTCGCGGTGAGTAAACCACCACCTAACCCTTGGCCAAGCCTAGCTGAAAGCTTGCCGGACATTTCTACCGACAATAATTGGGTACCTAAGTCAGTGATAATTTCGCTAGAACCTGCATAAATAATATTGCCAATGATACTTCGGATAAGTTTAATCCGGCTCCAGTAACCAAGCTCTACACCATAACAAGTCGCAATCTTATTGATCATACTCTGATTACGCCACAGAATAATGGCCATATCGAGCACCGCAAGCGGACTGGCAGCCAACAATAACGCAGATTCTTGGGCAAAACGCCGGACTATCTTCTTAGCCACTAAATCGCGCTCAACCAATACAATTGAATCAAATAACACCAGTTTTTCGGCATCATTATGCTCTGGTGTCACGCTTTGCCAAAAGCGATTGGTTTGCTCTGTTTGCGGTAATTTATCAATAACGCCATCAATAAACGGATCGGCTTCACCCATCTGCATACTTTGCACTAATCGATTACCTACGCTTTGGCTATCTTCTATCTGCTTCAACGCTTTTAGTTTACGCCACTCTGAAAAGGTGATTTTCCCCGCCCAGATTGCAACTAACCCCGTCACACCAGCATATAGTGCAAATAGCCAACTACTTTGGGTTAATGCAGCTTGCAGGCTCAAAATGGCTTCAACCAGCACTAACAAAGCAATGCCGACTAAACATAACTTACCGAGCAAACCTGATTTTCCAGGTTTTGTTGCGCCATCTTGCTCTAGGTTATCGAACCCCGCCAAGCATTGCTCAACTAAGGTTTCTAGTTCAGGCTCTGATAGCAGCTCACTTTCAACAAACTCTACTTTTTCGTCAAAGCGATTAGCGGCTGATAATTTCGCTTCAGCCTTTGGCTCATTATCATCGAACCTTTGCTGTTTCCTAATTGGACTTTCACCTACTGACATACACTCTCACTTAACGACATCCTGTCAACGGACGCCGCAAAATTTACTGCAACTTATCACCCAATAAAAACTGCAACACGTGATCTAAACGAATATGTTCAAAATCAGCATTACTGCGTTGAGGATGTTGATTTCTCATTGGTGCAAAATTAATAAACTCAAAACCTTGGTTGTCCCAAAAATCTGCAGAAGGCAGAGACTTAGGTACTTCACCTGGATATAAGGTCGCGGGTTTAGATTGGTTAAGCTCTGTTCCTCGCACCACTTCAATCTCTCGGCCATCTTGCTTAACCATGCCATGGGTCGTTGATTTAATCGCGCTGATCGCCATGGTTTCAACTTCACAACCTTCAAATTTTGCATGTTGCTGACTTTGGTGCACTAACTGCGTTAATAACGACAGCACGTTGCCCTGCTGATCACGGGTAATATGATCCACTTTGCTGGCGGCAAACAATAGCTTATCAATTTTAGGTGAGAACAAACGCTTCAACAGGCTCGACTGGCCAAACTGAAAACTTTCCATCACCGCATGAATCGCCGAATTCATATCTTCAAACTGAGCCCGGCCTCTGTTTAACGGTGTAAAGCAGTCAACTAGCAATAACTGTCGATCGAATTTGGCAAAATAGTCATGATAAAAAGGCTTAACCACACGCGCGACGTACTCTTTATAGCGCTGTTTTAAAGTGTGATAAAAACTGTTTGCAGCCGACTGTTCTAACGATTCAAAGCCGATATCATCTAACTCTAACAATGGGAACAGTGCCAATACAGGCGTGCCCTCAAGTTCACCAGGCAATAACAACCGCCCGGGCTGAGCATAATAAAAGCCATGATTCGTCACGCAGTCTTGCAGCAGCTTTTGATAGCAATCTGCAACCTGTTGCAGCTTCAGCTCATCTGCTGCAGCCGCTAAATCGATACTCTGCACTAACAGTTTAAATTCATCGTAATATGCAGAGTGCTTAAAAACCGTCTTTCTTGCTACTTGGGTATTGGACCACTGTTGAAACGACAGTTTTAGCATAGGTAGATCAAGCAGCCACTCACCCGGATAGTCGACAATATCTAAGTAAAGTGTCGCGCTATCGGTAAATTTTGACAGCAAGCCTTTAGCTGGGCGATAACGAATGGCTAAACGAAGTTCGCTGATGCTGCGAGTAGAAACAGGCCAGCTTGCAGGCTCTGCAATGAGTGCCTTGATTGCGGCGTCGTAATTAAAACTCGGAATGGTTAAATCCGGCTGCATATCACGTTTAACGCCGTATAAGCGACCATCTCGTGCTACCTTCCAAAGCGGTAAATGTGAACTAGTTTCGCTAAGCCCACTGTGTAGCAATTGGTTGACTAAACCGGTTATAAACGCAGTTTTACCCGCACCGGCTAAACCCGTTACCGCCAAACGTAAATTTTTATCTGTGGTTCTAAGTGCGACAGCCTGAGTATTTTTACTGAGTTTTTTGAGGGAGCGTTTAAGACTTGCCATAAAATGAAGTAAAACCCACTAGAGAAAGTTCTAGGGCAGTATAACCTGCCCCGTCATTGAACTGTAATTTATAGCTTGTTAAGGCTTGAACTCATGCCACTATAAATTATTGATTTGACTTTTAAGGTCGTAGTTATCAGAAGTGACGTGACGCTCAAGATTCTGCAATCTCACTTCAAGTGATCTAAATTGGCTATTTACATCCCTTAATGCCATTTTAGCCGGCTCACCTGACTGCCATACCTTTTTCTTCAGCCCAATTTCTTTGTTTGCAACTTCGTTCTTACCTGTGCCGGGTTTGATATCCAAAATCATCCAAAGTAGCACATAGATGATTAACACAATGCCAGAGCCGCCGAGTAAAAAGATTGAAGCTGCGACAACTCTCACTAACCAAGTTTCAAAATTAAAGTAGTCCGCAATCCCTGAACAAACACCTGCAATTTTACCTGATTGAGGAATGCGATATAAGGTTCTATTTCCTTCGCTCATCTCTACTTCCTCCTTATATTAGTTGATTAAATAATACTGATTAACCGAGATGGATATCGCCATTTTAGTCATGGCGATTTCTCCACTGTGGCGCCTCGCTGTCTAAAATGGCTTCTAGCGTTTCGATGCGATGCGACATCTTATCCGCTTTAGCGATTAACTCATTTAACTGGTTAAATTCCTCTTCAGTAAGCCCTTGGCTAACCTGGCGCTTACTGCGGTAATGAAGTATTAACCAAATGGGCGCCACAATGACCATAAAAATAATAATTGGGGCCATTAAAATATCTGGGTCCATAGCTCAACTCCTTGTTGGTTATTACTTAGATTTTGCTTTAGCTTTGCTTTCTTTCATTTTCGCTTTAAGTGCTTCTAGCTCTGCATTCACAGAATCTTCAGCTTCTAAAGCAGCAAACTCGTCGTTCAGGGTATTTTTATTGCCTAAATCATACGCATCAACTTGTGATTCTAGCCCTTCAACACGACGCTCGTATTGCTCAAATTTGCTCATCGCGTTATCGATTTTGCTTGAATCAAGCTGCTTTTTTACTTCTAAACGAGAAGATGCTGTTTGCTTACGCATAATAATGGTCTTTTGACGTGCTTTAGCATCTGCTAACTTTTCTTGTAGCAAGTTAACTTCTTCTTTAAGACGTAAAATGTGCTCTTCAACCACCACTAATTCAGCAGCCAATGTTTGCGCAAGGTCATTGGCTTTTTGTTTTTCAACCAATGCCGCTTTAGCGAGATCTTCACGGTCTTTTGAAAGTGCAAGCTCAGCTTTGCTTTCCCAATCATGCACCTGCTCTTGTACTTTAGCGATACGACGAATAATCTCTTTTTTCTCTGCTAATACTTTAGCTGAGGTTGAACGTACCTCAACTAGCGTGTCTTCCATCTCTTGAATGATAAGACGAACCATTTTTTCTGGATCTTCAGCCTTATCAAGTAGTGCGCTGATGTTTGAGTTTATGATGTCTGCAAAGCGTGAAAAGATTCCCATAATAATTTCCTCTAATTAACGTTGGATTCGATAAATATAATCCACTTTCTGTGCCAACTTTCATTTTCACCTATAATACAGCAACTTAAACAATTTATTAACTTTTACTTTCATTTATAGACTGTGCATCATATTATTATTTTCACCACTTATTAGCGTGAAAGACCAAATAACTGTGAGAAAGCAATTTCAACAAGATAACCTTATTGGACAGTCCAATGCTTTACTGGAAGTCCTTGAGCATATTTCCCAAGTGGCACCTTTATCTAAGCCCGTGCTCATTATTGGTGAGCGCGGCACAGGTAAAGAACTTATCGCTGAACGTTTACATTACTTATCAAAGCGATGGGATCAAAGCTTTATCAAGCTTAACTGCTCGTCATTAAGTGAAAATCTGCTTGAAAGCGAACTCTTTGGTCATGATGCAGGTGCATTTACTGGCGCCAGCAAAAAGCACCAAGGCCGTTTTGAACGTGCCGACGGTGGTACCTTGTTTCTAGATGAACTAGCCAATACTTCTGGGCTTATTCAAGAAAAGCTATTACGGGTTATTGAGTATGGTGAGTTTGAGCGTGTCGGTGGTAGCAAAACCGTGCAAACCGATGTTCGCCTTATCTGCGCTGCTAATGAGGACTTACCAACATTGGCCGAAGCCGGTGAATTTAGAGCCGATCTACTTGATAGATTAGCCTTTGATGTAATTACCTTACCGCCTTTAAGGCATCGCGCTGAAGATATTATGTCGCTCGCTGAATACTTTGCTGTCGGTATGGCAAGACAATTAAAGCTGGAACTGTTTGAGGGTTTTAGTAGCAGTGCAACCCAGCAGCTTATGGACTACCATTGGCCAGGCAATATTCGTGAATTGAAAAACGTGGTTGAACGCAGTGTATACCGTAATGCAGATACCCATACTGCTATAGAGCAAATCATTATCGATCCGTTTGACTCACCGTACCGCCCCACAAAGCGAGTAAAAACCAAAGAGCGCCAGCAAAACACAGCTGCAGACATACCCACACTTCCAGATGAAGTCGAATTAAATTCTGTCGAAGCAGCCCCAGCTAGCCCAGCAGCAAATAGCATTAGTTTCCCAATCGACTTTAAAACCCATTGTGAACAGAGCGAAGTGCAAATTCTAAAACAAGCATTGGAAGCGGGACAATTTAACCAAAAGAAAACCGCTGAACAGCTTGGATTAAGCTATCACCAACTGCGCGGGATTTTAAAGAAATACAACTTACTGGATAAATAATTGCTGTTAGCTAGCGGGCACTGTTAAAATAGCTATTAACGTTCAGCTCAAAAATGATTGTTAAATGAAACTGCTGTTAAAGAGAATTAAGTTGATCACTGGGATCTCTGCGATTAACTTGTTACTCACCGCCTGTGGCCCCCAGCAAGTTCCCACTGGCTTAGTCTATTGCTCAGAGGGAAACCCTGAGACTTTTAATCCGCAATTGGTGACCTCTGGTACTACCATTGACGCCACGTCGCAGCAGTTATACGACAGTTTGGTCGATTACGATCCTAGAACCGGTGACATAGTGCCTGCACTAGCCACCTCATGGCAAACCAGTGATGATGGCTTAAGCTACCGCTTTAAACTGCGCCCTGGTGTGCAGTTTCATCAAACTGACTGGTTTACCCCAACGCGTAAATTTAATGCTGACGATGTAATTTTCTCCTTTAATCGCATTATTAACAGCGCTAACCCGTATCACGATATTTCTAAAACCGGCTATCCGTTCTTTCAAAGCATCGGATTCAAGCAACAGGTAGACAGCATTGAAAAAGTCAGTGACGACGAAGTTGTCTTTCATTTGAGCCAAACCGATGCATCATTTTTAGCTAATTTGGCCACGGGCTTTTCGGTCATTTTGTCTAAAGAGTATGCCGATTCATTGTTAATTCAAGGCAAACCTGAGCAACTCGATAGAATGCCTATTGGTACCGGACCGTTTAAG
Source organism: Shewanella sairae (assembly GCF_023283535.1). GTDB lineage: Bacteria > Pseudomonadota > Gammaproteobacteria > Enterobacterales > Shewanellaceae > Shewanella > Shewanella sairae. Next base: position 45,133 of record NZ_JAKILT010000001.1, on the reverse strand, counting down.
CTGGTGAATTACGTTAAAAATGAATTTATTCGCTACCATAGAAACGACAACTTCTGGCGTACCCTGCCGGAATTTGAACAGCTAGTGTTTAATATCACCCCACAAAGCAGTGCCAGATTAACTAAGTTAATCACCGGCGACTGCAGTGTTTCTGCGCTGCCTAAAGCCGGTGAACTCCCCGTCATTAAGCTGCACCCGAATCTTGAACTGGATACTCAGCTTGGGTTTAATGTGGCATTTTGGGCATTTAACACCCAAAAGAAACCTTTTGATGATGTACGTGTACGCCAAGCATTAGCTTACGCTGTTGATAAACAAAATATTCTGCGTGCGGTTTATCAAGAAACCGCTATCAAGGCGACCGGAATGTTGCCACCACAATCTTGGGCTTATCATTACAACAAAAGTAGCTACCAGTATAACCCTGAAGAATCCCGCGCTTTACTTGCAGATGCAGGCGTAAAAGATTTAAGCATCGACATTTGGGCTATGCCCGTTGCCCGGATCTATAATCCTAACGCGCTTAAAACGGCAGAGTTAATCCAAGCAGATTTGGCCAATATCGGCGTGAAAGTCAATATTGTCACCTTTGACTGGAGCGTATTTAACCAAAAGTTAAACAATAATGACTACGACTCGGTATTGATTGGCTGGAACGCAGATAATAGCGACCCTGATAATTTCTTCTCGCCTATTATGAGCTGCGCCTCCCTCGACTCATCGAGCAACCGCTCACAATGGTGTAATGCCGAAATGGATAACATTTTAGCGCAGGCTAAAGCCACAACATCTGAACCGGCGCGAAAAATCCTTTATCAACAGGCGGAAGCTTTATTTAACGAACATGTGCCAATGATGACTTTTGCCCATGCCACTCAGCTAACGTTTAAAAGTAAAAATGTGAAACAAACTCAACTCACCCCGTTTGGCGGGATTTCATTTGAAAATGCTAAGACGATAGCGCCTGAAGGAGATTTGTAATGGGTCGCTATTTAGTTCGTCGCTTAAACCTATTTATAGCTACAACCATCGCATTGATTACTGTGCTATTTATCACTACAGGGCATTTCCCTGTCGAAAGACCTTATGCGCTGTCAGGGATAGCGGCACCTACCTCAACACAACTGCAAAATATTACTGATAATTACCAACTAAACGGTAATCAGCTACAGCAGTTTATCGCTTATGCTCAAACCCGTTTAGGCGGAGATTTAGGCTTATCGGTTACCTCACAACGCCCAGTCATTGAAGAACTAACGCAAGCATTACCCGCCTCTTTTGAGTTAGCCATTGTTGCTGGTCTTATCGCGGTATTATTGGGTGTGCCATTAGGAGTGTTGGCTTCATTAAGTAAAAATAAAGTCACCCAGCATAGCATTATGGCAATAACCTTAACCGGTTACTCGATTCCGGTCTTTTGGCTTGGTTTAACGCTATCACTCTGGTTTGGTGTCGAGCTAGGTTGGTTACCTGTTTCAGGCAGAATCAATTTGCTCTATGAAATCCCACCTGTAACTGGGTTTATGCTTATCGATACCTTGCTTTGGGATTCTGTTTACCGTGTATCAGCTTTTAAAGATGCCGTGTTTCACATCATTTTGCCATCAATCACCTTAGCGGTATTGCCCTTTACCGTAGTAGTGCGTATTACCCGCTCGGCAATGTTAACGATTATGGAGCAGCCCTATATTAAAGCCGCTGAAGCGCGTGGCTTGCATACAGGCACCATTGTACTGCGCCATGCACTGCCAAATGCCTTGATCCCTGTCTTGAAAAATATGGGGCTAATGCTTGGTACATTTGCCAGTTACGCCATGATAGTGGAAGTCATCTTCTCACGCCAAGGAGTGGGCAGCTGGCTGGTATCTGGCATTTATCAACGAGATTACACGGTGATCCAAGGTGGCGTTTTAGGGGTCGCAATGATTATCATCTTCTTCAGTATTTTAATTGAAGTGCTGCATACCGCCTATAATCCACTAAGTAGGAAAGAAATTTATGCCGCGAATTAGAATCTACCAAGAAGATCATATCCCTTCGCCCATGCAAAAAGTTTGGCAGGCATTTGCCGATAACCCTTTTGCATTAATGGGGCTTTGGGCTGTGTTCTGTTTACTTACCTTGGCAGTATTTGGTCCTTGGATTGCGCCATTTTCACCAGAGCAGCAAGACCCTTTGGCATTATTGTTACCACCTTCTTGGGACGCAAGTGGCACAGTTGAACACTTTCTTGGTACTGATGATTTAGGTCGAGATATTTTTAGTCGTTTACTACACGGCGCCCATCTTACTTTCGGTATGGCACTTGCTATCGTATTAGCCTCTTTGGTAGTCGGGTTTGTAATTGGCTCTATATCAGGCATGATGAAGGGACTTAAATCCTCTATTTTGAGCCACTTACTAGACGCTTTACTGTCTATCCCATCTTTATTACTGGCAATACTGGTCGTCGCCATTATGGGTCCCGGCTTAGATAACGTTTTTTGGGCTGTGGGTATTGCATTAACGCCGCAATTTGTAAGAGCTATTCACCAAGCGGTGCATGAAGAACTGCAAAAGGATTATGTCACCGCCGCTAAGCTTGACGGTGCTAATTCGATTCAGGTCTTTTGGTATGTCATTATGCCTAACGTGTGGGAAACCGTGATCATTCAAACCACACTCGCTATTTCAGCAGCTATTCTCGACATTGCCGCATTAGGCTTTTTAAACCTTGGCGCACAAGCCCCCTCACCAGAATGGGGGGCGATGGTGTCGCAAGGACTCGATAACTTATTGACCGCACCTTGGACCGTGACTATTCCAGGGGTTGCCATTTTATGCAGCGTTTTAGCTATTAATTTAGTTGGCGACGGTTTGAGATCGGCGTTATCGCCCATCAGAAATTAATATTATGCCTTTACTCGATATTCGTAACCTCACCATTGAACTCGACACTCCACAAGGACGAGTAAAAGCCCTTGAACGTGTGAGCTTGATGATTAACCCAGGTGAGCTTCATGGCCTTGTGGGTGAATCTGGTTCCGGCCGCACCTTACTCGCACGCGCTATTCTTGGTGTACCAGGGCATAACTGGACCATAACCGCTGACCGTATGATGTGGGATGGCCAAAACCTGATGGACATGTCTGCTAAACAGCGCCGTAATTTAATGGGTAGTGAAATTGCAGTCATATTCCAAGATCCTATGGGTAGCCTAGACCCTGCTATTACTGTCGGTAGCCAGTTGATTGAGGCAATGCCTCAAGACAAGAAAACGTCATTTTGGCGACGAAATAAAGCCCGTAAAGCCGTTGCACAAAAATGGCTACACAAAGTCGGTATTAAAAATACCGAAGAAGTGATGAGTAGCTATGCATGGGAGCTGTCTGCTGGTGAATGCCAAAAAGTCATGATCGCCATGGCCATTGCCAATCAACCAAGACTGCTGATTGCCGATGAGCCAACCGACTCAATGGAGCTAAGTACGCAGGCACAAATATTTAGATTACTTAGCAAACTAAACCAACTGCATAGCGTATCCATTTTATTGATTAGTCATGAACTCGATACACTATCTGGCTGGTGCGATCAGCTGACCGTACTTTATTGTGGACAAGTGATGGAGTCAGGTCCTACGGCTGAAGTGCTAGAGCAACCTTTTCATCCTTACACCAAAGCTTTGCTCGATAATATGCCTGACTACTCTGGCGGTTTAGCCCATAAATCTATGATGCAAACTCTGCCAGGCTCGTCGCCTGCATTACAGCATCTGCCGATTGGTTGCCGTTTGGGCCCCCGCTGCCCTCAAGCGCAGAAACGTTGCGTCAGCAAGCCAAGTCTTTGCCACCAAAAAGACCGCTATTTTGCTTGTCATTTTCCTTATAACAGCGAGCCATGTAATGACGACACCCCTTCTTAAGGTTACCGATTTAAGCAAAAGCTACTATGCAGGTTATAAACGTTTTAAACGTCAATATAACCATGCTTTATCGCCAGTTTCATTTGAACTCAATCAAGGCGAAACCTTAGCTATTGTTGGTGAGGCAGGTTCAGGTAAAAGTACCATCGCCCGTATTTTAGTTGGCGCAGAGATGCGTAGTGGCGGCGAGATCTTCTTTGAAGGAGAAGCGCTTGAAAAACAAGATTTAAAGCAACGCTGTCGTATGATCCGAATGATTTTCCAAGATCCTAATACTTCGCTGAATCCAAGACTCACCATTGGTGAGCTTTTAGATGAGCCACTTAAATTTAATACCGACTTGGACAGCCATGAGCGTAAAACACAAGTTATTGATAAGCTAAGAAAGGTCGGCTTGTTGCCTGAGCATGTTGAGTTTTATCCACACATGATTTCTGAAGGGCAAAAACAACGTGTGGCCGTTGCCCGCGCATTGATGCTGGACCCTAAAATCATTATTGCCGATGAAGCCCTGACAGCACTAGACCTCTCTGTACGCTCACAAATCCTCAACTTGCTACTCGAATTGCAGCAAGAGATGGGGCTGTCTTATATTTTCGTATCGCATAATATGAATATCATTCGCCATGTCAGTGACAAAATTATGGTGTTGAAAAAAGGGGTTATGGTAGAGAAAGCCACTACAGAGCAACTATTTAACGCACCGCAACACGAATACACTCAGCGATTAATCCAAGAGCAAAGCTTATTTACTCGAAAAAAATAAACTGGATTAATCTGTGCACGATAAGTCAGTTGCAGTTAAAAATGGTAAAAACCTGCTTTTGCAAAAATAGCTAAACTGCTCCAACCACTGATAAAAAGGCCGTTTTTTCATAAAAAAAAGTGCCATTTGATGTCGGTTTAATTATCCTAGAGACAATTTTTTAAGAGAATCAAAAAATATGATCATCAAACCTAGAATCCGTGGTTTTATTTGTACTACGACCCATCCTGTTGGCTGTGAAGCTAACGTTCTTGAGCAAATTAACTTTACTAAAGCTAAAGGCAAGATTGCTAATGGCCCAAAGAAAGTCTTAGTTGTTGGCTCTTCAAGCGGATACGGTCTTTCTTCACGCATCACCGCAGCTTTTGGTAGCGATGCCGCCACGTTAGGTGTGTTTTTTGAAAAGCCAAGTACTGAAACTAAACCAGGTACTGCAGGCTGGTACAATTCAGCGGCTTTTGACAAGTTTGCTAAGGCTGAAGGTCTATATTCAAAAAGCATCAACTGTGATGCGTTTAGCCACGAAGCCAAACAAAAAGCGATTGAGCTTATCAAACAAGACTTAGGTCAAGTTGATATGGTGGTCTACTCTCTAGCGTCTCCTGTCCGTAAAATGCCAGATAGCGGCGAAGTTATTCGCTCGTCACTAAAGCCTATTGGCGAGACTTACACTGCAACGGCAGTTGATACCAATAAAGATCTCATTATCGAAGCGAGCGTAGAACCTGCAACTGAGCAAGAAATTGCTGATACAGTAACGGTTATGGGCGGCGAAGATTGGGAGCTTTGGATGCAAGCACTATCTGAAGCTGGCGTATTAAGCGACAACTGCAAAACTGTCGCTTACAGCTATATTGGTACTGAGTTAACTTGGCCAATCTACTGGCACGGTGCGCTTGGCAAAGCAAAAATGGATCTAGACCGTGCAGCGCAGGCACTGGATGCAAAACTTTCAGCAACAGGCGGTAGCGCCAACGTAGCTGTACTTAAAAGTGTTGTCACTCAAGCAAGTTCTGCAATTCCTGTTATGCCACTTTATATCGCCATGGTATTTAAGAAGATGCGTGCAGCAGGTCTACATGAAGGCTGTATCGAGCAGATTAGCCGCATGTTCAATGAACGCCTATTCAAAGCTGATGGCACTGCGGCAGACGTTGATGACTCAAACCGTCTACGCTTAGATGACTGGGAGCTTCGTGAAGAGATCCAGCAGCATTGCCGTGATATGTGGCCGCAAGTGACCACTGACAACCTAGCTGAGCTCACTGACTACCGCGAGTATAAAGAAGAGTTCTTGAAGCTATTTGGCTTTGGTGTCGAAGGTATTGATTACGAAGCAGACGTTAATCCACACGTTGAGTTTGACGTAGTTTCAATCTAAATGATTTAGCCATTGGCTAAATCATACTCAGTATAAAACGCCGCATTCATTGCGGCGTTTTTTATTGCCTCGATAAAGCTCCCTGCACGTCGCACTACTTTCGCATGGCTTATCTAAATGAAAACAGACATGAGGTTACCCCACTGGGGGCATTACGCAGTACTTACCGTAAGTAGTGAGTTCCTATATATGCTTTAGCATGAAACTGATTAAATCATGTCAAATTTCAGACATAAAAAAACCGGCTATATTAGCCGGTTTTTTCTACCTCGTTAGAGGCTATATGCTTACTTATGCCGTAATGCTAACTACTACTCTGCAGCAGGATAAAGGACTTCACCTTTAGCCTTTAGAGAAGCAATTACAGCGCGGTAGTCATTTTCACTGTACTGAGAGCTTAAACGCTGTGTCAGTGAATCTAATAGATTAGTATCAACACCTTCAGCTGCATTCACTTGCTTAAGCACAACAACAGCGTAACCATTTGCAAGCGCAACGGTATCTACTGAAGGCTTATCTGTTGGTTGTGCCATCGCAAATGCTTTGTTCACAATCGCACCGTCAACATCTTGTGCAAAACGTGCAAGCTTATTAACTGCAATAAAGTCAGCAGTGTCACCTGATGCCTCAACTGCAGTCATCACTTCTTGTGCTTGCTTACGTGCAGCTTCATTAGCTTGCTCTTGCTTTAGACGATTAGCAATTGCGCTACGCACATCAGCTAGATCCATGGTGCCAGCAGCTTTGTGAGAGTTAACACGAATAACCACAACGTGATTTGGTGCAACTTCCAATACATCACTGTTCATACCATCTAGCAGCACATTAGACGAGAACGCTTCTTGCAATAGATCCGGTTGGCTAAACAATTCTGGCGGATTAGTGCGAGTAAACTCAGGAGTTGTTTTAACTTCAACACCAAGATCTTTCGCTGCATCAACTAATGTATCTGGTACTTCGTAGCTCGTATCCGCTAACACTTGCTGTAGTTCGTAGAACTTATCAACCGCTTGTTTATCTTTAAGCTGAGCAACAATCTTTTCTTTAACATCAGCAAATGGCGCTTGAGCCCCTGCTTGAATGTCTAATGCTTTGATAATGTGGTAGCCAAAGTTAGTCTTCACTACGTTTGAATAGTCACCTTTATTCAACGCAAATAATGCTGCATCGAATTCTGGCTCCATAACACCCGCTTCAAACCAGTCTAGTTGACCGCCTTGCTCGCCGCTGAAGGTATCTTCAGACTCTGTTTTAGCAACTTCAGCAAAGTCAGCGCCGTCTTGAAGCTGTTTGTAAATCGCTTCGGCTTTCGCTTTGGCAGCATCTTCATCATCCCCTAGTTGAACTAGGATATGTGCAGCTAAACGCTTTTCAGCTTGTGTGTAGTTAGCTTTATGTTCGTCATAATAAGCTTGAGCTTCTGCATCTGTTACTTGAACATCTTTTGCCAAGTCATTCGCATTTAACTCGATGTAGTTAAGGCTAACAACCTCTGGACGAACAAACTGAGCTAGGTTCGAATCGTAGTAATTCTTAACCTGTTCATCGGTAACGCTGATATCAGCCAAAAATGGCGTCGCATCAATAACTTTATAATCGATATCACGAGTTTGCCCCTGAAGCTCTGCTACATACTTAGCTTCGCCAGGAAGTACAAACTCAGAACCTACCAATGTTGCAACAAGCTGACGACGAGTCATATCCGTACGCATCATGTCGCGGAACGAATTTGCTTGATAGCCTAATTGACGCAAGATTGCTTGATAACGATCGTTATCAAATACGCCATCAGTTTGAAATGCTGGTTCTGTCATAATCGCTGCTTTGATCTGTTCATCAGAAACACGAAGACCTAATTCTGCAGCATTTTGGTCGAGTAATTTATCAGCGACAAGTCGCTCTAATACACTCTGCTTAACACTTTGCATGTAGTTGTCATCAGCTGATAGCGTAGCGAACATGTCGCCCAACTGCTGCTCTAAACGACTACGTTCGTTTTGATATGCTTGCTCTAAAGCCGAGTTGCTGATCTCTTCACCATTTACGGTAGCAGCTGCAACCTCAGTTGAAGAACCCAAATAACTACTTACACCCGTAAATGCAAAAGAAAGTATCACAAGGATTAGGATGCTTTTAGCAATGACGCCTTGTGAGCCTTCGCGAATCTTTTCTAACATCAGACTTCTCGCTTGTTGCGATTAATATAATAAAAAGGCGCATCACTATCGAGATGCGCCTTTTTGTAATTTATAGGAGAGGAACAATAAAGCTCTAACTCCTGCTGACTAAATTAAGCGAATACTTAATTTACGTCCTTTCTATTTGTAAAAAGCACTGTTATGACAGTGCTTTTTTACAATAGCCTTACAAAAGGCTGCATTGCTAACTTTATATTAGTTAACAGCGTCTTTTAGAGCTTTACCAGCTTTGAATGCTGGAATGTTTGCTGCTGCGATTTTGATCTCTTTACCCGTTTGTGGGTTGCGACCAGTACGCTCAGCACGTTGACGCACTTCGAAAGTACCGAAACCAACAAGAGCAATCTTATCGCCTTCTTTAAGACCGTCAGTAACAGCGCCGATGAAAGAGTCTAAAGCACGGCCAGCAGCCGCTTTAGAAATGTCAGCACCAGAAGCGATTTTCTCGATTAGTTCAGATTTGTTCATGTCATCCCCTTGAATGTAATTTGTGCGCCGCACCCAAATCCTTGTCTAGAGCGGTCTGCGGAGGCTTTTTATAACAAGCTTAGAACCAAAGTTCAAGCCTTATAGGAAAACCAAAGAAATAAATTAGGATACTACTCAAAACCAGTCACTCCAAGGGCTGGAGCGACTGACTCTCCACGGACTTAGGCTACCACAGCTTGATACTGAGGTAAGCCCCTTTTTACGTTTTTTTAATGCATTCCTGCAATTTATTGCGTTAGTCCACGTTTTCTACTACTTCGAAACCTTCAACTGGTCGTTCAAGCGCCAATTTCAGGACTTCATCAACCCACTTCACTGGATGGATTTTCAAATCGGCAATCACGTTTTGTGGTATTTCTTCTAAGTCGCGTTCATTTTCTTTTGGAATAAGAACAACTTTCGTGCCGCCGCGGTGCGCAGCTAAAAGTTTTTCTTTTAATCCACCAATTGGCAATACTTCACCGCGAAGGGTAATTTCACCGGTCATCGCCACATCAGCGCGAACAGGGTTACCGGTTAGGCTTGAAACCAACGCAGTACACATTGCTGCACCTGCTGATGGACCATCCTTTGGTGTAGCCCCTTCTGGTACGTGTACGTGAATATCACGTTTTTCGTAGAAGTCTGGGTTAATACCAAGCTGTTCAGCACGAGCACGTACAACGGTCATTGCCGCTTGGATAGACTCTTGCATCACGTCACCCAGCGAGCCGGTATAAGTCAGCTTGCCTTTACCTGGTACAGAGGTCGCCTCAATTGTCAGTAAATCACCACCAACTTCTGTCCACGCTAAACCAGTAACTTGGCCAATTTGGTTGTTTGATTCAGCTTTACCGTAATCACAACGCTGCACACCTAAGAATGACTTCAGGTTGTCTTGATTAACTTCAACATGCTTAATGCTCTTATCAAGCAGAATTTGCTTAACCACTTTACGGCAAATCTTCGACAGCTCGCGCTCTAACGCACGTACGCCCGCTTCACGAGTGTAGTAACGGATGATGCCGATAATAGCACTATCATCAACAGTCACTTCTTTTGCCTTTAAGCCGTTACGTTCAATTTGCTTTGGCAACAAGTGTTGCTTAGCAATATTAAGCTTTTCATCTTCGGTATAACCCGACAAACGAATCACTTCCATACGGTCAAGCAGCGGGCCTGGAATATTCATTGAGTTTGACGTGGCAACGAACATTACATCAGATAAGTCGTAATCGACCTCCATGTAGTGATCGCTAAATGCTGAGTTTTGCTCAGGATCTAAGACCTCTAAAAGCGCAGAAGCTGGATCGCCACGCATATCACTGCTCATCTTATCGATTTCATCAAGCAGGAATAATGGGTTTTTAACGCCCACTTTAGACATCTTTTGAATCACTTTACCCGGCATAGAACCAATATAAGTACGGCGATGACCACGGATCTCCGCTTCGTCACGCACGCCGCCTAATGCGACACGCACATACTTACGACCGGTTGCTTTTGCAATCGATTGACCCAGTGATGTTTTACCTACACCTGGTGGTCCAACTAAACAAAGAATTGGACCTTTAAGTTGCTTAACGCGGCTTTGCACGGCTAGATACTCTAAAATACGCTCTTTGACCTTTTCTAGACCAAAGTGATCGGTATCAAGCACGTCTTGCGCTTTCGCTAAATCACGTTTGATTTTAGAGCGCTTGTGCCAAGGCACAGACACCATCCATTCAACGTAACTTCTCACCACTGTCGCTTCAGCAGACATTGGCGACATCATTTTCAGCTTATTAAGCTCTGCAGAAGCTTTTTCTTTCGCCTCTGCTGGCATTTGCGCTTCTTCAATCTTTTTCGCTAAACTTTCAAACTCATCATGAGACTCGTCAATGTCGCCAAGTTCTTTTTGAATCGCCTTCATCTGCTCATTCAAGTAGTACTCGCGCTGACTCTTCTCCATCTGCTTCTTAACACGGCTACGAATACGCTTTTCAACCTGAAGTAGGTCAATTTCAGCTTCCATCATCGCCATTAGATATTCGATACGCTCGCTTACATTCACCATTTCAAGCACAGACTGTTTGTCTTCAAGCTTCAGCGGCATATGCGCCGCCATGGTGTCAGCAAGTCTTGCCGCTTCATCTATTCCTGAAAGCGAAGTCAGTACTTCTGGTGGGATCTTCTTATTAAGCTTGATATAGCCTTCAAACTGTCCAACCGCAGAGCGAACGAGCACTTCCTCTTCTTTTTCAGACAATGGCTCTGATTCAAGATAGTGTGCTGTTGCTTGGAAGATATCTTCTTGGTCGATATAGTTGTCGATGCGGGCACGTTGGCCGCCTTCAACTAATACCTTTACAGTGCCATCAGGCAGCTTAAGTAACTGCAATATTGAAGCGACTGTACCAACATCAAAAATGTCGTCGCTGCTAGGGTCGTCTAACTCAGCATCACGCTGGGCGACTAAAATAATTTGCTTATCTTGCTCCATTGCTTTTTCTAAGCAACGAATAGATTTTTCTCGACCGACGAATAACGGAATTACCATATGGGGATAAACCACCACATCTCTGAGTGGCAGTACGGGTAGTTCGATTCGCGCATCACGCTCTAGGGTCATAGCTCGATTCCGTTTTTTATGATTACTTATGAGTATATTGGGATGATTGGATAGGTTTCAATGGTGAAAGAAAATTAATTGAAGAAGTGTACAAAAAAGGAGCCATATAGGCTCCTTTTATACTATCTAGCTGTAGATGATAGCTTATTCTGCGGTTGCTGCTTGAGTTTCGTTGTTGGCGTAAATCAAGATCGGCGTAGATTCACCTTTGACCACTGATTCATCGATAACCACTTTAGCAACGTCGTCAGTTGATGGCAGGTCGTACATGATATCTAGTAAGATCCCTTCAACAATTGAACGTAGACCACGAGCACCGGTTTTACGCGTTTGCGCTTTAAGGGCAATCGCCTTTAACGCATCTTCTCTGAACTCTAGATCGACACCTTCCATCTCAAACAATGCAGCAAACTGTTTAGTAATCGCATTTTTTGGCTGAGATAAAATTTGGATTAACGCTTCATCATCAAGTTCTGCAAGTGTCGCTAAAACTGGCAAACGACCAATGAACTCTGGAATCAAACCAAATTTCACTAAATCTTCTGGCTCTACTTCTAAAAGTCTATCAGAGATATTCTTCTTATCAGCTTCGCCTTTAACCTGTGCACCAAAACCGATACCGCTACCTACGTGTGCCCGTTGCTCGATAACTTTTTCAAGGCCAGCGAATGCACCACCACAGACAAATAAGATCTTAGAGGTATCAACCTGTAAAAACTCTTGTTGAGGATGTTTACGACCGCCTTGTGGTGGAACTGCAGCAACTGTACCTTCGATCAGTTTCAATAGTGCCTGCTGTACACCTTCACCTGAAACATCACGTGTAATTGACGGGTTGTCAGACTTACGACTGATTTTGTCAATTTCATCGATATACACGATACCACGCTGTGCTTTCTCTACATCGTAGTCGCACTTTTGTAGTAGCTTCTGAATGATGTTCTCAACGTCTTCACCCACGTAACCCGCTTCGGTTAATGTCGTTGCGTCAGCCATAGTAAATGGCACATCAAGAAAACGTGCAAGCGTCTCTGCAAGTAGTGTCTTACCGCTACCCGTTGGACCAATCAACAAGATGTTACTCTTACCTAGCTCGACACCGTCTTTCGGACTGGCATTTCTAAGGCGTTTATAGTGATTATAAACCGCGACAGAAAGGACTTTCTTAGCCTTATCTTGACCGATAACATAATCATCTAGATGTGCTCTTAACTCATGCGGTGTAGGCAGTCTATCTTGATCTTGTTTTGGTGAAATCTCTTTGATCTCTTCACGAATGATGTCGTTGCATAATTCAACACACTCATCACACACATATACAGAAGGCCCAGCGATGAGTTTTCTTACTTCATGCTGGCTCTTGCCACAAAAAGAGCAGTACAGCAGCTTTCCGCCGTCACCGTTACCTTTGTTTTCACCCATTACTTTACCTCTGTTTGCAGTAGCTCTACTGCTTGAATCTTTTCAATACTTCTTCTTTGAGCATAGCTCAGAGCGAAGTAAAAATCAGTCTCGTTTTGTCATTACTGAATCAACTAAGCCGTATTCAGCGGCTTCAGTCGCGCTCATAAAGTTATCACGGTCTGTATCACGTTCAATCACTTCAAGAGGCTGACCAGTATGCTCTGCTAACATAGTGTTTAGCTTATTCTTGATACCCAAAATTTCTTGAGCATGAATTGCAATATCAGATGCCTGACCTTGGAAACCGCCCAGTGGCTGATGGATCATCACGCGCGAGTTTGGTAAGCAATGACGTTTGCCTGGCGCTCCGCCAGCAAGTAGAAACGCACCCATGCTTGCCGCTTGACCAATACAAACAGTACTCACATTTGGCTTAATAAACTGCATGGTATCGTAAATAGCCATACCCGCAGTTACGCTACCGCCAGGTGAATTAATGTATAAGTAGATGTCCTTATCTGGGCTCTCTGATTCCAAAAACAGTAACTGAGCAACGATAAGGTTAGCCATATGTTCTTCAACTTGGCCAACAAGAAAGATTACTCGCTCTTTTAATAGGCGAGAATAAATATCATATGAACGTTCACCCTTAGCTGTTTGTTCAACAACCATAGGAACGAGTGCGTTAAGTACTGATTCTGGCGCTTTGTGCATGATTAACTTCCCTAAATAAAAATGGCCCGCATGAGGAACCTCATACGAGCCATTATAAATGGCTAATAGCCATTTAAGTCAAGCGATGGTTACGCGCGACCGGTAGCCTTGTTCATAAATTCTTCAAACTGGACTGCTTTTTCAGTCAAAGTTGCAGATTTTAACAAAGCTTCAACTGCTTGCTCTTCTAGAGCAACGTTGCGCATGTTTTGCATAAGTTCTTCGTTACCATTGTAGTATGCTACAACTTCACTTGGATCTTCATAAGCAGAAGCCATAGAAGCGATCAAACCTTGAACGCGTTCGTCTTCAGCTTTTAGCTCGTTTGTTTTGATCACTTCGCCAAGTAGTAGACCTACTTTAACACGACGCGCAGCTTGCTCAGTGAACAGGTCAGCTGGTAGCTCAGGCATGTTAGCAGCTTGGTCACCGAAACGTTGCATAGCTTGCTTGCGCAATACTTCAACTTCGCCAGTGATTAGCGCTGCTGGCAATTCGATGTCGTTTTGCTCAACTAGACCATTAAGAACTTGCTCTTTAACGTTTGCTTTAAGCGCTTGCTCAAGTTCACGGCTCATGTTCTTGCTGATTTCAGCGCGAAGAGCGTCGATGCCGCCTTCAGTGATACCAAATAGTGTAGCGAATTCATCGTTAACTTCTGGAAGGTTAGCCGCTTGAACTTCAGTAAGAGTGATAGCGAAAGTCGCTACTTTACCCTTTAGGTTTTCAGCGTGGTAATCTTCAGGGAAAGTCACTTCGATATTGAACTCTTCACCCGCTTTGTGACCTTCAACGCCAGACTCGAAACCTGGGATCATACGGCCGCTGCCTAGTTGAAGTTCGAAATCGTCAGCTTTGCCGCCTTCAAACTCTTCACCATCGATAGAACCAACGAAGTTGATTTTAGCTTTGTCGCCTTCAGCAGCTTCACGCTCAACAACTTCAAAAGTTGCGTGTTGCTTACGAAGTGTTTCGATCATTGCATCAACATCTGCTTCAGTTACTTCAGCAGTTGGTTGTTCAACAGTGATTGACTCTAGACCTTTTAGTTCAACTTCTGGATAGATTTCAAAAGTAGCAACAAACTCAAAGTTTTCGCCTTCAGTTGAACCAGCAGTTAACGTAGGTGCGCCAGCTGGGTTTAACTTCTCAGCAATGATAGCTTCAACGAAGTTACGCTGCATCACTTCACCAGTGATGTCTTGACGAATAGCTTTACCATAACGCTGGTTAATTACGCTTACAGGTACTTTTCCTGGACGGAAACCTGGGATACGGGCACGCTTAGCTTCGCTTTTTAATGCTTCTTTAACAGTGTTCTCGATCTGCTCAGCAGGTACAGAAATTGTTAGGCGACGCTCTAGGCCTTGTGTGGTTTCTACAGAAACTTGCATTTTTTTACCTCGAAATATGTCTATCGTCCTTTGCAATAGTCGAAAACTCAACTATTCAGGTATTCGTTTCTTGATCCATAAATTTAACCAAAATGCCCAAAAATACTGACGTTCGGCACAGGTATCTTTTAGTTGATAATTATCAAGACGCGACATTATAGCTATGGATTGCGCCAGAGTCGAGCCTCAAAGCGTGATTTACAGGCGTAAAAAAAGCGACCTAGGGTCGCTTTTTTTACTTCTTTACAGAATGAGTGGGGTGACTGATGGGGTTCGAACCCACGACAACCGGAATCACAATCCAGGACTCTACCAACTGAGCTACAATCACCACAAAAATGGTACGCCCGGCAGGATTCGAACCTGCGGCCACCCGCTTAGAAGGCGGGTGCTCTATCCAACTGAGCTACGGGCGCTCGGTAATGAAAATAATTTCATTTCCTGAACTGGGCAACTAACGTTCCACGTTAGTTTAAATGTGGTCGGTGATAGAGGATTCGAACCTCTGACCCTCTGGTCCCAAACCAGATGCGCTACCGGGCTGCGCTAATCACCGAAATTTTGAAACCTGATGTAAAGTACGCTTTTACGCTGGGACACCCTTTACTGTTTCTGGCTCTCTTGAACAACAACTTGCTGCCTCGTTGAGAACGGAGCGCATAGTACCCCCACACCTAAATATCGTCAATGACTTTTTAAAAAAAACTTACCTACATGATTACTTTGCAAGCTAACAGGTTTCAGTTTAACCAATTAGCTAGAAATTACATCAATATTGAACCATTCAGGTTCGATTTAATTGATTAAGCTTATGGCAACAGTTTCTTTTATTGAACGCATAATAAAATAAAAGAGTACGCCAATCTTATTTAAGGTCACAAGAAGTCGATTATCCGTATATTAGAATTGATTGTTAATTATCTAAACCAATGACACTTTACGGCGCTCCTGCTAAAATGTCGCGGTTTTCCATTATCGCGCCGTATAAAGGACACCTACCCCAATGACAGCCCAAAATATCGATGGTAAAGCGATTGCGCAAACCATTCGAACGCAACTCAAAGATAAAGTAACCGCCCGCAAAGAGGCTGGTCAAAGAGTTCCAGGTTTAGCCGTAATACTTGTAGGAGCAGACCCAGCTTCACAAGTTTATGTCGGCAGCAAACGCCGCGCCTGTGAAGAAGTCGGTTTTATGTCTCGTTCATACGATCTAGACTGCAGCACCTCAGAAGAAGCACTTTTGTCATTAATTGACGAATGTAACGAAGATCCAAGTATTGATGGCATTTTAGTTCAATTGCCGCTACCTGAGCATATTGAAGAATCAAAAGTCATTGAACGTATTCGCCCAGACAAAGATGTTGACGGTTTCCACCCGTACAATGTCGGACGTCTTGCACAGCGTAGCCCAGTTTTACGCTCATGCACCCCGATGGGGATCATGACGCTGCTCAAGTCTACTGAAATTGATACCTATGGTTTAGATGCGCTGGTTGTCGGAGCCTCTAATATTGTCGGCCGCCCTATGGCACTTGAGCTTTTATTAGCTGGTTGCACCACAACTATCTGTCATCGCTTTACTCGCAATCTTGAAGATAAAGTAAGACGTGCTGACCTAGTGGTTGTTGCCGTAGGCAAGCCAGGCTTTATTCCTGGTGACTGGATTAAGCCAGGTGCAGTCGTTATTGACGTGGGGATTAACCGCCTAGAAAACGGTCAGCTGGTTGGCGATGTAGAATTTGATGTTGCCGCTCAGCACGCAAGCTTTATTACCCCTGTGCCAGGCGGCGTTGGTCCTATGACCATCGCAAGCCTGCTAGAAAACACCTTATACGCTTGCGAGCAGTATCACGACTAGCTCAGTCAAAAGCTCCCCACCTTAAATATAATCTACCAGTATATTTAAGGTATTAAAAAGCCTGCATTAGCAGGCTTTTTTGTTTTCGTATCAAACGACTTATCGCTAAGAACTACTTCTTACGCCAAGTCGTACCTTCTGGGCCATCTTCTAAGATCACACCTAATGCATTTAAGCCATCACGTGCAACGTCTGCTGCAGGCCAATCTTTTTCTGCACGAGCGCGATTACGCTCAGCAATTAAGGCTTCAATTTCGGCAACTTCATCGTCACTGCCTTCACCTTTAAAGAAGGTATCAACGTCTTGGCCAAGAATACCCAGCACGTCAGCGAGTTCTTTAAGCGCAACACCTAACGCAGAGGCTTTAGTGATGTCAGTTAGCTTAAGACGGTTAATTTCACGTACCATGTCAAACAAGACTGAATAGGCTTCTGGTGTATTAAAGTCATCATCCATCGCTGATTTAAACTTAGCGACAAACTCTTCAGCTGGTGCAGCCTCAATAGTTAGGTCAAGATCTTTAAGAGCGGTGTAAATACGCTCAAGACCAGATTTTGCCTGCTTTAAGTTATCTTCTGAATAATTAAGTTGGCTGCGGTAATGACCAGACAACAAGAAATAACGCACTGTCGCTGCATCATAATGACCTAATACATCACGGATAGTGAAAAAGTTATTCAAAGATTTTGACATCTTTTCTTTATCAACCATCACCATACCTGTATGCATCCAGTAGTTTACATACGGCGTATCATGGGCGCAGCAAGACTGGGCAATTTCGTTTTCGTGATGCGGGAACTGCAGATCAGAGCCGCCACCATGAATATCAAAGTGATTGCCTAAGTGCTTGCTGTTCATTGCTGAACATTCAATGTGCCAACCTGGGCGACCAGGTCCCCATGGCGACTCCCATGTAGGCTCACCAGGTTTTGACATTTTCCATAATACGAAATCCATTGGATCGCGCTTGGCATCTTCAATTTCTACGCGAGCGCCCGCTTGCAACTGCTCAAGATTTTGACCAGACAAACGACCATATTCAGGGAATGACGACACACTAAATAGCACGTCACCATTCGATGCAACATAAGCATGCTCACGCGCGATAAGCTTTTCAACCATGTCGATGATTTCAGGCATATGCAAGGTTGCACGTGGCTCATTATCAGGACGCGCCATATTCAATGCATCAAAATCACGATGCATCTCAGCAATCAAGCGCTCAGTTAAATCGTCGCAGCTTTCGTTGTTTTCGTTAGCACGTTTAATAATTTTGTCGTCAACGTCGGTAATATTACGCTGAAAGTTAACATCGTAACCGCTGTATCTTAGGTATCTTACAATCATGTCGAAAGATACAAATGTACGCCCGTGGCCAATATGACATAAATCATAGATGGTCACCCCACACACATACATGCCAACCTTTCCTGGTTGTAATGGCACAAACTGCTCTTTTTGGCGGGTAAGACTATTGTAAAGCTTCAACATTGATTCTTCTCTTCAACGGCTATCTGTAAAAATGTGTGGTTCAGTCTACCATTGCAAAAGAGGCTGTTCCAAGCTGTTTTGGTGTTGAAAGTTCGCAAAATTGAGCATATAACCCGCATCAAGGTTAGATTAGGATCTAATCATGATAATCCTATGGCGAATTCTGTTCCTTACAGCGTCAATTCAGCACAAACATCAAGCATAAGACTGTTAAATTGGCGCCGCTAAACACACAGTGCTTTATGGTGTTGGGCAATTACGTTAGAATCCTGCCATTATTGACAAAGTATAAAATAACGAGAGTTTTAAATATGATCACACTGCATACCAACCACGGCGAAATCAAATTAGCCCTAAATGCTGAGAAAGCACCTAACACAGCAGCTAACTTCGTTAACTATGTTAAAGAAGGCTTTTACGACGGTACTGTTTTTCACCGTGTAATCGACGGCTTCATGATCCAAGGTGGTGGTTTCACTGAAGATATGGGCCAAAAGCGTCCAAACGAAGCGATTGCAAACGAAGCAAACAACGGTTTATCAAACAAAACCGGTACTATCGCGATGGCGCGTACGTCAGATCCACACTCAGCGACGGCTCAGTTCTTCATTAACGTTGGTGACAACACTTTCCTAGACTTTAAGTCTGAGTCAGCGCAAGGCTGGGGTTACTGTGTATTTGGTGAAGTTGTTGAAGGCATGGAAATCGTTAACAAAATCAAAGCGGTTAGCACAGGTAACCGTGGCATGCATCAAGATGTTCCTCTTGAAGCTGTTGTTATCGAAAAAGTGACTATCGAAGAGTAATATTGCCTCGATGCGCACTCTATTTGTGGGCGATTTGCACTTAAGTGCAGATCGTCCCGATATCACCCAAGCATTTCTTACCTTTCTTGATACTCAGCTTGACGATACGGATGCCTTATATATCCTTGGTGACTTATTCGAAGTCTGGGTCGGCGATGATATTGCCGAGCCGTTTGCCAATCAACTTGCAGATGCCATCAAAAAAGCGTCTCTAAAGCTGCCGATCTTCTTTATCCACGGTAATCGAGATTTCTTAATCGGTAATCGTTTTGCCCAAGACTGCGGCATGAGCTTACTTCCAGAAGTTTACAACATAGATTTATACGGGGTACCAAGTGTAATCCTGCACGGTGACAGCTTATGTACGCTCGATAAGGCTTATCAACGTTTTCGTCGATTCAGAAATCAAAGCTGGGCCAAATGGCTTTATGCCCATTTACCTAAGTCCAAACGCTTAGATATTGCGGCAAAACTGCGTAGTAAGAGTCAGAGCAGCAATCAGCAAAAAAGCTATACCATTATGGATGTTGAGCCTGATGCGGTACTTGAGCTGCTTAATGCCACTCAAACTGAGCAAATGATCCACGGCCATACCCATAGACCCGCAATCCATCAGTTACCCAATGGTAAACGCCGTATTGTGGTGGGAGATTGGTACGAGCAAGGCAGCATGCTAAGTGTTACTAAAGACAGTGTAGAACTGATTGAACTCCCTTTCGGCAAGTAATCGATAACTTGCCGTTATTTCGCTAACTCCTACAAGCTTCTAACTTAAGCAACCTCAGTGTTAACAGCATTTATAGGCGAGCCACTGTGAAACTTAAAATCTGTATCATCAGCTAAAATTAGCTCAGCTTCTACTGCCGCAAAATGTGCAACTCTATCGCTGATATCGGTATTTGAAATCGCCTGTGCCAGTGTTAAGTAATCTTGATAATGGCGCGCTTCAGAGCGCAGCAACGAAATATAAAACTTCTTAAGCTCTTCATCTAAATGCGGTGCCAACTTAGCAAAACGCTCACAAGAACGCGCTTCAATAAAAGCCCCGACGATAAGTTTATCAACTAAGGCCACTGGATCGTGGGTTCGCACCTGTTTCATCATGCCCTTAGCATACCGCCCCGCTCTGGCACTTTGATAAGCGATACCGCGATTATGCATAATTTCTAACACTTGTTCGAAATGATGAAACTCTTCTTTAATCAAGCGCACCATCTTAGCAATCAAATCTTCGCTATGCGCAAAATCACAACGCCCAACCAACTCTGCCGCAAGCTCATTCTTTTTGCTATTAGTGTTCAAAAAAGTTTCGATACTTCTATCTTTGCTATAAACAAAATCAGAATAAGGTTTAGCCCAAGCTTGCAATACTTGGCCACTTTGCTCGTCCACCGAATATTTTCGCACCACAAACATCGCAGTCTGAGCAGCTTTTAACTCACAATTACAGTGATCAATTAGCAAGCCTTTTAATCGCTCAGGCTTTTTAGCTTCTGCAACCCAACTATCTGGAGTTTCACATTTTAGAAAGGAGTTAATCGGTGCTAATAATTGCTGTACAGCTGAGTTCATCTTGAGTCCATCAAGGCATTGTTAGTGACACTATTTTATCAGCAATTCTCAGCACAATCCTAGCTTTAGACCTATGCTTAATTTGACAGGCTTGACTCTTAGCAGATTTTGTTCAATAAATAACCTTAGAGCTGTAACAAGTTCGTCTGCAGTTTGGCGAGCCAAATTAATATAAAAGCTAAAAGCCAACGAGGATAACTATAATGATATTGAATCACTTAATGGGGCTATACACTCATCCAAAAGAAGAGTGGCACACAATTGAAAAAAACCACGAAGCGCTGCGCAGTAGCTTAAGCCATATTGTCATCATTGCACTAATACCTGCCATTTGTGCATTCATTGGTACCTCACAAATTGGTTGGGACTTAGGAGTTGGAGAGCGTCAGTTCCTAACAACTGAAAGCGCTATGATCATGTCTACTGGAATGTATTTTGGGCTAATCGCAGGAGTATTCGCCCTCGCCTATCTTGCTTTTTGGATGGCTAAAACCTTTGATGCAAAACCTAGCTATACCCAAGCACTCGAACTCGCGGCTTATACCGCAACGCCATTGTTTATGGTCGGCTTATCGGCTTTATACCCAACGCTGTGGTTTATTATGGTTGTCGGCCTTGCTGGCCTAGCATACTCGGTTTACCTGCTTTATACAGGCGTGCCGATTATTATGAATATACCTGAAGAAAAAGGCTTTATTTACGCAAGCTCTGTAGTCACAGCAGGTTTAGTGTTGTTAGTTGGCCTAATGGCTTCAAGCGTTATTCTGTGGAGTGTGGGTTTTGGCCCTATGTATCAGTAATACCGCTTTGTCTGTTTAGTAAGCTAAAACCAAGCAAATAATATAAGTGACTAAAATGAAAGCAAGAAAAAGCCGACGTAATGTCGGCTTTTTTAGTACTCATGCTTTATGGCTAGCATAACTTAAATTAAGCTTACTCGAAAGAGTCTCTTAATGGCACAGTTAGGTTAAATACTAACGCGTCTGAAGTAGAGTCTTTGCTGTCGGCGCAGAAGTAGCCTTCACGCTCAAACTGGTACGCTTTTTCAGCTTCAGCATTCACAAGACTTGCTTCAACTAGACCTTGTTTAATGGTCAATGAATGTGGGTTTAGCACTTCATCAACAGATTCAGCTGCTGCTGGATTAGGGTCGCTGAACAATCTTTCATACATGCGAAGCTCTGCTGGTTTGGCAGTCGTTGCTTCAACCCAGTGAATAACGCCTTTAACTTTACGACCATCGCTTGGATTTTTACCCAAAGTTTCGTCATCATAAGTACAGAAGATAGTGGTGATATTGCCATCAGCATCTTTCTCGCAGCGCTCAGCTTTAATCACGTATGCATTACGCAGACGTACTTCTTTACCTTGCACTAAACGTTTGTACTTCTTGTTTGCTTCTTCACGGAAGTCATCGGCATCAATAAACAGCTCACGACCAAAAGATAGCTCACGCTTGCCCATCTCTTCCTTGCTAGGATGATTTGCCGCGTTGATAATTTCAACTTGGCCTTCAGGATAGTTTTCGATAACCACTTTAACTGGGTTAATCACTGCCATCGCACGTGGTGCGAAGTCATTTAGCTCTTCACGGATACAAGCATCAAGCATGGCCACTTCAACCATGTTATCTTGCTTAGTCACACCGATACGCTTACAAAACTCACGAATAGAAGCTGCTGTATAACCACGACGACGGTAACCTGCGATTGTAGGCATACGTGCGTCATCCCAACCTGTTACCAAGTTGCGAACCACTAAGTCGTTTAGCTTACGCTTAGACATTAACGTGTATTCAAGGTTAAGTCTTGAAAACTCATACTGACGAGTTCTGTTTGGCGCTTGGAAATCATCTAAATGATCTAACACCCAGTCATACAATCTACGGTTATCTTGGAATTCAAGCGTACATAGAGAATGAGTGATGTTTTCAATCGCATCAGAAATACAGTGAGTGAAATCGTACATTGGATAAATGCACCATTTGTCAGCTGTTTGATGATGGTGAGCAAAACGAATACGGTAGATGATAGGATCACGCATACACATAAACGGTGATGCCATATCAATCTTAGCGCGCAGTGAACACTCACCTTCTTTGAATTCACCTAAACGCATTTTTTCAAATAACGCTAAGTTTTCTTCAGGTGTAGTATCACGGAACGGGCTGTTTTTACCAGGCTCTTTAAGCGTGCCACGGTATTCACGCGTTTCGTCACCATTTAAGAAACATACATAAGCTAAGCCTTTGTTGATTAATTCAACGGCGTACTGATGCAGTTGGTCAAAGTAATTTGACGAATAACGAATGTCACCATCCCACTGAAAACCGAGCCACTGCACATCAGCCTGAATAGAATTAACGTAGTCGATATCTTCTTTTTCAGGGTTGGTATCATCAAAACGTAAGTTACATTGACCTTTGTAGTCTTGTGCAATACCAAAGTTTAGGCAGATAGACTTAGCGTGGCCGATGTGAAGAAAGCCGTTTGGTTCTGGCGGAAAACGAGTTTGAACACTCGAATGCTTACCCGTGGCTAGATCTTCATCTATGATATTACGTATGAAGTTACTAGGACGTACTTCAGTGTCCACATGACTCATGGAAATCCTCTTTGCGAACGATGATTAAAAACTAAAAACGCATAATCCTACAGTTTCTGTAAAGGATCAACGATTGCGGCTTAAAAACCTACTCTACTGGCTATAGCATAAGCATATATAGCGCAAAAAGCAGCGAATTATCGCTGCTTTTTATTACTTGATAACAGTATACGCTATTCGCGTTATTCCGTAATCACTTTAATGCCTGGAATGATAGTCTGGGTTTTCTTACCCTTTCTCTTAAGCCAAACATAAAATACCACTAGCGCCACAGTAAAGAAACCAATCCAAAGGCTTGATTGCAATGGATGCTGCGCAAAGGTTGCCGCTTGATAGAACACTGTCGCTACACCGTAAGCTAGACCGAATGTCCACAGACCAGCAAAGGCTGCCCAGCGACCACCAAATTCGTTAACTAATGCGCCCATTGCAGCTACACATGGCGTGTAGAGTAAAACAAACAATAGGTAAGCAAATGCTGCGGTAACACCGGCGAAACCTGCTTGCAGTGCGCCAAAGGTAGAGGTATCTACTTCTAACTCTTCCGATGCAGTTTCAACTGACGATACATCACCAACAGAGATTGATAATGGATCTTCAGGTGCAATACCAAATAGGTTTTCAGGAATCGTAGCTAACGCTTCAGTTAGCGTTTCGCTAAATGGTGCTAGCTCATCATCACCCGCGCCGCCATCTGAATATAGGCTGTTCAAAGTACCAACAACGGCTTCTTTAGCAAAAATACCGGTAATAATACCAACCGTTGCAGGCCAGTTATCTTGTTCAACACCCATTGGCGAGAACAAAGGAGTCACCTTTTGGCTTGCAACGCTCAGCACTGATTCAGAGCTATCTTCATGGCCGAATGAACCGTCAATACCAATCGCGTTAACAAAGTTCAGCAAAGTCACCACAATAACAATGGTTTTACCTGCGCCCATGATAAAGCTCTTAGTACGCTTACCTGTACGCGCCATTACCGTTTTGAACTTTGGCTTTTCATAGCTTGGAAGTTCCATGACTACCGCGCTGCTAGAGCCTGGTAATAATGTGTTTCGTAGCAATAAACCTGTACCGATCGCGGCAAAAATACCGATGATATAAAGTAAGAATACAAGGTTTTGACCTGATTCAGGGAAGAATGCTGCCGCAAATAATGCGTATACAGGCAGACGAGCACCACAAGACATAAACGGCGCCATCATACCGGTCACAATACGCTCACGCTCACTGCCTAGAGTACGCGTTGCCATAATTGCAGGCACTGAACAACCAAAACCGACAATCATAGGCACAAACGCTCGACCAGGTAGGCCAATACGGCGCATCAAACCATCAACCACAAACGCAGCACGCGCCATGTAGCCAGAGCCCTCTAATACTGATAGTGCTAAGAATAAAGCAGCAATAACAGGAATAAAGGTCGCAACTGTTTGAATACCTTGACCAATACCACCAGCAATAATCGTGACTAACCATGTAGGTGAACCAAGGCTGGTCATAAACGCGCCTAAGTGATCAACAAACAAAGCACCAGCGGTAATATCGAAAAAGTCGATAAACGAGCTGCCCACGTTAATACTGAACATGAACATCAAATACATAACAAACAAGAAAACCGGAATACCAGCAACAGGATGCAGTACGATTTTATCTAGCTTATCAGTAAAGGTTTCACGGTTGTCGCTGTCTACCGAGCAAGTAAATACTCGCTCAACAAAATCAAATCGCGTTGTCGCAACCATGATTTCGATATCTTTGCCTTGGCTAGACAGTGCTTGAGAGTATTGTTCTACTTCACTCGCCATTTGGCTGTTTTTGCATTTACCACAGCCAAGACCATTAGCTAACATCGCCAATGCACGGCCACGGCTTAAAGAGTCATCTTGAGCGAGCAAATTGGTTACACCAGACTCAATCTCTGTATCGTATTCTAAAACCAGTGGTGCTTCAGAAACTTTACCATCAAGTAAAGCCACAAATTGCTCTTTGACCTTGTCTATATCTTTCGCGTCACGCGAACAAACAGCAATCACAGGGCAGCCGAGCTCTTGGCTCATCTTGGCAACGTCAATTTTAATGCCGCCCTCAAGTGCTGCGTCAATCTTGTTTAGTACTACAACTAATGGAATACCCAGCTCGCGCAGCTGAATCGTTAGATATAAATGACGTTCAATATTGGTCGCATCAACTAAGTTAATGATGCCGTCAATTTCTTGGTCAGCCAGGTATTGCTGAGCAATCTGTTCATCTAAAGAACAGTCGCAGCTATTACCTGCAGGAAGAAGATCGTAAATCCCCGGTAAGTCCGTTAAAAATACGTCAGTTCCTTGCAAAGCAAATTGACCGGTTTTTTTCTCAACCGTTACACCTGACCAGTTACCAACTTGTTGATTAGATCCGGTAAGCGCATTAAATAATGTAGATTTACCCGCATTTGGGTTACCTACAGTAACGCAGTTAAATTGTTTAGCCATTCGCTTTTTCAACCTCAATAATATCTGCTAAATCGCGACGCATACATAATTTACTGCCACGGATATCTAACTCAACACCTGAGCCCATCGGCGCTCTGCGGATCAATGAGAATCGAGTGTTTGGGGTGATCCCCATCGAAAGGAGTTTGCGCTTTACTACGGCTGGCAAGTCTATTTGACCCACCTGAGAAATTCTGGCGATATCGCCCGGATTCAATTCACTTAACTTCATTGTGCATTCCACCTATTTACAGGCCCCGACTCTCTTTGAAATTAACGTCGATTCTAAAGGAGACGAGCAAGCAATAACTTTACCTAGATCAAGATTTAGGCCTGTAAACGATAATAGTTTTCAATTGTGTTCGCTATTATGTGATAAATCTCTCAACTAATAAACGCTTCGCTTAAAGATAAATAAGTCGGAAAAGAACCCTCTGAATAATAATGGTTATTATTTACACTTCACATGTGTTAATAAAAATAACATCCAATACAGACTAAAGTCTAAAACCTACCACTAAGATCTTTAAAATCAGTAGGGTTAAGCTATAAACACCTTACTTTTGTTATGGATTTGTCACAAAAACCCACTATGATTACGCATTAGTAATTTACAAAACTACTAATATTAAATTATCAAAAATATCGCTAAAAAAAGCGAATGGGATGAGATGATGAACAAGAACACCGGATGCTTCTCTGGCAAAATTGCGCGTGGCTTATTATCAGCAGTGTTGATAATTAGCTTCAACGTGTTTGCCGCCCCTTGGGACGACCAAGACCCACAAGAAGTTGAAGCCATACTCGATAAAAAATTTGCTGAAGGTAAATATTCCCCTAAAGGCGCAGATTCTTGCCTGATGTGCCATAGGCGCAGTGAAAAAGTCATGGCGCTGTTTGATGGTATACATGGCAGTAATGCTCAAGGGTCTCCAATGCAAGATTTGCAATGCGAAGCCTGCCATGGTCCACAAGGCAACCATAATCGCGGTGGTAAAGAGCCGATGATTACCTTCGGTGCTGATTCCCCTGTGCCTGCTGAAAAACAAAATAGTGTTTGTATGAGTTGCCATAACGACGACAATCGTATGGCTTGGCAAGGTAACCACCATGATAACGCCGATGTCAGCTGTGCAGATTGCCACCAAGTTCATACCGGCAATGACCCCATTGCAGATAAGAGCACCGAAGTCGCCGTTTGTACCAGCTGCCACACTGAGCAAAAAGCCGATATCAATAAACGTTCAGCTCACCCGTTAAAATGGCAACAAATGGTTTGTAGTGACTGCCACAACCCCCATGGCAGTTTAGCCGATGCCAATCTAAAACAAATGAGCGTTAATGAAAATTGTTATTCCTGCCATGCGGAAAAACGCGGTCCAAAACTATGGGAGCACGCCCCCGTAACCGATAACTGTGCCACTTGCCATAACCCCCATGGCAGTGTTAACGAAGCGATGTTAACCACTAAGCCGCCAATGTTATGTCAACAATGTCACGCCTCTGTTGGGCACACCTCAAATGCTGTTTTTGGTGGCAATCCTAATGCCTTTAATGCAGGTCAAAGCTGCATGAACTGTCACAACCAGGTTCATGGTTCTAATCACCCATCTGGCAAATTATTGCAGCGCTAACAAGGAGTGGCAGACATGTTTAGATTTAATACGCCTATCAACACTAAGCTCACTATGCTTGCGCTGGCAATTGGTGCCAGCATTTCACCCGCTTTTGCAGAAGGCTATGGTTTACAAAATGCTAACCGAGACAAAGCCAACACTGCTAAATGGGAATGTAAGCGTTGCGTAGTCGAGTCAGGTTTCAGCGGTAATATAAGCGTTCGCGCTGCATACAATGATGCGGATGATATTCATTTTGGTAATACCAGTGGTACAGACAAAGATGGGCTTGTCGGCAGTATCGATGCCAACCTTGTCAACAAATCAGACTCAGGTTATCAAACTACTTTTGTCGCCGATAAGCTTGGATACTATACTGGGAGTGCGCGTTTAGAAACTGGACGTACTGGTCAATATAAAATCGGTTTAGGCTATCGCGCTCTAGCCCATTACGACACTAACGCAGCATTAACCCCCTATTCTGCTTCAGGCGATAAGCTAGTATTACCTGACAACTGGCAAACAGGGGCTGTGACATCTCAAATGCCGACTTTATATGACGATGCACAGCAGGTCTCTTTGAGCACTCAGCGAGACCGCTATTTAATTGATGCGGTTTATAAAGGTCGGTTTTACCAAGCAGATATTAATTACCAACATGAAAAGCGCCAAGGCAAGCGTAGCTTTTCCGGCAATTTTCTTACCAATAGCGCTATGCTAGCCCAACCTATTGATGACAGCACTGATGAGTTTGGTGCCAAGTTATACTTTAACGGCCAAGGCTGGCTTATAGGTATAGAGTCTAGCTTTAGCCAATACAATAACGATCACAGCTCACTCATTTGGCAAAATGCCTTCACGCCTACTTTTGGCGCAGCCTACTCAGGACAAAGCTCTGTAGCGCCAGACAATAAAGCTTACCGTGTTGGTGCCAATGCGCAGCTTAGTGGTAATGGTCATCAAGTCTTGATGCATCTAGGCGTTGCAAGCTTCACCCAAGATGACGCTTTTTTACCTGCAACAATCAATGGCCCCAGTCCAGCTTTGCCTGTCACCAGTTTAGACGGTAAAGTCGACACCACAGATATGAGACTTAAGTACAATAGCCGACCGCTGCGTGGATTGAATATCAGAGCAAGTTACGATTATTCAGATAGAGACAATAAAACCGCCCTAAACTCCTACCCACAAGTAGTCACCGATAGTTATTACGCAGGCACCGCAACCAACCCTGAGTACGATAGAACAAGGCAACAAGCTAAAGTTGGTGCTAAGTATCGGTTTAATCGAGCCGTTTATCTCGATGCAGAGTACCAATACGACCATAACGATTATAGCGATTTAGACAGAGATAGACTGCGCCAAAACGGTTTATCAGCCAAAGTGAATTACAAAATATCATCAGCTTGGTCTGCATGGCTAAAAGCTGAATTTAGTGACAGAACCGGTAGCGCCTATAATCCGGTAAATACCACCAGCAGCCAAAGCAATCCTTACCTTCGAAAGTCCTACCTTGCGGACAGAGAACGCGACCAATATCAACTGAGTGTGAGCTATACCCCTGAGTCTGCTTTTTCGGCAAGTGCCAATGTGCGTATTAGCAATGATGACTATGACGACACCTTAGTGGGTCTCACTCAAGTCGATACCCAAGGTTACGACCTTTCTGCAAGCTACCTATTAAATGACGATTTCATTATCAACGCATACCTCAATCAAGATTGGCGAGACAGTGACCAAGCCGGAAGCAGTAATTTTGGTTTGTCAAATTGGTATGTCAACACAGATGAAAAGTCGACCTTAGTTGGCGCAGGAATAGATTATCGCAATTTACTAGATAAGAAGTTAAATCTCGGCTTGGACTATAGCTTCTCAGATGGCCAAAGCGATACAGAAGTGACTCAAGGGATCCGCTCTCCTTACGGTGACTATTTTGCCGAAAGGCACAATATAAATGCCTTTGCCAAATATCAATTGGACGAAAAAATGGCGTTACGTTTGGATTGGATCTTTGAAAATTATCAAGATTCAGATTGGCTCAACCAAGGCCTAGCCCTAGATGCGATCCCCAATGTATTAATTTTTGGTGATCTTAGCCATGACTATAGTTCTCACTACGTTGGTTTCACCTTTAGCTATGAGCTTTAGCCTAAACCATTAACGGACTTGTAATTAAAGTCACGGCGAGTCATACCAATTAAAGGGAATTGAGGATATCAAATTGAACATTGAATTGATGGGTTTCAGCCCAAAGTACAAACAATCAATCGCAAAAAAATTAAAGGCTATCGACATAACAAGAGCCTTAATTTCAGTGCTACTTATGAGTACATTAGCGGCCTGTAGCGTAGACGACGGCAGTCCAGGAACCCCAGGGGAACCAGGCGGTCCGCCTGCTAGCGAGATTAGTACGCTTAACATTAGCGTCAAAGACGTTTCGTTCGATTCCGGTGTCGCCACAGTAAATTATCGCGTTAGCAACGAAACCGATGAACCAGTGGTCGGCGTGCCATCAGCCACCTATCTTGCTGCGCAATTATTACCTCAAGGTTTTACCAATGCAGGCAATGCTAGCCAGTGGCAGTACTTTACCTCTGAATCCTGTAATAGCAGCTGCGACGGTGAATTTGTTGATCACAAAAACGGTCAATATAGCTATACCTTTAGTGGTACCTTTAATGGCATGAACAATATTGCCTTTATGCCCGGTGCGACCCAACGCATTGTAATAAAGATCGGTGGCGACAGTCTGCCAGATGGCACCGACTTACCTATCACTAACCAACATTATGACTGGCAAGATCAGGGCAGCGAACCCGCTTATACCCGCAACCTCATAGATATGGGAACCTGTAATACCTGCCATAACGATCTCGCATTCCACGGCAGTAAATATAATGAAGTTGAAACCTGTGTGACCTGTCATAACGTCGACAAAGTGAGTAACCCAGGTAATGTGTTCGCACCTATGGTGCATAGCAAGCACCTTACCGGCTTTCCTGTATCACTTGCAGATTGCCAAACGTGTCACGTTGCCGATGAAACATTAACCGAAAATATGAACTGGGCGCGCGTGCCAACTATGGAAGCTTGTGGAAGCTGCCATACCAATATCGACTTCCCTAGTGGCCAAGGTCACCCAGCACAAGTTGATAACAGCAACTGTGTCGCTTGTCATAATCCAGATTGGACCATGAGCGCACACAGTCAAGCTGATACCGATGCAGTGTTAGGTCAATTTAATGTTGAAGTGGTTAGCGCTAAGCTTAATGGTGATACCGTTGATTTTTCAGTAAGGCTATCAAACCCTGCGACTAATGAAGTTTATAGTGATAGCGCTGACAAGCTTGATTTTATTGATGATCTACGTGTGTATGCCAACTTTGGGATCAGTGTTGATTACACCACCCGCAGCGCCAAATCGATAAAGCTACAAGATGTTGAGCCAATATCAGGCAGTAACAGCGTTTATCATTATCAAATTGCAGGCCTCACATTAAGTGATGAACCTGCAAATGATAAAGGTACACTCGCTCTTCAAGGTAAGTTATGTAGCAATGACACCATGCTTGCCAACTGCGCAGATACCGATGTAACCACCACAATCAAATCGAGCTACCAGTTTTATAGTGCCACAAGCATAACAGAGCAAGGACGCCGCGTTGTCGTCACTAATGAGACCTGTGGCAGCTGTCATGGTGATCAGCAACTTAATTATCATGGTTCACGTAATGATCTCGAGCAGCAATGTCAGCTGTGCCATAATCCGAATATGCTTGCAGAGGCAACAGCAGCAAACCCAGCTGCATCTACAGCGGATTATAAACACCTAGTTCATACTCTACATGCAGGTTCAAGAGAGAGTTACCCTGACATCAATTATCCGGGCAATATCGGTAATTGTGCTCAATGTCATACCACTGACGATTCAGGCGTATTGACTGCAGCGCTTCCACTTAACAGTGCCGTGCAGCCATTAGCCTTTAATGATAACACCTTTACTAGCACGACCTCAGCAATATGTAGCACCTGTCACCTTAGCGATTCCGCAATCGCGCATATGACCCAGCAAGGCGGCGTATTTAAAGGCACCGAAGCTGATGCAACGGCCGGCACCGAAAGCTGTGCGACGTGCCACGGGCAAGGTGCAACAGCTGATGTGCTAAAAGTCCACCCAATACAATAACAATAAAAGGCCTAGGCAAACTGCACTAGGCCGCTTTCTTTTAAATGAACAACAAATTTGTGATGCAAAACGCGAGCAGAAACGCACGCGCAAAAACAATGGAACGCAAAATTATGGATATAAAAACGAAACAGTTAAAACTGAGTTTGATTGCGCTCACCGCTTCAGCACTACTTTTTGGTTGTAGTGATGGCAATGATGGAGCCGATGGCGCTGATGGCGTTGTCGGTGTCAATATTGACTCAGTCAGCAGTGTTCAAGCCCAGTTTACACAAGCCACTGTGACTGATGGTGTGGTGATGGTTAACTTCGAACTTGAAAACGCCAACGGCGTTGCAGTCCTTGGGTTAACTAAAGATTATGATCTGCGCTTTGGTATCGCCCAATTAGCCAAAGTCACCGAAACCGTTGGTGACGCAGAGGTAGACAGAGGTTATCAATGGCAGGCCTATATCAATGAGCTTAAAGAGCCAGGCACGCCACCAAATGATACCAGTGATCTCACCCCTTCTCCTCAGTATCAAGCTAATGTTGAAGCGGCAAGTAACTGTGAAGAATGCCTTGTCGATAACGGAGATGGCAGTTACAGCTATACTTTTCAACAAAATATTGCCGACGTAACTGAGCCGTTAACCATCACTTATGGTGAAGACAATACCCATAGAGCCACATTAGAGCTAAAACTGCCACAAGCGACCGCAAATGCCCACCATGATTGGCAACCCTCTTCCGGTGCGACTACGGATATTCAAACCCGCAATGTAGTAAGTATTGCCGCTTGTTACACTTGTCACCAACCTGAAAGTTTAGCGCTTCATGGCGGTCGCCGTATTGCATTGGAAAATTGTGCCAGTTGCCACACATCGACTTCTGGCGATCCAGAAAGTGGCAATAGCGTTGATTATACTTACATGATCCATGCGATACATAAAGGTCAGGACCGTGAAACCAGCACTCCAGATGGTATGGTGCCTGCGCCATATAAAATTGTGGGATACGGCGGCAGTGTGCATGACTACGGTAAAGTCATGTATCCGCAAAAACCTGCCGCAGATTGTTCATCATGCCACGTTGAAGGCGATGGTGCCCCTGCCAATGCCGATCTATTTAAAGCTGATTTAAGCAACACTGCTTGCGTAAGTTGCCATACAGAAAAACCATCTCAATCCCATAGCAGCACTAATTGTGTCGCTTGCCATAACTCAACCGATACTTATCCTGGCACGGGTAGCGCAGAGAAACGCCACGGTGATGTACTTAAAGCGTATGTTGAAGCCGAAGCGATGGGGGTTACCTTTAGTAATATTGGTCTAGATGCCATGGGGGATCTGCAATTTGACGTACAGGTAACCGATGCCGATGGTGCCGCCGTTGACGCAGGGTTTATAAAACAAAGCACCAGAGTCATTGTTGCCTGGGACACCGATAAAGACTTCCCTTCATACTCGGATGCATCATACAGCAATCGCCGTTTTAAGCTCGAAGATGGTACTTATGACGCGACGAGCAAAACTTTCACTATTGTCGCCGATACTTTTGACATGCCAACGGATGCAACCGGTAAAACCTTTGAACTCTGGTCAACTATCGAAGTCTGTTTCAACAATGGTGGTTACGCTGTTGACGAAATAGCAATGACTGCTTGCTCAGACTCAACGCGTTCGGTAGCAGTTAAAGAAGCACCTTATCGTTTTGTTTGGTCAGGTAGTGGAATGAATGACACTATGCAAGCAGCTATGCGCCGTTCAATTATTGATGCAGCTAAGTGCCAAAGTTGCCACAATCAAGAAAACTATCATTACAACAATGGTTATAACTGCCAGACATGCCATACCTCAGACAAAACCACCAAAACAGATGACAGCTATCCTGGTGGTAAAAAGCCAACAAGTTACGCCTTTAAAGCGCACGAAGCGGATGGTCATTACCTAAAGTATGCAGGAGTACAATCAGGCACAGTTCTGAAAACGGACTGCTCAACTTGCCATACGCCTGACGGCATTCAACTGGGTCGAGCAAGTGATCGCGTATGGCGTTATGGTGATAAAGAAACTGGCGCTGATATTTGGGTATCTTCAGATGCTGGCACGTGTTTAAGTTGTCACCAAAAATACCTGAGTGATTCTGGTGCTAACCATATTACAGCCAACGGCGGTATTTTGGATGGTATGAGTGCAGATGACGTTAACACTCGAGCAGCTGAAGCTTGTTCAACTTGCCATAGTCCCATGCAGTTAATGGAGATCCACGGTAACTAAAAGCGATAATTAACACATGCTGTAAAGGCAGTCGGTTACTGCGACTAAAAGAGGCTTCGGCCTCTTTTTTATTGCCTAACCGATAAAGAACAAACGTTAAAAAGCCAGAAATGGATTGCAAGTTAACACCCTGCCCAACAAAGTGTTACCAAATAGAAACCGCAATAGATCTATTAAGCAACGATCCACTATTTACAATGTAATCATTAGGTTAAATTGACAGCCTAAAACATCATTACTGCTTTGACTTATGTCAAATTTACCACCAAATAAACTTTATTACTTAAGCCTAATTTAAGTTTGAATGGCCAAATATTAACCCTAACTTAAAACCACTCGACTCCTCCTCTTAAGTAACTGAATAAATGTGCAATTAACATAAATTAACATCCCGAAGTTAAGCCAATGACTTAGTTCACATTTAATTGTTTGCCCTTATAAGGGACTCGCTCTTTTGGATAAGATCTGACTGAGGTAATCCTCCTGCTAAATAAAGATAAAAATCTTATAGCAGCTAACCTATGCAGGGAAAAATGATGAAGCAAAATAATATTAAACATGCTGTCAAATCAGCCATTGGAATAAGTCTGCTCTCAGTGGCACTTGTTGGTTGTGGCAGTGATGGCAAAGATGGCGATGACGGTAATGATGGCAATATTGGCATCGACATTCAGCAGGCTACCAGCCTTAAAGCTAATATATTGCACGCCAATGTTACCGAGGGCACAGTCAGTGTCGACTTTGAACTACTCACCGCTAATGGTGTTGCAGTATCAGGCCTAGAGTCTTTCGAAGATATTAACGCCCTCGGTGTTGGTATTGCTAAGCTTGATGTATTACAAAAACGCGATAGACCTTTGCCGGGCCATGATTCACCAGAGCCAGAAGCAGAGCAGTATAAAGGCGTTAAGTCCAGCCAGTGGACTAGCTATATCAATAGCATCAAACAGCCTGGCGATATCGCTGACGGACAAGCATTACCTGAAGGCTGGGATAAGCACCAAGGTCCACAAATTCAAGCAAATATCGAAACCAGCTGTAAAACAGCCTGTATTGAGGTATTAAGCCATGGTGAATACCGCTATACATTTTCTAAGTCACTTAATGAATATGAGCAAATTGAAGGTTTAGACACCGAATTCAACAGCGAGCTAACTCACAGAGTTACCCTTGAGCTAAAGCCAACAAATGTGGTCTCTAACGCAACCTTAATCAACACTCACTACGACTTTATCCCTGCTTTAGATAGAGCAGCTGAAGCGGATGAAACACGTAACTTAGTTGAACTACAGGAATCTTGCATACGTTGTCACAATGACGACTATGAGCATGCTTGGGCGCCAAAATTGTCATTACACGGCGGTAAGCGTATCGAGATCGAAAACTGTGTCGTTTGCCATACCACGTACTCTGGCGATCCAGAAACAGGTGCCACTATCGACTTTGGCTCTATGCTGCACCAAATACATAAAGGCGATTACTTTATGATTGGCTATGGTGGTAAAGCACATGATTACAGTGATGCCACCTTCCCTGCTGACAGCAAAAGTTGCCAGTCTTGTCATATTGAAGGTGAAACGGCCCCAGCTCAAGCTGATAATTTCCACTTCCATCGTCAAGAAGCTTGCCTAAGCTGTCATGAAAAGTTTGCCGCACCAGAATGGGACGGCACTTCGCGTGGCCTGTTCCACTCGGAGCAGTTTCCCCAATATGCTGAACGCGACTGCGCAGCATGCCACGCTGATGAAAGCAACCCTATGGGCGCAGCCAAGTATCACTTAAACAAAGAGCTAACGCTTACCTCTGCTAAGGAAGCTTATGAGTTCTCTGTTTCTAACGGTGTATTGGATGTAGACACACAAACATTAAGCTTTAACGTCAGTTACCAGGGACAAGGCGCTTTAGCACCACACGAAGATGAAGCAATTAGTGCGCTTAATATTCAAGTGGTAGAAAACCAGCACAATGACTTTGCTGACGTATGGAAAATGACTCGAGGCGATTTGACAGCAACTCACAAAATGATCAACCTAGCCGATAGCACCGCCATTGCAGCCGGAGAAATCACCATAGAGCCTAGCAACGATGGTTATCAATACACGGTACAGCTAGATGGACTTGAATTTACAACTGGCGCATTAATGAGTCACTTAGCTATTTGTGCCTCTCGCGATACTCAAGCGGCAATTGCTTGCTCTGAAGATCACATCACTGCCACAGTAACTACTGACGCCGCAGCTTTTGCGGCGATTGGAGAAGTTGCTACAGTGCGCTTTAATAGCGCATCTGAAAGTGCATGCCAAGCCTGTCACGATGAAGCAATTGATTTATCGTTCCACCAACGAACTTCTTGCGGCTCATGCCATATGCCAGATAGTAAAGAGCAACCTTTATCATTAACTGATGGTAGCTGTGTATCTTGTCACAAAGGTCAAGCACTGCACGCGGTCGCAGATGGTGCCTTTAAAGGCAGCCGAGTTGGTCTAGAAAACTCACTTGATTATAAAGTGATGATCCATACCTTACATGCCAATAAGCGTACCAAAGTAAATAGTAATCGTAATGAAAGCATCACCTTTACTAAGCACTATGGTGACTGCGCCTCTTGTCATGAAAAAGGCCAATTAGCATTGGAAAATACCGCTAGCTTACCCGCAGTATTAAACCAAGGTGAAAATGGCAGTGATGACATTCTTGAATACTCACCAATTGCAGCCGCATGCGGTTCATGCCACACCAAAGACAGTTTTGCTGCGCATGTTGAGTCAAATGGCGGTGTATTTGGCGCACCATTAGGTAGTTATACTGGCAGCGAAAGTTGTGCAACTTGTCACGCTGAAGGTAAATCTTTCGGGGTAGATGAAGTGCACCCAACTCAATATAAATAGTCTCCATAACTCGATTATTTATACCGCTTAATGCTGTCTAAAAGTTCAAAAAGCGAGAAGTGTATCTTCTCGCTTTTTTTACGCTTTTAACCGCATAAACCTTAACTAACCTTGCCTATTTATATTTGAAAATAAAAAGAAACACACCTAAATAAACATCAAAGTACCTACCTGCAAAAAACGTTACATTTTAACAACAAAAACACTTTTATCGACGAACGATTATTAATCGATAATTAAAATAGTCCTAAAATGGGCACTTTCTATATACCCCTAAAGAAATAGTCTGACCTTAATCACATAAAGGCGTTAAAACACCTGCTAAATGCTTCCCGCTTAGTTAGCCTTAGTGTTGGAAATAAAATTCCACACACTAATTGCGGTTATATCAGTTTTGTTCTCCGATAAAACCAGCAGTTAGTGATGATTAAAAAACTATTGCAGGGACATAAAATGATGAACAAATTTAATCTAAGCGCTGCTTCTAAAGCACTGCTTACAGCCGGGGTGCTTTCATTAGCAGTCACTGGCTGTGGTAGTGATGGCGATAACGGTAATGACGGCCAAGATGGCGTAATTGGCGTTAGCATTGATAGCGCAAAAAGCGTTAATGCTATTTTCACCAATGCAACTGTTGATGCGGGTACAGTAACGGTTGATTTCAAACTTGAAAATGACAACGGCGTTGCGGTACTTGGTCTAACAAAAGATCATGACTTACGCTTTGGTATCGCTCAATTAACTCATGTTACTGAGTTAATGGGTGAAAACGAAGCAGATAGAGGCTTCCAGTGGCAAGCATATATCAACACTGAAAAATCTCCGAATGAAGATTGGATCCCTGAAGGCGAAAGCAATATTAATCCTTCAAAGCAATTCCAAGCAGAAGTAGAAAAAGCATCAAATTGCGACACTTGCTTTGTTGATAATGGTGACGGTACTTATACCTATAGCTTCCAGCAAAATATTGCCGATGTAACTGCACCAGTTGCCGTAGCTTACGACGCTGAAAGCACTCAACGCGCGACGCTAGAATTAGAACTACCAAATTTTGCTGCTAACGCGCATTTTGACTGGCAACCATCAACAGGTATGACAGACGGTATTCAAACTCGCAATGTCGTTGCAATTGAAACCTGTTACACCTGTCACCAGCCAGACAGCCTTGCTTTCCATGGCGGTCGCCGTATCGACGTTGAAAACTGTGCCTCTTGCCACACGGCAACATCTGGCGATCCAGAATCAGGCAACAGTGTTGACTTTACCTATATGATCCACGCGATCCATAAAGGTAGCAACAGAATGACTAGCACTGCAGACGGCATGGTACCAGCGCCTTACAAGGTAATTGGATATGGTGGTGGCGTACATGACTACGGTGATGTGAAATACCCACAAAACCCTGCAGCTGATTGTACAGCGTGTCACGTAGAAGGTGAAAATGCTCCTGCAAATGCAGATATTTTCAAAGCTGATCTAAGCAATACTGCTTGTATCGGTTGTCATACAGAGAAGCCATCTCAGAACCACTCAAGCACTAACTGTGTTGCGTGTCACAACGCGACTGATACCTACCCAGGTACAGGTAATGCAGAAAAGCGCCACGGCGACGTGATGAAACGCTATCAAGATAGTCAAGGATACTCAGCTAAGTTTACTAACGTAAAAGCGACTGAAAATGTACTGACATTCGACGTACAAATCCTTGACGGTAACGGTGAGCCGGTAGCTAAAGAGTTTATCGCAAACCCAAGCAAGTATACTAAATCAAGCATCTATTTCTCATGGGATATTGATAAAGATTACCCAGCTTACAGCGATACAAGCAAATACAGTGCTCGTGGTTTTGCGCTAACTAATACAGAAGTTTCAACTTATAACGAAACAACGAAAACATTTAGCATTAACAGCACAAATAGCAAGCTAGGACTACCTAGTGATCTAGAAGGCAAGAGTGTTGAACTATTTGCTGGTGTTGCAACTTGCTTTAAGTCAAGTGGTTATGGTGTCGCAGAAGTAGTTCCAGCAGCTTGTGTGTACGATGCTGAAAAACCTGATGTATTGCTAAACCCATCAGCTTACATTCAAGACCAGCCACTGCGCTTTACTTGGAATGGCACAGATACAACAGAAGCTGCAAAAGAACGTCGTAGCATCATCGATGAAGCGAAATGTTCTAGCTGTCATAACCAAGAAATCGTTCACTATGGTAACGGTGTAAACTGTCAAGCTTGTCACGTGTCTGACAAAGGCTTATCTGAAACTTATTGGGGTTCAGGCAAGTTTGTTCCAACAAACTTTGCTTATAAAGCCCATAAAGCAGAAGGTCACTATTCTGGTACTGTAGTCAAATCAGACTGTGCAACTTGTCACGCTGAAAATGACAAGAGCGGCGAACTTGAAGGTATTGCTTTAGGTCGCTCTCCTGAGCGTGTATGGCAAGATGTCAATGCCGAAGGCAAAGCTGTTTGGGCATCTTCTGATGCAGGTGCATGTTTAACTTGTCACCGTCCAACAGATCCTTGGTTCAACGAGTCTACTCGTGCTCACATCGAAACTAACGGTGGTGTTCTAGACGCACTTGATAAAGACACTGCGATTAACGCAAAAGAGAGCTGTGCAACTTGTCACTCTCCAGAGCAAATCGTTAACGCACACGGTCACTAATCCCATTAAGCTCAATAAGTTAATGTGATAAAAAAAGGGAGGCTTTGCCTCCCTTTTCTATAACCGCCACCAACAACAAGTCCGCAAACAAATACCAACCAAGCTCAAACACACCCAACCAATAAAAGCAACTTTATAGTTCATCTTCGACACCTTGACCTACCTCTTTATAAATAGACAGATCCATGTCACATCTTAGCACCTGATATGCAGATTTTAGCCCTACATTACGTTAGCCTTTCCTTGGGGAATCTTATTTCCAGCATTGACTTAAGCGGAAATTAAAAAATTACAGTTGGCCTCAATCAATCGAGCCACACGTTTAAGACAGTGCCAAACCTATGCAGGGAAAAAATGATGAATACAAACAAATCTAAAATAGCGCTGCTTCTAGCAGCCGGTGCTGTCTCCATGGCCCTAACAGGCTGTGGTGGTGATGATGGTAACGACGGTAATCCAGGTAACCCTGGTGGTCCAGCAGCTGACTACATCAACACACTTAACCTAAAAGTGACTGATGTAACCTACGCTGATGGCGTTCCAACGCTTAATGTGTTTGCGACAAACGAAGAAGATCTACCCGTTGTAGGTCTAACGGCGCTTGAAGTGAAAAAAGTTGTGCAACTTCTACCACAAGGTTCTACTGGTGCGGGTAACAGTGCTGAATGGCAATACATTGGTTCACAAAAAGAATTTGAAGACAAAAAGAATGGTAACTATAGCTTCAGCATTCCAGTTGAAGGTTACAACTCTGAGCTAACTCAACGATATAACATCATTGCAAGTGCTTCAACACTCGCTGACGGTGAAACAACTGTACCTCGTACTGAGCTGTCGCAGGATTTCTCTGGTGAAGGCTATGAAGCTACCTACACTAAAAATGTTGTTGCAACCGCTAGCTGTAACTCATGCCACGCT
This sequence comes from Shewanella sairae, assembly GCF_023283535.1. Taxonomy (GTDB): domain Bacteria; phylum Pseudomonadota; class Gammaproteobacteria; order Enterobacterales; family Shewanellaceae; genus Shewanella; species Shewanella sairae. The sequence continues at coordinate 4,951 of NZ_JAKILT010000001.1, read as the reverse complement.
GAAGGTAAGAAAATCTACCACGGTTATACTTCTTCAGAAACTTGTGCTGCATGTCATACCCAAGAATTGGCTGATAGTAAAGGTAAGCCACAGATTGCCTACAATCACTTAATCCATAACGTACACAACGATGCAAAAATGTACGGCAGAGACATGGACAAGAGTGCAGAAACAGCTAACGCTATCGTTCAAGATAATTGTAAAACTTGTCACGTTGCGCCAGAAGAAGGCAATACTGACTTAGCAGAATGGGGCAACTGGTCAAGCGTTCCTACTATGGAAACTTGTACAAGCTGCCATACAGGCATCGACTTTGTCGCTGGTAAAGGTCACTCTCAACAAGCTGACAACTCAAACTGTATCGCTTGTCATAATGCGAGCTGGACGGAAGAGCTACACACTGTTGGTTTTGAAGATACCGCTGCACTAATCGACCAGTACGGTATTAATGTCGCATCTACAATTGATGCAACTACCGAAGCTGCAACCATTAGCATTCAAGTTGTGGATACCAATGGTGAACAAGTTGATATCGCCAGCCTATTACCAAAGATTCAACGTTTCGAAGTGATCACTAACGTAGGTCCAAATAACGTGACTCTTGGTTACAGCGGTAAAGACTCTGTTAATGCTATCAAAAATGGCGTTGTCGATGCTAAAGCCAAAATTGAAGCTGGTAAGTTAGTTTATACAACCACTAAAGATCTTAAGCTAGCTGCTGCGGGTCAAGACGCTGAAACTGCCTTTACATTTGTTGGCTGGGCAATGTGTTCTGAAAAAGGCGAGTTTGTCACTTGTGATGACCCAAGCTTTGACGGTAACGACACCAGCAAATACACAGCAATGAAAGCTGACCTTGCTTTTGCAACACTATCAGGTGAAGCACCAAGCATGCGCCATGTTGACTCAGTAAACTTTACTTCATGTGCAAACTGTCACTCTGATGATTTCCAAATCCATAAAGGCGGACATCACGCAGGTTTCGTGATGACAGAGCAACTTTCTCACAGCAAAGATGCTAACGGTGAGCCAATTATCGGTGTCGATGCTTGTACCACTTGTCACACACCAGATGGCACATACGCAGGCGGTGCAAACCAAGGCGCACTCGAAATGAAACTGCACAAAGTACACAGCCAAGGTGATTACGCAGTGATCCCAGGCATGAACTGTGACCAGTGTCATAACGACTTTGATCGTGATGCATTCAAGAAGAAAGGCGCTATTGCAACTGATGGCGGTCAATACACAACGCCTATCGCAGCAACTTGTGTCTCTTGTCACAGCTACAACATGGATAGCTTCAAAGCCCACGTTGAAGGCCAAGGTGCATTAGTCGGTGTTTCTAAGCAAGAAGCAAATGATGCAGCACAGCTAGAAAGCTGTTTCTACTGCCACGCACCAACACCAGGCGATCACACTTCTGTGAAGATGTAATTTGCGCAACTCAGCTGGACTCAAGCATTAAATACTTGAGTCCAAGAGTTTAGAAAAGGGGGAGGCCTCTCCCCTACTTTCTCTTCAAAATTGTGCAAGTTTAGGAAGCTATTATGAAGATCACAAAAAGATTAAAAACCCTACTACCGGCTATTATGGCGTCGCTAGTTCTTTCTCTTGGTTTTGCCCACACTGCAGCAGCATCTAAGTGGGACGCTAAGATGACTCCTGATGAAGTTGAAGCCACACTGGATCAGAAGTTCGCTGAAGGTAAGTACTCACCAAAAGGTGCAGACTCTTGCCTTATGTGTCACCGTAAATCTGAAAAAGTCATGGACCTATTCAAAGGTGTTCATGGTTCTGTTGACTCTAGCAAGAGTCCAATGGCAGGCCTTCAATGTGAAGCATGTCATGGCCCAATGGGTAAACATAACCGCGGCGGTAACGAGCCAATGATCGCCTTTGGTCCAGAATCAACACTATCACCTGAGCTACAAAACAGTGTTTGTATGAGCTGTCATAAAGACGACAAGCGTATGGATTGGAATGGTGGTCACCATGACAATGCTGACGTGGCTTGTGCCTCTTGTCACTCAGTGCATACAGCCAAAGATCCAGTTCTGTCTAAAAACACTGAAATGGAAGTCTGTACTAGCTGTCACACTCAGCAAAAAGCTGACATGAACAAACGCTCTAGCCACCCAATGAAATGGGCTCAAATGGTATGTAGCGATTGTCATAACCCACACGGCACTATGAGCGACTCAGATCTTGTTAAACCTACGGTTAACGATACCTGTTACTCATGCCATGCGGAAAAACGCGGCCCAAAATTGTGGGAGCATGCACCCGTAACTGAAGACTGCGTAGCATGCCACAACCCACATGGTAGCGTGAATGAAGGCATGCTTAAAACTCGTGCTCCACAGCTTTGTCAACAATGTCACTCTTCTGCGCATAGCGGACAAGCACTATTTGGCAACACAGAGCAAGGTTCAACGGTAGGCGGCAACGCCATGACCGGCGGCCGTAGCTGTTTGAACTGTCACAACCAGATCCATGGTTCTAACCATCCATCTGGCAAGCTATTCCAGCGCTAAGGGAGACGAGAAGATGAAATTCAAACTAAATTTAGTCACGCTCGCTTTGATTACCCATGCCGGTATGCTATCTGGCGCAGCCATCGCAGCTGACGGCTACGGTATTCAAAATGCGAACACCGAAAAAGTAAAGTTCGAAAAGTGGGTTTGTAAAAACTGTAAAGTTGAAAAAGGCGTATCGGGTACCGTAGGTATTGGCGCGGGCTACAGCAGCAGTGATGACGTTCGTTCAGCGAATGCGTTTGCAACCGAAGACGGCTTTGCCGGTAAAGTTGACGCTGATGTGAAATACACTGGTGAAAACGGCTACCAAGCAACAATTGAAGCTGACAACCTAGGAATGGATAACGGCAGCGCTGACATTAATGTTGGTAAGCAAGGCCAATACAATCTGAACCTTAACTATCGTCAAATCGCAACCTACAAAACAGATAAGGCTATGAGCCCTTATCAAGGTGTTGGCGGCGATAACCTGACCCTACCGGGTGACTGGGTTCATGGCGGCAGCACGCAAGACATGAGCAACTTGTACTCAAGCCTAAATCCGCTTGAGCTTTCACTTAAACGTGAACGCGCAGGACTAGGTTTTGAATACCAAGCAGAAACACTGTGGAGCACTTACGTTAATTACCAACGTGAAGACAAAATAGGTTTAAAGCAAGCTTCAGGTAGCTTCTACAATCAATCAATGATGATTGCTGAACCTGTTGATTATACTACTGATACTATTGAAGCTGGTGTGCGCTTTGCCGGCGACAACTGGTATACAGCGGTAAACTATAATGGTTCTGTTTTTAAAAATGCATACAGCGAACTGTCATTTGAAAACGCATTTAGCCCAACCTTTGGTGCGCAAACCACAGGCTATATGTCACTCGACCCGGACAACGAAGCCCATACGGTTTCGGTATTAGGTCAATATGTGGCGGGTCGCACTATCATGAATGGCCGCGTGTACTTTGGTCAGATGACTCAAGATCAGGACTTCAATACCTCTGGTTACGGTTACCAAATGCCAGCTGAGTCACTAGATGGTCGTGTTGATACTCAAGGTGCAACCCTTAAAGTTGTTTCGCGTATTAACCGTCAACTACGTTTAAACGCCAGCTACGATTATAGCGACCGTGATAACAAGACTAATGTAGAAGAATGGACGCAAATTTCAATCGACTCTACAACCGGTCAAGCGGCTTATAACACGCCATACGACATCACAACCCACAAAGCTAAGCTAGGTGCAGACTACCGTCTAGCACGTGGTCATAAACTTGAAGGTGGTTTGGATTACCGTAAGGATGAACGCAGCTATCAAGATCGTGAAACCACTGATGAAAGCACACTTTGGGCAAAATACCAATTAAGCGCTTTTGCCAACTGGAATATGTGGATTAAAGGTAGTTACGGTCAGCGTGATGGTTCGACTTACCAAGCGTCAGAGTGGACCTCAAGCGAGCAAAACGACTTACTACGCAAGTATAACCTTGCAGACAGAAACCGTACCCAGATTGAAGCCCGTGTCACTCACAGTCCAATCGATAGCTTAACGTTAGATTTTGGTGTGCGTTACGCGCTTGATGATTATAACGAAACGCAAATCGGCTTAACTGAATCGAAAGATATGAGTTATGACGCCAGTGTGAGTTACCTCATCAATGATGACATGACTCTAACGGCGTTTTATAACCGTCAAAACATCGATTCAGAACAAGCCGGTAGTAGCAACTTAGGTGCGCCAAACTGGTATGGCAGCGTTGAAGATCAAGTTGATGTGCTAGGTGCAGGCTTTAGCTACAACAACCTAATGGAGCAAAAGCTGCGCTTAGGTGTTGATTACACTTACTCTGACTCAAACAGTAACACTCAAGTTAGCCAAGGTATAACCGGCAACTACGGTGATTACTACGCCAAAGTGCACAACGTTAATGTTTACGCCTTATACAAAGCGACAGAGAAAATGGATCTTCGCTTAGATTATAAGATGGAAAACTACAAAGATAACGATGCAGCCAATAATATCGCGCCAGATGATATTTGGAATGTGTTGAGTTTTGGCAGTAACAGCCACGACTATAACGCACACCTAATCATGCTTAGCGTGAGCTACCGTTTATAATTCAAGTATCAAGTAAATCTAGGTACATCAAAAAACCCGCTAAATGCGGGTTTTTTATTATCTTAAACATATGCAATCAAACAGAAGCAGTAACAGCCATCCCATAACTTATCAACGCACACCTAATCATGCTTAGCGTGAGCTACCGTTTGTAATCTAACAAGCAGTAATTAACATCTGATATTAAAGCCCGCGTAATGCGGGCTTTAATATCTTAAACATATGCAATCAAACAGAAGCAGTAACAGCCATCCCATAACTTATCAACGCACACCTAATCATGCTTAGCGTGAGCTACCGT